>JAIRWH010000048.1 GCA_031253545.1 Oscillospiraceae bacterium
GTCCACACTCGCGCTCTTGCTCACGCTCACGCTCGCCCTCTCCCTCGCCGCTTGCGTGAGCGCGCCGGACGTGCCGGGCAACGGCAACGGCGCTACGCCGTCGGACGCACCCACCCAAAGCGAAACGCCGTCAACCGACCCCACGCCGTCCGGGCAACCCACCCAAAGCGAAACGCCGTCAACCGACCCCACGCCGGGCGCGCCTTCGCCCTCCGAGCAACCCTCACCCTCGCCGAGCGAAAGCCCGGTCGCCTCTCCCTCCCTTGCCCCGTTGCCGCCCGTGCCGCAGGACGAAATACGCGGCAATTCCACGGGTAACATCGCAAATCGGGGGGTTGCCGCTCTGCGGGGCGACAGGGTTTACTACACACACTACGACGCTGACGGCATCTGGAAACTTTACAGCGTGAACCTTGAGGGCAAAGACAGGCGGGTATTGACCGACGACGCTTTCATGGATGTCAATGTGGTGGGCGACAGGATTTATTATGTTTCAACCCCTTACGACCACCTTATCTGCAGTGTAAACCTTGACGGCTCGGACAAGCGCGTACTCACCGATTCGCAAAGCGGTTCTGTCAACGCGGTGGGCGACAGGATTTACTACGAAGGCTATTACGACGGCTACGGAATCATCAGTATGAACTTAGACGGCACAGACAAGCGCAGACTCACCGAGGAAACAGTGATGTACCCCGCCGTTGCGGGCGGAAGGCTTTATTACTGTGACTACTTCGGAAACGGTAGTAAACTTTATTCCATGAACCTCGACGGCTCGGATAAGCGTCTGCTCAACAACGACCAAACAAGCCATGTCAACGTGGTGGGTGACAGAGTTTACTGCATTAGCCGGAATGTCCTCTACTCCATGAACCTTGACGGCTCGGACAAGCGCATGATTGGCGACAATGAGTTTGCGGCCCGCATAAACGTGGCGGGAGACAGGATTTATTACGGCAGGGCCGACTGGCCGCCGGAGGTTGTGGGCAACACTTCGCCGGGTTTTTATTCCATCAAGACCGACGGCACGGATAAACAGAAAATCAGCGACGACATCCCAAACAGCATCAACGTAGTGGGCGGAAGGATTTATTACACGGGTTATTATGTGGAGGACGGTTTGCTGAAAAGTGATTTCTTCTCCATGAACTTAGACGGCACGGATAAGCGACCCGTGGAGTAGGGCGACAAAGGCGGCGCGTGGCGGGGGGCTTTGCTCCGCGCAGACCCTCCCCCGTCTCCCCCGCGACCCGTCCACTAACCACTAACCACTAACAACTAACAACCAACCACGCCGCGCGGGCGCGTCCCGGCCCCTGCGTTGCCCCTTGCTTTTCCGGCGGGAATCGGGTATACTTTGTCTGTGGCGAACGCCGCGTTTGCGCGCGGCAAAACAGTCAGGGGGGTGCGCCGTCGGTGTCTAAGTTTTCCGGTGTGTTGCTCGTCACGGACCTCGACGGCACATTGCTCGACAACGAGCACGAGGTGACGCGGGGCAACATGGAGGCTTTGCGCCGTTTCATAGACGGCGGCGGGCTGTTTACCATCGCCACGGGCCGCAGCAGGGTGGGCGCGGAATCCGTGCGAATCCACCTGCCCATAAACACCGCCGCCATATTGAGCAACGGCGGGGTGGTCTACAATTACGCCACCGGCGAATATGTGCATATCGAGTACATGGACGAAAAGGCGATGGGCATAGCGGACGTGATATTGGCGAAGTTTCCGCGCATGGGCGTGGAGGTCATATGCAAAGACACCAAATACTGCATCAACAGGGGGCTTGCGATACAAGCTCACTTCGACTATGTGTGTTGTACCGGCGTGGACATAACCTCCCCCTCCGACGTTACGGAGCCGTGGGTGAAATTGCTTGCCGTGGACTTGCCCTCGCGCCTGCAGCCGCTCGGTCAATGGCTTATCCCAACATACGGCGGGCAGTTGGAGGTTTGCTACTCCGCGCCCACCATATTGGAAGTGCAGAACAAAGGAACGCATAAGGGCGCGGGGCTGACGCGCTTAATGCGCCATCTCGGCATAGGCAAGGAGCACACATACGCCTGCGGCGACAACGACAACGACGTCTCCATGCTCGGGGAAGTATACAGCTTCGCGCCCCGCAACGCCTCGGAAAGCGCGCGCAACGCCGCCAATGTCATCGGCCCCGGCAACTGCGAAGACTTTATGGCATACGTGGTGGAGCAATTGGACGAGAGATACGCCCCGTGAAGCGCGTATCGGCGGCGGCAATCGCGGCGTTCGCGCTGCTCGCGGCGCTCGCGCTGTTTCTGTATTTTTACGGCGGAAACCCGCCTTCGCAAAGCCCGCCGCCCGGCGGCGGCGCTCTGGAGGTCGTGTTCATAGACGTGGGGCAGGCGGAATCCATATTGCTGAAACACAACGGGCGTTACGCGCTCATAGATGCCGGGGAGAGCAAGACCGCCAAAGCGCTCACGGGTTTTCTGAAAAACGAGGGCGTGGAGCGCTTGGACTTCGTTATCGCCACACACCCCCATTCGGACCACATCGGCGGCATGGAGGCCGTAATACGCGCGTTCGACATAGACGTGTTTATCATGCCTGACATTGAAAACGACACAAAGACCTTTGAGAACATGGTTGACGCGCTGCTGGAGAAAGACGTGCGGGTGGCAATCCCCGTGCCCGGCGATGTGTACACGCTCGGCGAGGCGGAGCTTACCATACTGTTTAACCAAATAACCCCAAAAAGCCTCAATAATTGCTCGGTTGTGTCGCGCCTGACGTTCGGCGCGCTCAGCGTCCTCTTTACCGGCGACATGGAATCGGAAGTGGAAGCCGCCCTGCTGCTCACGGGTCGCCCGGTGAGGAGCGATTTCCTTAACGTGGCGCACCACGGCTCGAGCACATCCTCCACACAGGAGTTCCTCAGCGCCGTCGCGCCGGGGGCGGCGTTCATATCCTGCGGCGTTTCCAACAGCTACAACCACCCGCATGTGAATACTATCACCAAACTGACCGGCATGGGCGCGGCCATCTACCGCACGGACGAAGACGGCACGGTTAGGCTCATCCTTTCCCCAGACGGCAAATACGACGTGGAGGTGAGCGGCAAATGACGCTGATTGTGGACAGAATCGAGGGCGGCTTCGCCGTATGCGAAGACGACGGGCAAAACACGGTGAATCTGCCGCTTGCCGAACTGCCCGAAGGCGCGCGCGAAGGCATGTATCTGCGGCGCGAGGGGGCGGCGTGGGTGCCGGACTTGCGGGCCGAGGAAGCCGCGCGCGAAAGAATCAGGGAAAAAATGCGCCGCCTACGCCGCGAGCCTTGACTTTTGCGCCCGCAGACTGTATCATAGTCTCAACCGAGGGGAGGGGGGCGACCACCATGAACACGGAAAGCATCAGGAAATACACCGCCGAATGTTTGGGCACATTCGTGCTCGTGCTCTTCGGATGCGGCGGCGCTTATTTCTCGGACGGCTATTACGAGGTCGGCCTTGTGGGCGTGGCCCTCGCCTTCGGCCTCGCCCTCGCCTGCATGGCCTATACCCTCGGCCCCGTGTCCGGCTGCCACGTCAACCCCGCCGTGTCGCTCGCCATGCTCCTGCGCGGCCGCCTTTCGCCGACGGACTTCGCCTGTTACCTTGCCGCGCAAGTGGCGGGGGCGTTTGCCGCGGTGTACGCCTTCGGCGCCTTGGTGGGCGACACGTTCGATGCCTCCGGCGCCGTGAACAGCACGGAGCCGCTGCCAAGCGCCGTGGCGGGCTTGGCCTCCGAAGCTGTGCTCACGTTTGTGTTCGTGCTCGTGGTGCTCACCGTCACGGCCAAGAAGGAATACACGCCCACGGCGGCCCTCGCGGTGGGTCTCGCGCTCACGCTTGTGCATATACTCGGCATCAACATGACCGGCACCTCGGTCAACCCCGCGCGTTCGCTTGCCCCCGCCGTGGCCACGGGGCAGCTCCAAGACCTCTGGGTGTTCATAGCGGGGCCGTTTGCGGGCGGAGCGCTTGCCGCCGCCGCATCCTTGTGGTTTTACCCCAAGGAGAAAGCCGCGAAGAAGAAATAAACCCTCCGCTCTATTGTAATCATTATCTTCGGAGGTGGCGTATGGACGAATTGTACGGCATAAATATCGCAAAAGGCCTATCCATTGTGGGCGGCATGAACGCCGTTTACTGCCGCCTGCTCGGTAAGTTTGCCCACGGCGCTTTCCTCGGCGAGCTGCGTGAAGCTGTGGAAAGCGCCGACTGCGAACGCGTGGCCGCCAAGGCTCACGCCTTGAAGGGCGTGGCCGCCAACCTCGGTTTGGAGCCTCTCCACGCCTTAGCCTTGGCCATAGAGCAAAAAGGCAAACGCAACGAGCCCGTCGGTCTCGACGACCCCGACTTCACGCTCCTTGCCGAATGTTACGAAAAAACCACGGAAAGCGCCGCGCGCATAGAGGCCGACCCTTCGCTCCTGACGCGGTGAACAACGGCAATCAGAGGTCTACGCGGTTATGGGCGGGTTGTGACACCCGCTCTTTTGTTTGCCAAATACCGCTCTTGCCCCGGTGTTTGCCCAAATACTCGCCGAAACGCTCCGGCAGCGGCGAGGTAAACTCCATGCCCTCGCCGCTCCTCGGATGCGCGAAGGTGAGCCGCGCGGCGTGGAGCAACTGGCACGGCGCGGAGCCGGGGCGGGGGTTATACAGCCTGTCGCCGATAACGGGGTGGCCGACATGCGCCAGGTGCGCGCGTATTTGGTGTGTGCGCCCCGTCTCCAAGCGGCAAAGCAGGCGGCAACAGCCTTCCAAATACTCGATAACGCTCACGTGGGTTACGGCGGCGCGCCCGCCCGGCGTAACGGTCTGCTTCTTTCTGTGCACGGGGTGGCGGCCGAGCGGCGCGTCCACGGTGAAGCTCTCGCGCAAAGGGCTACCGCGCGCCACACATTCGTATATCCTGCCCACTTCCCGGCGGCGGAGCGCCGCGCTGAGGCGCTCGTGGGCAAAGTCGTTTTTCGCGGCCACGATAAGGCCGGAGGTGTCTTTGTCCAGCCTGTGCACAATGCCGGGGCGAGCCACGCCGCCTATGCCGCTCAAGCTCCCGCCGCAATGGTGCAGCAGGGCGTTTACCAATGTGCCGCTCTCGTGGCCGGGCGCGGGGTGCACCACCAACCCCGCCGGTTTATCCACAACCAATAAGTCTTCGTCTTCATACACTATATTAAGCTCCACGGGCTCCGGCCGCGCGGCGGGAGCGGCAAGCTCCGGCAGCTCCGCCCGCACGGTGTCGCCGGGCTTCACTCTGCCGTTTTTTCGCGCAATCTCGCCGTTGAGCGTCACTTTGTCCGATGTGAGCAGCCGTTGGGCGGCGTTGCGCGAAAACGGGCCGCGCAGGCTCATCACCATGTCTATGCGGCTCCCGCCGTCGTTTTCAGCTATTGTCAGGCGCCACTGCATTTTTTTCTTTCCTGCCCGTAACGAGCATACATAGGCACAAGGCCGCGCAACCGAATGTGATATACACGTCGGCTAAGTTGAAGACAAAGAAATTAAGCACGATATCGAACGCCAGAAAATCCACCACAAACCCGCCGTTGAGCAGCCTGTCGGCAAGGTTGCCCGCCGCGCCGGCAAAGACCGCCGTGAGCGACCATTCGGCGGCGCGGTTGCGTAGCGCGCCCTTGGCGACCGCCCACGCCACGGCCGCGAGTACGGCAAACGACAGCGCGATGACAAACACATGGAAATAGGGCACGGCATCGAACATACCCAGCGCCGCCCCTCTGTTTTCCACGTATGTCACGCGCAACACGCCCGGTATAAGCGTTGTTTCCGGCTTACGCGCCGAAACGAGCATTTTGAGCAGCCTATCTGACGCAAACATCGCGGCGGCGGCGGCGCAGTAGGCTAACTTTTGCCTCATTGACCCGCGACCGCGTCCGCGCAGCGCGCGCAAAGCCGCGGGTGCTCAGGGCGCGAGCCGAGCGTCTCGAACACGCCCCAGCAGCGCGCGCATTTATCCCCCGGCGCGCGCGTTACGGCAATGGCGTTTTCCCCTCTTTGCAATGTGACCTTGGACACAATGAGCAGCTGCGGCAAAAAGTTTTCGTATTCGCGGATTATATCGTCGTTAGTGGTAATGGTCAGCGCCGCTTCCAACGACTTGCCGATAACCTTCGCCGCGCGCATTTCCTCGATGGCCTTATTTGCCTCCGAACGCAACGCCACAAGGCGCGCCCATTGCTCCGCCTTGTCAAACTCCGCCCCGCCGGGCGCGGGCATGGCGTTGAGCAGGACGCTCCGCGTATCGTGGCCGGGGCGGTGCGGCATTTTGCCCCATATCTCCTCGCTTGTAAACGAGAGGAGGGGCGCTATGAGCCGAACCAAGGTGTCTAAAATCTCATACAGCGCGCCCTGCGCGGCGCGGCGCGACCGCCCGGAGGCTTTGTCGCAATACAGGCGGTCTTTAATAACGTCGAAGTAAAAGTTGCTCATGTCAATCACGCAGAAATTGTGCACGGCGTGGAACACGGTGTGGTATTCGTAGGCATCGTAACACTCGCGCGCCTTTTGCGCCAAGGCGCGCAGTTTCCACAGCGCCCAGCGGTCAAGTTCCTCCGGCTCGGCGGCGGGCGCGGCGGGGTCGAAGTCGTAGAGGTTGCCCAAAAGAAAGCGGCAGGTGTTGCGGATTTTTTTGTAGATTTCCGAGAGCGAGGCGAACATGGCGAGCGACACGTTCACGTCGTTTTGGTAATTGCTCTGCGCCACCCACAACCGCAGTATATCCGCGCCGTAATCGCGCACGATTTTCAGCGGGTCCACCACGTTGCCCTCGGACTTGCTCATCTTGCGCTTCTCTTCGTCTACGATGAACCCGTGGCTCACCACGGTCTTATACGGCGCGACGCGTTCTTTCGAGGCTACGGAGGTTAGCAGTGAGGACTGAAACCAACCCCTGTATTGGTCGTTGCCCTCTATGTATAAGTCCGCCGGGAAGCGATGCCCCTCCCGCCCGCGTATCACCGTGTGCGACGAGCCGGAGTCGAACCAGCCGTCCAACGTGGAGGTTTCCTTGCCGAACCCGCTCGCCTTGCCGCAATGCGGGCAGGCAAAGCCGGGCGGCAGTATGTCTTCCTCATACCACGCGTTGGAGCCTTTTTCCCCGAAGGCCCGCGCCGTCAGGCGCGATGTTTCTTTTGTCACCACGGGCTTTTCGCAGTTATTGCAGTAATACACGGGTATGGGCAAGCCCCATGCGCGCTGACGCGATATGCACCAGTCCGCCCTTTCGCGCAACATGGCCGTCATACGCTCGCGCCCCCACGCCGGAAGCCACTCCACCGCCTCCGCCTCGGCGCAGGCGCGTTCCGTGACGGCCTCGACGGAACAAAACCATTGTTCCGTGGCGCGGAAGAGTATGGGTTGCTTGCAGCGCCAGCAATGGGGGTAGGGGTGCGTCATCTCCTCCTCGCGCAGCAGCGCGCCGCTCTCGCGCATGGCCTTCACAATGGCGATGTTCGCCTCGTCGGTGGTCAGCCCGGCGAGAAACGCCCCCGCCTCGCCCGTCATGCGGCCTTTGTCGTCTACGGGCACGAGTATGGGCAGGTTATACGGTTTGCAGGCGAAATAGTCTTCCGCGCCGTGGCCGGGCGCGGTGTGCACACAGCCCGTGCCGCTCTCGGCGGTGACATGTTCGCCCGTAATCACAAGGCTTTCCCTGTCTGAAAACGGGTGGCGCGCCGTAAGGCGCTCCAAGTCCGCCCCGCGCGTTACGGCGATAACCTCCGCGCTTTCGCCGAGGGCCTTTTCACGCAGCGCGGCGGCCACAATGAGCGTTTCGCCCCCCAGGCGGCAGAGGGCGTATTCCAAGCGCGGGTGCAGGCAGATTGCCACATTGCCCGGCAATGTCCACGGCGTGGTGGTCCAGATAACGAAGCTCGCGTTTTCCGCGCCGCCCAATTTGCCTTTACCGTCCGCCACGGGGAACTTTACATATACAGACAGGCATTTATCGTCGGCGTACTCGATTTCCGCCTCGGCAAGGGCCGTGCCGTCGTGGGCGCACCAATACACGGGCTTCTTGCCCTTGTAGATAAGCCCCCGTTCATACATTTCCCCGAAGATTAAGACCTCCTCGGCCTCGAAGTCCGGCGACATGGTGAGATACGGGCGCGACCAATCGCCCAAGACGCCGAGCCGCTGAAACTGCTCGCTCTGCCTTTCCACATAGCGCAGGGCGAAGTCGCGGCAGGCGCGGCGAAACTCCGTGACGGGCATGGTGTGGCGGTTGAGCTTGTTCTTTTTGATGATGGCGCTTTCGATGGGCATACCGTGGTTATCCCAGCCCGGCACATACGGCGCGCGGAAGCCCGCCATGTTTTTATAGCGCAGCACGAAGTCTTTGAGGATTTTGTTCAGCGCGTGGCCGAGGTGTATGTCGCCGTTGGAAAACGGCGGCCCGTCGTGCAGCACAAACAGCGGCGCGTCCGCCTTTTCGCGCTGCAAGGTTTCATACAGCCCCTCACGCTGCCACTTTTCCAATAGCCGCGGCTCAAGCGCGGGCAGCCCCGCCCGCATGGAAAAGTCCGTTTTGGGTAGATTGAGCGTATTGTCGTAATCCATGCCTGCCTCCCGTTATTGCCGTTTGCTCGATAATAGCACACCCGCGCGAAAAAGGCAACCACCCCGCGCGGTGGTTAGTTGTTAGTTGTTAGTTGTTAGTGGATAGTGGATAAACTTATTATGCTTCGCATAACAGGGTATCGGATAACAACTAACGCGATTGACAACTGACCACTAACCCATCGGGGACGTGGGGGCGGCAACCCCCGCCCCGCCCCCACGTCCCCCCTGCAACCCTCGTCCACTAACAATTAACAACTAACCCCCCGCTAAACGGTTGCGCTTTGCCCCCTTTCGGCGTATAATGTATCAAAGCGCAAAACTAACACAAGGAGGTTCGCGTTATGCCTGTGCTAACAGTAGATTCCCTCTCAAAGAAATACGGTTCTCTCCGCGCCCTGCACAACGTCAGTTTCGGGTTAGACGAAGGCGAAGCCTATGGCTGCATCGGTCCTAACGGCGCGGGAAAGACCACCGCCATACGCGTTATACTCGGTATACTGCGCCCCTCAGGCGGCAGCACCTCCGTATTCGGCATGGATTCATGGAAAAACGCGGCGGACATCCACAAACGCATAGCTTATGTACCCGGCGAGGTCAACCTCTGGCCTAACCTCACGGGCGGCGAAATAATTGACTTTTTCCTTTCCCTGCGCGGCAAGGGCGCCTCGCCCAACAAGGAAAAACGGGATTCGCTGATTGAGCGTTTCAAGTTGGAACCGGGCAAAAAATGCCGTGCCTATTCCAAGGGCAACCGCCAAAAAGTGGCGCTTGTGGCGGCCTTCGCTTCGGAGGCCGAGCTGTACATACTCGATGAACCCACAAGCGGGTTAGACCCGCTCATGGCGCAGGTGTTCGGCGAATGTGTCAAGGAACTGAAAGCGGACGGCAAGAGCATACTTCTTTCCAGCCACATTCTCTCCGAAGTCGAACGCCTGTGCGACAGAATCGGCATACTGCGCGGCGGTGTCTTGGTTGAGGAAGGCAGGCTCGGCGAGCTCCGCCACCTCACGCGCACTTCCGTGTCCGTCACCACAGAACACCCCGCCCACGGCCTTGCCGCCATACCCGGAGTGCATAACCTCTCCGTAAACAAAGACTGCTGCGATTTCTCGGCGGACAGCGAATACCTTCCGGAAATCATCGGCTTCCTCTCGCCTTTGCGCATCACTCGCCTCACCTCCTCCCCTCCGTCCTTAGAAACGCTTTTTCTCAGCCACTATAACAACTCCCGCCCGGAAGAGCTATGAGACGGTTATTTGCGGGCACTTTCAGGCAAACATTGTTTGTCTTTCGCGCGCAGCGCCTCTTCATAGCGATATGGCTGTGCGCGCTTGTGGCTTTTTCGGCCTTTCTCGCCCCCGCCTTCGCCGTCATGTTCGACGATAACGGGCGCGCGGCGCTCGCCGAAGCCCTCCAAAACCCCGCTATGGTGGCCATAATCGGCCCGGTATACGGCGCGGATAATTACACGCCCGCCGCCATGTACGCCGGCAATATGCTGTTATGGGTACTCCTCGCCGTTTGTGTCATGAACGTCGTCTTCATTTGCGGGCGTACCCGCGCGGACGAAGAGGCGGGCCGCGCCGAATTGCTGCGCTCCCTGCCGGCAGGCAGGCTGATTTGCCTCCACACCGCCATCTCGGCCGCCCTGCTCATAAACCTCGCGCTCGCCCTCCTCACGGGCCTTGCGCTGGCCTCTTTTCAGCTGACCGGCTTCACATTCGCGGGCTGTATGCTGTATGGGGCCGTCTTAGGCGCGGGCGGTTTCTTCGCCGCCGCGCTCACGGCTCTGCTCTGCCAGCTCTTTTCCTCATCGCGCTCCGCAATGGGTGTTTCGTTCGGCGTACTCGGCCTGCTCTTTTTGCTCCGCGCATACGGCGATATTTTCTCCGAACCCCTCGCGCTCATAAGCCCCTTGGGCATGCTGCTCCGCGCGCGCGTATTCACGGCGAATTCATGGCAGCCCGTAATCGCCGTGCTCATCGAATCAATCTGCTTCGCCGCCTCGGCATATATGCTCTCCTCCGAGCGCGACTTAGGCTGCGGGTTGCTGCCCGCGCGCAGGGGCAGGACCGCCGCCGATTTCTCGTTGCGTTCCTCCTTTGGCCTTGCGCTCAGGCTCACGCGGGGCTCCGTTTTAATATGGCTGCTCGTTTTCTTCCTGCTCGGCGCGTCTTACGGCTCCATACTCGGCGACATAGACAGTTTCATAGACGGAAGCCCCGTTTATCAAGCCGTCATCGGTGTCGTTCCGGGCGTTGCCTCCACCGAGATGTTCGCCGCCATGGTCAATTCCATCATGGCGGCTCTCGCTCTCGCGCCCCTGCTCCCCATAGTTTCCCGCCCACGCGAAGAAGAGCTCAGCGGCAGAGCCGAACTCACGCTCTCGCGCGCCGTAAGCCGCGTCACCTATTACTCCGGTTATCTCATAATAGCGGCCATATCATCCGTATTACTCCAAATAGCCACAGCCGCAGGGCTTTACACGGCGGCCGCCTTGGTGCTGCCCGGGTCTGTCAGCTTCGGTTTTCTGCTCGGCAGCAATCTTGTCTATCTTCCGGCTATATGGTTCTTCTGCGGTTTGTGCGTATTATTGGTAGGCCTGTTGCCCAAGGCTTACACCTTAGTGTGGGCGTATTTCGCCTTCTGTTTCTTCGGCATGTTCCTCTCGCGCATTGCGGAACTGCCGCCCGCCGTCAACGCGCTTTCGCCTTTTGAGTATATCCCCCGTCTTCCTGTCGGCACAGTCCACTTTCCCACCCTCGCCGCGCTCACGGCCGTTTCACTCCTCTGTTGCGGCGGGGGTCTGTTCTGTTTTTGCGTCAGAGACTCCAAAGCATAACCGTCAAGGCCACAGGAGCACGGGAAACGGCGAGC
Source organism: Oscillospiraceae bacterium (assembly GCA_031253545.1). Taxonomy (GTDB): domain Bacteria; phylum Bacillota; class Clostridia; order Oscillospirales; family UBA929; genus WRLJ01. The sequence continues at coordinate 11,476 of JAIRWH010000048.1, forward strand.
CTTCCAAGTAACCCGTATGCACGAGCAAGGCCAACACGCCTAATGTGGCCGCCGCGGCGGACATTATGATAAATATGCTCAGCAACTTGGCGCGCGCGAGGCGGGCTCGGTTTAGGTTTTCGTTTTTTGCGGTGGACCACATAAGCAGCAGCGCCACATTCAAGAGCGGTAGCCATGCCGCGAACTCCACGAGCAGCGCTTCGGAAGTCCGAATAGGCCTCATTCGCCCCCGCATACTCTGTATCACCGACGTGTTTTGGAGCACCGTCGGTTCGGGTACCGGCGGCGGAAGCGGCGGCACGGCAATGCCGCATATGCTGCAATATTTTGAGTCATTCGGCGTTTCACTGCCGCAACGCGTACAAACCATCGGAAACTCCTCCCGCCGCCACCGCCGGCCGCCGTTAATCAACGGCGGGAGCCTTCCGCCCTTTCCGCGAGAGCGAAACAGCCCGGCTGACATCACATTCGTTCGGTAAGCGCTAACAAACTATATCACCCGAACGCTTTCTTGTCAACCCACGCCCAAAACCAAGGTTCCGTTTTCGGGCAGCCCCCGCTTCCCCGCCACCTCCCGAAAGGGGTGTTATGGCCGTTTTTGCCCTTCCCAACCCTTTTCAGCTTACACACCTTGCTATAATACTCGGTAGCTGTGAGAAATATTCTTATAAATAGTAAGTCTACGTTTCTCAAAAATGACCAACACGTTGCGGCACAAGGGTTTCCTGTTTTCTTTTGCGGCATTGTCCGCCGATTTTTCAAATTCCGAAGTTTCGCCACGCCGTTTTCCGTTGTGTGAAATACCCAAAAAAGCGGGAAACGCGGGAAAACGCTTGTTTGTTACCGTAGCAGCAAACTCACGAAGCAATTATTCATTTCTCGGAAATGAGATATGAAAATTGCCTATGGACAAAGCCAAAAAAAAGTGTATAATGGAAGGTACGGGTACGAACGGTAGGTTTTCTCGCGGGCGGAAATTTCCGCCCTTGTGATGTTTTCTATTTTTGAGAATACAGGTAGGAGTGAACCAAACAAAAAATGCAGGAAAAATTGAAAATTATCCCCCTTGGCGGAGTCGGCGAAATCGGTATGAACCTTACCGTCTTTCAGCTTTCGGGGCAGATACTGCTTGTGGATTGCGGTATCAGCTTTCCGGAGGAGGAGCTGTTTGGTGTGGACCTTGTGATTCCCGACTTTTCGTGGCTTGCCAAGCACAAGAGCGACATCGTGGGTCTTGTAATCACCCACGGGCACGAGGACCATATCGGCGCGGTGCCCTACTTCCTCAGGGATTTCCAATGCCCTATCTACACCACGCGCCTCACGGCGGGGCTTATTGACATCAAACTTGAAGAGCACGGCCTGAAAGACAAAGCGGAAATCCACATTATCAGACCCGGCTACTCGTTTGTCTGCGGCGACTTCGCCGTGGAATTCATCCGCGTCAACCACTCCATCGCGGACAGCGTTTCCCTCGCCATAACCACAAAGCTCGGCGTTATCATCCACACGGGCGACTTCAAGATAGACACCACCCCCGTGGACGGCGAAGTCATTGACTTAGCGCGTTTCGGCGAGCTGGGCAAGCAGGGTGTGCGCCTGCTCCTTTCCGATTCCACCAATTCGGACAGACCGGGCTTTGCCATGAGCGAACGCAAGGTGGGCGAAACCTTAGACAACCTCTTCCGCAACAGCGACTGCCGCGTTATCATCACCACGTTCGCGTCCAATATCCACCGTTTGCAGCAGATTATAGACGCTTCCGTGAAGAGCGGGCGCAAGGTGGCCATTACCGGGCGCAGCATGGAGAATATACTGCGCGTGGCTATGGAGCTTGAATACATCAACATACCGCCCGGCGTTATAGTGGAGGTCACGCAAATCAAGAATATGCCGAAAAACCGCGTCTGCGTCATCACCACGGGCAGTCAGGGCGAGCCCATGAGCGCGCTCTACCGCATGGCCTTCGGCGCGCACAGGCAAATCGAGGTCGGCTCCGGCGACAGGGTTATCCTCTCCGCCTCGTCCATCCCCGGCAACGAGCTGACTATTACCAAAGTGGTCAACGAATTGCTTCGGCGCGGCTGTGAGGTGATATATGAGCGCCTGGCGGACATCCATGTGTCCGGGCACGCGTGTCAGGAGGAGCTAAAGCTCATGCTCGCGCTCACCAAACCCGAATACTTCATGCCGCTCCACGGCGACTTCAAGATGCTGAAAATCCACGCCGGCCTTGCCAAGGTTTGCGGCGTGGACCCAAACAAGTGCTTTCTGCCCGAACCGGGGCGCATATTGGAGCTTTCCCGCCACAACGCCAGGCTTTCCAACACCGTGCCCACGGGGCGGGTGTTTATAGACGGCTCGTCTATCGGCGAGGTCGGCGCCGTGGTGCTGCGTGACCGCAAGTTGCTCGCGGAAGACGGCCTTATCGCCCTGGCGTTCACAATCTCCTACAACCACTCGGAAATCGTGGCCGGGCCCGAAATCTCCGCGCGCGGCTTTATGTTTGACAAAGACGCGGACACATTCATAAACGAGCTGTCCCGCGCCTCTTCCGACTGTTTGGAGGCCATACTCGACGAAGGGGCGGCGGACCTCGCCTCCATAAAGGCGCGGCTGAAAAACGAGCTCGGCGAGTATATCTACAAAAAAACCCGCCGCAAGCCCTTGCTACTGCCCATATTGCTCGAATGTTGACCTTGCGGCGAATATTACCTTCCTTCGGGTCGGCCGTCCCTCACGGCGCGTGTTTGCCGCCATGCGCGCGCCTGACCCCTGTTGCTTTTTTGCGTATGATGGTAATATAATGAAGAAGGTCACCGTATACACAGACGGCGCGTGCAGCGGCAACCCCGGCCCGGGCGGTTGGGGTGCCGTGCTCCGCTACGGCGACAGTTGCAAGGAGCTGTGCGGCTCTCACGCGACCACCACCAATAACCGTATGGAGCTCACGGCGGCCGTGGAGGCTCTGCGCGCTCTGAAAGAGCCGTGCGAGGTACTCCTGCGCTCCGATTCCCGCTACCTTGTGGACGGTATGTCTAAGGGTTGGGCAAAAAGTTGGAAAGCCAACGGCTGGAAGCGCAAAGGCAACGCCGAGGCGCTCAACGCCGACTTGTGGGGCGAGTTACTCTCGCTCGCCGAGCTCCACGCGGTCACATTTGAGTGGGTTCGCGGCCACTCCGACGACCCGGGCAACGAAAAATGCGACGCTCTCGCGCGCGGGGCAATACTCGCCGCCGCGCCGGAAGGAGGCGATTAGCTTTGTTAGTCTACGCCGACCACGCCGCCACCTCACCCCTGTGCAAGGAGGCCTTCCACGCCATGCAGCCCTGGCTCACCGCCAACGGCTACGGCAACGCTTCCGCCATGTATAAAATCGCCCTCGACGCCAAGTGCCGCCTTGAGGACGCGCGCGCCGCCGTGGCTCGCGCCCTCTCCGTGCTGCCGGAGGAGGTCTATTTCACCTCCGGCGGCACAGAAAGCGATAACTGGGCGCTCAAAGGCGCTATGGAGCTGGGCGAGCTGCGCGGTAACCGCCGCCACCTCATCACCACGGCCGTGGAACACCCCGCCGTGCTGCGCGTGGCGGAATGGCTCGCCAAGCGCGGTTGCGAGCTTACCGTGCTCCCCGTGGATACCCTCGGCCGCGTGAGCCCGGAGCAGGTCGCCGCCGCCGTCAGGAAAGACACGGCGTTGGTTTCCCTCATATACGCCAACAACGAAATCGGCACTATATTGCCAATCGGCGACATCTTCGCCGCCGTGAAAGCCAAAGACCCCGCCGTGCTCTGCCACACGGACGCGGTGCAGGCCGTGGGCCATATCCCCGTCAGTTTCTCCGGCGTGGACCTGCTCACCTTTTCCGGCCATAAGTTCGGCGGGCCCAAAGGCACGGGGGCGCTGTATATACGCAAGGGTATTCCCTTCCCCGCCTTCATGCACGGCGGAGGCCACGAGCGCGGTCGCAGGTCCGGCACGGAAAACATCGCCGGTATCGCAGGGCTTGCCGCCGCCCTGCAAGCCGCCGCGGACAATATGGAGCGCCACATGGCCGATACGGCCGCCCTGCGCGACAGGCTGACCGCCGGAGTGCTCGCCATACCCTACTGCCGCATGACCGGCGACACCGCCTGCCGCCTGCCCGGCCACGCGTCGTTTGTGTTTGACGCGGTGGAGGGCGAAACCATTGTACTCGGCTTGGACATAGAGGGCGTGAGCGCCTCGTCCGGCTCCGCCTGCTCGTCCGGCACTCTCGACCCTTCCCATGTGCTGCTCGCAATCGGCCTGCCCCATGAAACCGCCCACGGCAGCCTCCGCCTCACCATAGACGCTTCCACGGGCGCGGAGGGCGTTGATTATATTATCTCCAAACTCACCTCCGTGGTGGCAAGCCGCAGGGCTATGAGCCCACTCTGGGACGATACCGCCGGAAAACCCGTGGAAAGGTTTTGATTTACACGATGTACACAGACAAGGTTATGGAGCATTTCTCCTCTCCGAGAAACGTGGGCGAGGTGGAGGACGCGAACGCCGTGGGCACCGTGGGCAACCCCAAGTGCGGCGACATTATGAAGATGACCATGCGTATCAGCGACGATGTTATCACCGACGTTAAGTTCAAGACGTTCGGTTGCGGCGCGGCCGTGGCCACAAGCTCTATCGCCACGGAACTGGTTAAGGGCAAGAGCATAAAAGACGCGCTCGCGGTAACCAACACGGCCGTGGTGGAGGCCTTGGAGGGTCTGCCGCCCGCGAAAATCCATTGCTCCGTGCTGGCCGAGGAGGCTATAAAGGCGGCAATCGCCGACTATTACAAGCGTCGGGGCATAGACCCCACCCCCATTGTGGGTTGCGACGCGGACTGCCCGGCCTGCCACAGCAGGCACGCGCCGGATTAGCCGTCGAGGCGCGCTCCCCTCCTTGCGGGCAAAAGGCCGGAGGCTTTGCTTAGTCTAATACGGAAGGAGCGGTAACGCTATGGATAACCCCGGCGACCGGAGTGTCCGCGCCGCGCGCGCCGTGCGTATGGGTCCCGCGCGGGTGGCGGTTGACCTTTCCTGCGGCAGCGAACGCGGCGAATATGTGTGTCAGGACTATATCCTCCGGGCGCTCGGCCGCCCACACCGCGCCGTGAACCTTATGTATTGCTACTACCCGCTCGACGAGGGCTGGCCCGCGCGGGCAAGCGCCCTGCCCGTGCCCGGCGGGCGCGAGGCCGGTTTCGCGTGGGATTACGCCTACGACGACTATTTCCCTTATGGCGGCGGCATAGAGGGCGACACCTCCGGCGAGCCGTTTGGGCAAATGCGCGATATACGCCGCCACGGCCAAGACGTTATACTCACCCTCACGGTTGACTGCGCCGTGAGCAACAAACAGTTGGAACGCATTGCCGACGACCTGCGCCCGTTCGGGCGTATGTTCCTCCGCATAAACCACGAGGCCACGGGCACGTGGTTTGCCTTCAACAAACGCTACACCTACCGTCGGGTGGCCGATTTTTTCGTCCGCTTCCATAGTATTATAAAGCGGCGCGCGCCCCATGTGCGCACCATTCTCTGCATAGGCGACGACCGCCCCGACGCGCAAGGCAAGATGCCTTATGAGGATGACTTCGCGCAGGCCATAGCCGCCGCCGATATCTGGTCCGCCGACACCTATCTCGCGCTCCATTGGGGCTGGCCGTTTGATATAGCCGAGCCCGGCGGCAAGACGCACAAACGCGTGACCAACGACTCCGTGCTGCGCGGGTTTCTGTTTGAGCACACGCGCTTCATGGCGCGCTCCGGCGGCAAAGACCGCCCCTTCTATATCAGCGAGTTTAACGCCGACGGCGATGTCACCGGCCCGTTTGAGCAGGCCTCGCAGCTTGCCGACCTATACCGCCGCCTGCCCCTTGAAGCGCCGTGCGTCAAGGCCGTGACCATGTACCAGTTCCGCGACCGCGGCCGCCTCGGCCTCGAAATCGAAGACCCCAACTGCCCGCATGTGGGCATAGCGCAGCCGCTCTTGGCCGAATATAAGGAGATTATCAATTCCTCCCCATACCTGCCCGTCTTTACCCCCGGCGGCGCGGCGGAATACCCCGTGCCCCTGCGTTGGGGCGGCAGCGAGGACGCGGACGGCGCGGAGTTTACCGTGGTCATGGAGCAAATCCCCGTGTTCTGCGAGGTCTGTTTCCCGCAAGATATTTCGCTCAACCTTATGATAGAGTTTTGCGGCGCATGGTTTTACAAGAAGCCCGGTGTGCTTTCCGTGGACCTCATGCCCGCCTTTTTTGCCCAAACCCCGCCCCAAACCCGGAGCAGGGAACTGCCGTTGCGCCTGTTTGCCCCGCCGCCTTGCGGCGTAAACCTGCCCGAACAGGGCGAGGGCTGGGAAACCGATTATAGGGCGGCTCTTACCGCGCCACCGGAGCTGCGTATTCGCTATTCGCCCGTAATGCCGTAAGGGGGTGGGCGCGCATTCGCGCCGGGTGCCGCTTTTTACTCTCTTATGCCCGCGTAACGGTGCGCTCAGTCGTCGGTTGTCAGTGGTTAGTGGACGGGGGACGCGGGGCGGGGGGGCGAAGCCCGCGCCCTCCGTCCACTAACAACTGACAACTACCACAGCGGGTGGGAATGAACTTGACTTATTGCCCGCGCTGTGGTATAAACTTTACGGGCGTTGCCATAACGGTAGGCGGTTAGCCGATATTCCCCCGGAGTGTTTTCACGAAGGGAGGTGAGGCTCACGACTTTTTATGAGGTTCTTTCCCTGCTTCTGTCTGCTATCTCAGTTTATATAGCATGGAGGTCTTGGAAGGGCAATAAGAAGTGACCGCCCCGGCCAAGGTGTGCGGTCACTTCTGACCCAGCTTAGGCTAACCGCTGAACGGCAGCGCCCTTTTGTATGCTTATTGTATCACGGGGCGAGGGGGTTGTCAAGGGGGTTAGTGGTTAGTTGTTAGGGGTTAGGGGTTAGGAGACGGGGGTTTCGGGGTTGCGGGGGACGGGGTTGCGGGGGCGAAGCCCCCGCCCCTCGCCTTGGCTTTTTTCCTGTTGCTCACGCTTGCCGTCTGCTCCGGCGCTTCCGCCTCGCCCTTGCTTTCTCGCTCGCCGTGCGCTCCGGCGCAACGCCGAGCAAACACGATGTGACCCCTGCGCGGGGGGTAGTGCCCGGACAAGCGTCACACCGCCGCCGCCTCGCAGACGCGCACCGTGTTTTTGCCTTGCCTTTTGGCGTTATACAGCGCTTCGTCCGCCCCCCGGATAAAGCTGTCGCGGTTTTGGTTGGTGAGAGACGGCGCGCAGGCGTTCACGCCTATGCTCACCGTGACGCTCGCGGCGTCGCCGAGGTCGTCCACAATCGGCGTTTCCTCCACGTTCTTCCTTATAGCCTCCGCAATGGCCGACGCGCCGTGAATGTCCGTGTCCGGCAGCAGGGCGAGGAACTCCTCGCCGCCCCAACGGGCGAGGACGTCAACCGAACGCTTGACGGTGCGCTTCACCGCTTCGGCCACGGCCTTCAGCGCCGTGTCGCCCTGCAAATGCCCGTATGTGTCGTTGTATTTCTTAAAGTCGTCTATATCCATGAGCAGCAAGCCGATTGGCGCGCCATTCCGCTTGGCGTGTTCCCACAGTATTTGCAGGCGGTTGTCTAAGTCCCTCCGGTTAGACAGACCCGTCAGCTGGTCCGTCACGCTCATCTGCCTTATTTCGCCGATATAGTCCAATATCTGAATCTGGTTGCGCACCCTCAGCTTTACAATGGCGGGAGTGAGCGGCTTGCAGATATAGTCCGCCGCGCCCAGGGCAAGCCCCCTCTCCTCGTCTTCGTCGCTCTCTAACCCCGTGACGAATACCACGGGAATCTCCTTTGTGCGTTCGTTGTTCTTAAACCAGGCCAGCACCTCGTAACCGTCCATATCCGGCATGAGTATGTCGAGCAAAACCACATCGGGCAGGCGCTCCTGCGTCGCTTCAATGGCGTCGCGCCCGCTTGTGGCGGCGTAGACGGTATACCGGGGGCTGAGCATACGCGTAATGGCCATGATGTTGGCGATTTCGTCGTCTACTATAAGTACGCTCCTCTTTTCGGCTTCCTCCATCGTTGCCTTCCCTCCAATCACTCGGCTCCTTGTTTGGCCGACCCCCGCGATTCGATAATCTCGGCCAGCGCCACAAGGGCTTGCCCAAATCTCAGGCCCTCCACATAACGCGCAAGCTCTTGCGCCCCCGGCAGCATCCGAATGTCGCCGAGCAAGTCCATACATTCCGGGTTGCGGTTTTTCAGCATTTCACGCAGCCGCGCCAACGTGGTGTCAATCTCCCCGTCGCTCATTGCGGCGCTTTTTGCCGCCGCCCCGGCTTCCGCGTCGGTGAGCAAAGGCGCCAATCTGCCCAGCACCGCCCTCAACTCCGTTTCCAAAACCTCGCTTTGCTTGGCGGTGAGACGGTTTTCCCCGCCGGCGAACATAGCTTCCGCCACGGCCGCCGCGTGCCTGAGCCCCTTTTCCCCAAGTTGCGCGGCGTTGGTCTTTAACGTATGGGCTATCATGCGGGCTTGTTTCACGTCGTTGTTGTCAATAGCCTTCTTCAGTTCGGCGAAGGTGTTTTGGTTGTGCGTTACGAAAATGAGTCCGAATTGCGCCCGTAAAGCCTCTTCGCTCACGCTGTCGCGAGGCTTTCCGGAAATGAATACACGGCTTTTGGGTAAGTGCTTTATAAGGCACTTCCGCAGCTCCCGCGCCGTGAAGGGCTTGCCCAGGTGGTCGTGCATACCGCTTTGGGTATAAAGCTCCACCTCGTTCGTCATAATGTTTGCCGTAAGGGCCACAACAGGGGTTTTCACGCCTAATGACGTGATATGGGCGGCCGCCTCTAAGCCGTCCATGACCGGCATATGTATATCCATAAATATCAAGTCGAAGGCGGGCTTGCCGCTGTGTAGGCGCGAGGCGACAATATCCACGCCTTCTTTGCCGTCGCGTGCTATCAGCGTTTTAAGGCCAACCCTCTTTAAGTGCTCGCAGATTACCCGCTGGTTCATGTAGTTGTCCTCGCACACCAAGACCTCGCCCTCAAACGAAAGGTTCTCGTCGTTGTCCGCGGCGTCGCGCTCAGACAGCGCCGCCTCAGACTCGTCCGCCGTGTCGAACGTGACGTCGAAGCTAAACCTGCTGCCCAAGCCCGGCGCGCTTTCCACGGTCAGCTTGCCGCCCATCATGTCAATTATGTTTTTGCATATGGCGAGCCCCAGACCCGTGCCGCCGTATTTGCGGGAAACGCTCTCGTCCGCCTGCACGAAAGGCGCGAAGATTCGCTCCACCTGTTCGGGACTCATGCCGATACCGCTGTCTTTTATCTCGAAGCGCATGGTCACCTTGTCCTCGGTATAGTCTTTCACGGAAGCAAGGAGCTTTACCGCGCCCGCGTTGGTGAACTTGACGGCGTTAGAGAGGATATTGACAAGTACCTGGCGCAGGCGCACGGGGTCTCCCAGCAGCTTCTTCCCCAAAGACGGCTCGGCGTAGCAATAGAGGGTAAGCCCCTTTTCCTCCGCCTTTTGCATTATCGCCGTCCGGCAGTAGGCAAAGATGTCGTGCAAATCGAAGGGTATCCTCTCCAACTCCATCCTGCCGGCCTCAACCTTGGAAACGTCTAAAATATCGTTGATTATCTGAAGCAGCCACTTGGCGCTTTCCAGGATATTCGCCAAGTATTCCTCGGTTTGCGGGAGCAGGCGCTCCGCCCGCGCAAGCTCCGCAAACCCGATAATACTGTTCATGGGGGTTCGTATCTCGTGGCTCATATTGGCCAAAAACACGCTCTTGGCGCGGTTGGCCTCCTCGGCCGCGTCCTTGGCTTTGTGTATCTCCGCCAGAGCCGCTTTCAGCTCGCGCAAGTCCCGCATATGGGTAATGGTAATCTCTTCGCCCTTGTGGAGTTGCTTCACAAAGGTAATCTCGCAGGGGAGCGGCTCGCCGCTTGCCGTAATGTGCATCCACTCGCAGCGGTAAAAGCCTCCCGCGTTGACCATGTCGAAGAGCTTTTGCCGCATGGCGCTCGAGGTTTCCCCGTTTGGCTGCGCCACGGGGGAATAGCTGTGGAAGTCCGCCATATATTTCCGCTTGTCGGGCTGGCCGAACATACGCATCGCTTCCGGGTTGCATTCAATAACCTCGCGGTTTCCGTTGAAATAGTTCACGCCGAAGGGCGACGTTTCGAGCATCAGGCGCATGCGCTCGTCGGATTCGCGCATAGCGGCCTGCGCCGCCTTCACCTCGCGCAAATCGCGGACGTAGGCGGCCACCAAATCCTCGTCGCCGCGCCGTATGCGCACGAGCGTGACCTCGCACGGGAGCGGCTCGCCGTTCGCGTGGCGATGCGCGCATTCCATGCGGTAATAACCCTTGTCGAAAGCCTCCGCTAACGCCGCTTTTATCATTTCCGCGGTCGGCGTGCCGTCCGGCTGATACATGGGGGAATAGTCGTCGAAGTGATTTAAGTATTCCTCCTCGGCCGAAAGGCCGAGCAGGTTCAGCATCGCTTTGTTTGTGAGGATGCCCTTGCCGTCGTGGCTCCACAGGGTAGCGCCCAGAGGCGTGGTGTCAAGCACAATGCGGGTGAGCTCCTCGGCCTCGCGCATCCTTGACATCGTGTCTTTAAGCTCGCGCAAATCCCGCGCGTGAGCCACGATAAAGTCCTTGCCCTGCAGCCTCGAACGCGTAAAGGTGACATGGCAGGGAATCGGTTTATTGTCGAACGTGCGAAGCATCCACTCAAAGCTGCACCGCCCCTCTTCCTTCGCCTTGTCAAGGTAGCGGCGGCGCAGTTCGGAGGAAGGCGTGCCGTCCGGCTGATATACGGGGGAAAACAACGAGGAGTTGACGCCGGTCACCGGTATGTCCTCCGGCATGCCAAACATCTCCAACGCGGCTTTGTTGCAGTCAATAACGGTAAAGTCGTCCGTAAAGAAGATTACCCCCATGGGAGATGTGTCGAGCATAAGCCGGGTGCGTTCCTCCGCCTCACGGGCGCGTTTGTCGGCGGCTCTTTCCCCCGACAGGTCCCGCGTATAGGCTATGAGCACGCTTTTTCCCTTTATATCGCTGCGCACGAGGGTGATTTCCGCGGGGAACGTGATGCCTTCGTCGGGCTTTTTGTGCGTCCACTCAAAGGTGAGGCGGCCTTCGGCAAAGGCCTTTTCCACGTTTACCCGCGCCTGCGCCGCCGACAGCCGGCCGTCCGGCTGATACACGGGGGAACATTCATCGTACCACCGTTCGATGTACTGCCGTTTGCCCTCAAGCCCGTAGAGGCTGACGGCGGCCTCGTTGCAGTCAATGATGTTCATGTCCATGTCCATAATGTGGCAGCACATAGGGCCGGAATTGAGCATTAGGCTCGCGTATTCCCTCACGTTGCCGCCGGCGGCCTCGCCCTGTTTGCCGCGTTCTTTGCCGGACACCTAACTCGCCCTCCCCGAAAAAGGTTTCTCGAAAACCGCGAAACGATAATAAATTGTTATCCATTCTACAACCGACAAGGGCGGTTGTCAAGTTTTTTTCATCGGATATATTGTAATACCAGAGTCCATAATTAAGCGCAAGGGGTCTCTTGCCCTTGATTACGGGCTTTTTGCCTATGTCGGGGAGGTTGCGCGGTGGCGGGCGGCCTTCCCGCTTTTACAAAATATACCACTAACGCGCCGCAGGCGCAACCCCCGTCTCACCTCAATCTAATTCCCCCCAACTTATGTAAACCGCACCGAAAACATGCTACAATCACTCTGAGGTGATTGCAATGGACGCAGCAAACGAACTGTTGAAAGTACTCAAAGAGGCGG
>JAIRWH010000057.1 GCA_031253545.1 Oscillospiraceae bacterium
ACCGCAAAGGAGCGGGGGCTTCGCCCTCACGCCCCCGATGGGGTTAGTGAGTAGTTGTTAGTTGTCGGGCGTTAGGAGACGGGGGAGCGGGGGGGACGGGGTTGCGGGGGCGGGAAACGTGGGTCGCCGCGCCGCGGGGTCGCTTTGTGTTCTCAATGTCTTACCGTGAAATACAGCGTCTGGTCAAACCTTCTTTCGGGGCGTAGCAGTTCTATGTATCCCGGCTCTATTATCTCGTTCAAAACATCTTTGCTTAGAATAGGACATTGTATTCGCTCGGACGAAACGTATCGCGCCCAAAGCTGACCGCCTATCGCGAACTCTTTGTCAGTCTGAGTGTCGAACGCCATCTGACGGTAAATCTCTCCGAGCCTTATTTTCCCTGATTTAGACAATTCCCAAAGGCACCGCGCAAGTTTTGCCGTTGCCCTCATCGGTCGGCTCATCTTACCTTTGTCAGGCGTATTGTTATCAAGAAACAGCCGCGAAAAAGCGTAATCGCTCCACACGATTATGTCAAACGCGTTATCCGCAAGCACAGGCGATTGTCCCTGCGTTTTCCATACCGTCTGCATAAGCAACGGTTTCTGCCTGTCAAGATACTTGCGCTCAAATTCGTTCACGCAATCGGCAAGAGTTGGCGTTTTATGCGTCATTTCAAAGTCGTTCGTCCACGAGCCAATATCGGCACAAGCGTTCTCTAATATTTTGCGAACCGCGCCGCTCTCGTCCTTGACCGAATCAAACATACCCAGCGCGCAATAGGAAGTTGTCGCCGAGCGAACAACCATTTCACAACCCCATTGCTCCTCCGGCAAATTTGCCGTCCCGGAAGTCGGCAGAACCGTCAGCTTTATTTCAAGCGGAGCCAGAAAGCGCCCTCCTGCCGATTTAATCACGAGGTCTATTCCGTCAATCGTGTCGAACGAATACTCTTGATAAGGTTCATAGCGTGATTCAAAACGGAAGTCAAGGCTACCGCAATCAAGTGCGCCGCTGTTAAACACTTCGCGCAAAGAAATTTCGGAAGCCCTAACTGCGAGCTCGCCGTTCACGACCGCGAGTTTATTGTATATGGCGGGAATTCCGTTGGTGAGCATATAACAAGCCATCGCCGTAGGAAAACTTGAGTTAAAGCAATTTTTCCCCCAATGCTTATCCGCAGAGCGGTTTGACCGCTTAATTCCGAACAGCCCCGATGAAGATTGCGGTTTATCATTTTGCCGTTTAGCCATTTTAAAGTACCGCCTTAATTTTCATTTTTGACGTCAAGGTATTGACGTCAAAACTTTTTTGCGTTATACTGATTTTGCATTATAACACACCTTAATTGGAAAGTCAAGGGGGATATGGCCGAAATGAAGAAAGTTGTCGATTTGTTCGCCGGGTGCGGCGGTCTATCGCGCGGATTTCAAGACGCGGGATTTGACGTGATTGGCGCGTTCGAGTATTGGGAAACGGCGGCGGCTTGTTATGGAGCGAATTTCAAGCACCCCGTGTTTAGGGAGGATTTATCCGACGTGCAAGCCGCAGTCGAGAATATAAGAGCGTTAAGCCCTGAAATCATAATCGGAGGTCCGCCGTGTCAGGACTTCTCTCACGCGGGGAAACGCATTGAGGACAAACGCGCCGCGCTTACCGAGGCTTACGCAGAGATTATCTCCGCTATTCGTCCGCGTTGGTTCGTTATGGAAAACGTAGACCGCGCCCAAAAAAGCGGGACGTACGCTGCGGCACGAGAGATTTTCAGAAACGCGGACTATGGTTTGACCGAAACCGTTCTCGACGCAAGTTTATGCGGAGTGCCGCAAAAACGCAAGCGTTTCTTTTGCATCGGTTCGCTTAACGCGAAGGACGAGTTCTTGTCGGACTATATCACAAGTCATTTGAGCGCAAATGAAACAACTCTCCGTGATTACTTTGGCGAGTCGCTTGATTTTGAGTATTACTATCGTCACCCACGCAATTACAGCCGTCGCGCCGTCTACTCGATTGACGAACCGTCGCCTACCGTCAGGGGAATGAACCGTCCCGTGCCGCCCGGCTATCCCGGACACCCAAACGATGCCCGCGAATTGGACGAGACAATCCGTGCCTTGACGACACTTGAGCGCGCCCTAATCCAGACATTCCCGCCGAATTACAAGTGGGCGGGGAACAAGACCGAGATGGAGCAGATGATTGGTAACGCCGTTCCCGTAAAGCTCGCGGAGTTCGTTGCGAAAGCGTTAGCACACCATATTGACCAATGCGAACGGCAGATAGATTATTTCTCGTTTTCCGATTGGTTGGCGCAATCGCAGCCGTTGTGCGAACGCTCGCGCCGCGATACCGTGTCGCGGCTGAAACGCGCCGACGCGATATGCGCCCTGCCACCCGCGCCGGATGCTTATTACTTGTTTACTCTCGAACAGTCTGGCGGTTATCAAACGCTTTCGCCGTCCGTCCGCTCACAGTTAAGACGCGCCGTTACGCTCTATTCAGACTACCGAACGGCGGCGGGCGCGAATGGGAAATGACTTGACAGCAGTGGTATAATAGAGTTAACACAGGAAAGGAGCAGCCGCAATGAAAGAAGAAGCCATACTGTCTAAGACCACGGCGGAAATCGAACGCCTGGCGGAAATGTGCGAAGGCGCGGTCATCCCCTCCGCGCTCTATTCGCAGTATCAGGTCAACAGGGGTCTGCGCGACATCAACGGCAACGGCGTATTGGCGGGCCTGACCAACATATCGCAGGTCACGGCCAAGAAAATAGTGGACGGCGTGGAAACGCCAATGGACGGCAAACTCTATTACCAAGGCATTGACGTGGAGGAGATTGTGGCGGGGTTCCTCAAGGAAAAGCGCTTCGGCTTTGAGGAGACGGTCTACCTGCTGCTGTTTGGCCATCTGCCCAAAAAGAGCGAGTTAGACGGCTTTACCAAGATTATGGCCGAATACCGCTCCCTGCCGCCGAAGTTCACGCGCGACGTTATTATGAAAGCCCCCGCCAAGGACATGATGAACACCCTCGCGCGCAGCGTGCTCACGCTCTACTACTACGACGACAACGCCGACGACATATCCATACCCAACGTGCTGCGCCAATGCTTGCAGCTCATCGCCGTGTTCCCGCTGCTTGCCGTGTACGGCTACCAGGCGTACCGCCATTACGAGATGGACGAGAGCCTCGTTATCCATCAGCCCTGCCCGGAGCTGTCCACGGCGGAAAACCTCCTGCATATACTCAAACACGACCAAAAGTACACCGAGTTGGAGGCGCGGATATTAGACCTCGCCTTGGTACTCCACGCCGAACACGGCGGCGGCAACAACTCCACCTTCGCCGTGCACGTGGTCTCCTCCTCCGCCACAGACACCTACAGCGCCGTGGCCTCCGGGCTCGGCAGCCTCAAAGGCCCCAAGCACGGCGGCGCGAACGCGCAGGTGCTGGGCATGATGGCGGACTTGCAGAAAAACGTGGGCGACACCAAAGACGAAAAGCAGGTGGCCGAGTATATCACCAAGCTGCTCGACAAACAGGCCTACGACGGGGCGGGGCTCGTATACGGCATAGGCCACGCCATCTACTCGCTGTCCGACCCGCGCGCCGTGGTGTTCGAGGGCTTCGTGCGCGAGCTTTCGGCAGCCGCCGGGCGCGAGGACGAATACCGCCTGTACGCCCTTGTGGCGAGGCTCGCGCCGGAGATTATCGCCGAACGCCGCAAGATGTATAAGGGCGTATCCGCCAACATAGACTTTTACAGCGGCTTCGTGTATGATATGTTGGGCTTGCCGCCGGAGCTGTATACCCCGCTGTTTGCCATATCGCGCGTGGCGGGCTGGAGCGCCCACCGAATTGAGGAGCTTGTGAGCGGCGGGCGCATTATCCGCCCCGCGTACCGCTCCGTGGCGGAGAGAAAACCCTATGTGCCGCTTGCCGAGAGAGGCTGAGCGCGCGGGCGGCAAACGGAGGAGTGCGTATGAGCTGCTTTGAGGTAGGCGCGCAGATGTACACGGTGCGCGAACAGTGCGCCACGCCGGAGGGTTTCGCCGAGAGCCTGCGGCGTATCGCCGAAATCGGCTACAAATGTGTGCAGCTTTCCGGCGGGGGCGACTTCCCCGCGCCTTTTGTGCGCGAAACGGCCGACAGGCACGGCCTTGCCGTGGTGAGCACGCACACCGCATGCGAGCTTATACTCAACCAAACGGAGAAGGTGGCAAGCGACCATAAGCTGCTCGGCGCGCCCTACGTGGGCATAGGCATGATGCCGGAGGCTTACCGCCATTCGCGCGAGGGCGCGTTGCGTTTTATCGCCGCCTTCACCCCGGCGGCGGAGTATTTTGCCCGCGAGGGGCTGAAACTGATGTATCACAACCACGCCTTGGAGTTTGAGCGTTTCGGCGGCGAGCTTTGCGTGGACATATTGGCGGACGGCTTCCCGCCGGAGCTGATGGGCTTCACGCTCGACGTGTACTGGGCGGCCTACGCCGGAGCCGACCCCGCCTATTGGTTGGAAAGACTCGCCGGGCGCGTGGACACCATACACTTCAAGGACATGAAAATCGCGCGCGGCAAGCAGCTCATGGCCGAAGTCATGGAAGGCAACCTCAACTGGCCGGCCATCTTCCGCGCCTGCGAAACCGCCGGCGTGAAATGGGCGTTTGTGGAGCAGGACGACTGCGGCGAGGCCGACCCGTTTGACTGCCTGCGCACAAGTTTTGAGAATATCGGTCGCGCCCGGGGCGCGGGGCGGAGGCCGTGAGCGAGCGGGTCAGGGTGGCCGTGCTTGGCCACGGGGTGGTCGGCCGGGGCGTGGCCGAGCTGCTCACGCGCCCGCAAAACGGCGTGGCGGCGGCGAAGTTCGGGCGCGAGCCGGAACTGGGGGCCGTGCTCGACATCCGCGATTTCCCCGACGCGCCGTATTCCCGCCTTTTCGCGCGGAGTTTTGACGACATTTTGGCCGACGAATCCATCGCCGTGTTCGCGGAAACCATCGGCGGGGTACGCGCCGCGTATGATTACACCAAACGCGCCCTTGCCGCCGGGCGCCATGTGGTCACGTCCAACAAGGAGCTTGTCTCCACCCACGGCGCGTCGCTGCTGCGCCTCGCGCGTGAGCGCAACGTGAATTATATGTTTGAGGCGAGCGTGGGCGGCGGCATACCCGTCATACGCCCGCTCGCGCGCTCCTTCGCCGCCGACCGCATCACCGCCGTGAGCGGCATACTCAACGGCACCACCAACTTCGTGCTCACCAAAATGGCCGAAGACGGCCGCTCCATGCTCGCCGCCTTAGACGAAGCGCGCGAGCGCGGCTACGCGGAGGCCGACCCGTCCGACGACATGGAGGGCAAAGACACCTGCCGCAAAATCGCCATACTCGCCTCGCTCGCCTTCGGCAGGCACATATACCCCAAGTACATACCCACCTTCGGCATATCCTACATCACCGCCGCCCACATCGCGCAAGCGGCCGCCCTCGGTTGCGCGATTAAGCTGCTCGGCAGGGCCGGCCTGCGCGAGGACGGGCTTACCGACATCATCACCGCGCCGTTTCTCGTGCCGTTTTCGCACCCGTTTTGCGCGGTGCGCGACGTATACAACGCGGTATTTATCACCGCCGACCGCGCGGGCGACGTTATGCTCTACGGGCGCGGCGCGGGCAGGGAACCCACGGCCTCCGCCGTGCTGGCCGATATATACGACTGCGTGCGGCATATCGCCCAAAGCGTCAGCGTGCTTTGGGAAGACACCAAGGCGGACATCACCGCCGCCGGAGCGCCGGACGGCGCAAGGTACGCGGAGTTTCCCGACGGCAGCAAAATGCGGTATCTGCCGACGTAAACCCGCCTGCCCGCCGTATTAGTTATTAGTTGTCAGTTGTTAGCGGACGAGGGCTTCGCCCCCGCACCTTCCGCTCCCCCGCTCCCCCGTCCACTAACCCCTAACCGCTAACCACTAACAACTAACCCCCTCGCCCTTATGCCACATTCCGCACAGTTACCCCCATATTTATACGAAAGCGGGCGCTGCCTGTGAAAAAACTCATCGCGCTTATTCTTTCCGCCGTTCTGCTTCTATCCCTTTCCGCCTGCTCCGGCGGCTCGCCTTCCCCCTCGCCCTCCGTCCTTTCCCCGTCCCCGTCGGACACCGACCCCTCGCCCTCGGACACCGACCCGTCGCAGGATAACACCGTCGTCGCCTTCCCCGACCCCGCTTTTGAGGCGGCCGTGCGGGAGGCAATCGGCAAGCCGGAGGGGGATATTACCAAGGGCGATGTGGCGGGGGTGACGGAGCTTGACGTGAGCGGGACTTATGAGGTACGCGGCGACATCAGAGACATGACCGGCATAGAGCACTTCACCGCGCTGACGGTGCTTGACTGCAGCAGCAACCAACTCACCGCGCTTGACGTAACTCGCCTCACCGCGCTCATAGTGCTTGACTGCGTCAACAACCAACTCACCACCTTAGACATATCCCACAACATCGTAATAGAGAACCTTAACTGCTACGAAAACCAACTCACTACGCTTGACGTGAGCCGCAATACCGCGCTGACGAGGCTTATCTGCGCCAACAACCAACTCACCGCGCTTGACGTGAACCGCCTCGCCGCGCTGACGTGGCTTGACTGCCGCGACAACCAACTCACCTCGCTTGATGTTTCCCGCCTCACAGCGCTGACGGTGCTTAACTGCGGCGGCAACCAACTCACTACGCTTGACGTGAGCCGCCTTGCCGCGCTGACGGTGCTTAACTGCGGCGGCAACCAACTCACCGCCTTAGACGTTTCCCGCCTCGCCGCGCTGACGGAGCTTAACTGCCGCGACAACCAATTCACCACGCTTGACCTGAGCGGCGCTACCGCGCTGACGTACCTTTCCTGCGACAGAAACCAACTCACCGCGCTTGATGTGAGCGGTGCCACCGCGCTGAAGAACCTTGTGTGCGACGACAACCAACTCACCGCCTTGGACGTTTCCCGCCTCGCCGCGCTGACGCAGCTTTACTGCAGCGGTAACTACTTCCCCGATATATCCGCCATCATCGGCCTTGACGAGGGCAGGACAGTTTGTTTCTTCGACCCGCAAAACTCCCGCTGACTGCTCCCCCGCTCCCCCGTCTCCTAACCACTGACAACTAACAACTAACCACTGACAACTAACGCGCCGCAAGCGCGTCCCCCGTCCCCTAACCACTGACAACTGACAACTGACAACTAAACCCACGGGAAAGAGGTAGAAACTATTGCTTGTTGTGCAAAAATACGGCGGCTCGTCGCTGGCCGACAGCGAGCGTATGCGCCATGTGGCGAAGGTAATCACAGACACCTACAAACGCGGCGCGGACGTGGTGGTGGTGCTCAGCGCGCAGGGCGACACCACCGACGAATTGGAAGCCAAGGCCTTGGAGCTGAACCCCAAGCCGTCGCGGCGCGAGATGGACGCGCTGCTCTCGTGCGGCGAATCCATATCCATAGCGCTCATGGCAATGGCCATCGAGGCGGCGGGTTGCCCCGCCATCTCGCTCACGGGGCGGCAGGCGGGCATATCCACAGACAGCAGCCACACCAACGCCCGCATAAAGCGCATAGACACCGAGCGTATGCGCAGGGAACTGGAAAAGCGGCATATCGTATTGGTGGCGGGCTTTCAGGGCGTAAACCGCTTCGATGATGTGACCACCCTCGGGCGCGGCGGCTCCAACACCTCCGCCGTGGCGGTGGCGGCGGCTCTCGGCGCGGACTTGTGCCAAAACTTCACCGATGTGGACGGCGTATACACGGCCGACCCGCGCATTGTGCCCTCCGCCCGCAAGCTCGCCGAGATTACCTACGACGAAATGCTCGAATTGGCCTCGCTGGGCGCGAATGTGCTGCAAAACCGCAGCGTGGAAATGGCCAAACGCTTCAATGTGCCGCTGGAAGTGCTTTCCAGTTTTACCCCCGATGTGCCGGGCACCCTTGTCAAGGAGATGTTGACCGTGGAGAACATACAGGTTTCGGGCGTGGCGAGGGACAATAACACAGCCCGCCTTTCGCTCGTGAGGCTTCAGGATAAGCCCGGCGTGGCGGCGAAGGTCTTTTCGTTGCTCGCGCGCGAAAAAATCAACGTGGACATCATTTTGCAGTCCATAGGCCGCGACGACACGAAGGACATATCCTTCACCGTGGGGGCGAAGTGCTTGGACAGGGCAAGGGAGGTGCTCACGGAAAACCGCGAGGCAATCGGCTTTTCCGAGCTGCTCATAGCGGACAACATCAGCAAGGTGTCCGCCGTGGGCGCGGGCATGGTCAACAACCCCGGCGTGGCGGCGCGTATGTTTGAGGCCCTCTCCGCCGCCGGCATCAACATACAGATGATAAGCACCTCCGAGATAAAGGTCTCCGTGCTGGTAGACAGAGAGGACTCCGACAGGGCCGTGAGGGTAATCCACGAGGCCTTCTTCGGCTGAAAAACGCCCCCGCCTTCGCCTCCCGCGGGCGCGGCCGCCTCCCGCCGCCGCCCTCGCCTTGCCGCGCGGGGCGCGCTATACTGTGAATAGGTTCCGCGCGCGGAAAACCTCGCAAGGAGGAACATGACAATGGACACTATGACTGCGGAGCAAGCGTCGGCCGGCGCAAAGAGCCACACCTTTGAGTCGGTGTGGGCGACCTTGGACAGGATAGCGGAAGAGAACGAGCGCCGGAAGGCTTTGCCGCGCGGGAGTGGTAGGGGGGACCCGCGAGCGGGGGAAGATATGGCGGCATGCCGCCTTCCTTACTGCGGCTTAGTATTCTTCCTCACTATCTCCCAATACCTCTCGGCCGTCTGCTCCGCCTTGTTTTCGCCGGGGGTGTAATACTCCCTGCCGCGCAGCGCGTCGGGCAAGTACTGCTGCTGTGTGTAGTTATCGGGGAAGTCGTGCGGGTATTTGTAGCCCACGGCGCGGCCGAGTTTTTTCGCGCCTTCGTAATTGCCGTCTTTCAGGTACGCGGGTATCTCCCCGCCTCCGCCCTCCCGTATGTCGGCCAGCGCGGCATCAATGGCGGCGACGGCGGAGTTGGACTTAGGGGAAGTGGCCACAAGCAGCGCGCCGCAGGCAAGCGGTATGCGCGCTTCCGGCAAACCCAGCCGCTCGGCGCTGTCTACGCATGATTTTACTATGGGTATGATTTGCGGGTAGGCAAGCCCCACGTCCTCGCAGGCGCACACGAGCAGCCGCCTGCACGCCGACGCCATATCGCCCGCCTCAAGCAGCCGCCCCAAGTAATGCACCGCCGCGTCCGGGTCGGAGCCGCGCAGCGACTTCTGGTAGGCCGAGAGTATATCGTAGTGGCCGTCGCCGTCGCGGTCGTAGGTTGCGGCCTTGCCGCGCATTATTTCCGCGGCGTCTTGCAGGCTCACCGCGAGCGGCGCGCCGAGCGGCGCGGCCGCCGCGAGCAGCTCCGCGGCGGTCACGGCTTTACGCACGTCGCCGCCGCAGGCGCGGGCTATATACTCCGCCACGCCGTCTTCCAAGGTAACCTCGCCGCCCGTTTCCCCGGCGCAAAGCCGAAACGCCCGCCGCACGGCGGGCGCTATCTCTTCGGGGGAAGGGCGGGTGAACTCAAACACGCTCGCCCTGCTCAGCACCGCGCCGTAAACGTAAAAGTAAGGGTTTTCCGTGGTGGAGGCAATGAGCGTAATCTTGCCGTTTTCCATGAACTCCAAGAGCGATTGCTGCTGCTTTTTATTGAAGTATTGTATCTCGTCCAAATAAACCAGCGCGCCGCAGGGCGTGAGCAATGTGTCTAAGCTGTCCGTAATGGCCTTTATATCGGCAATGCCCGCCGTGGTGGCGTTGAGGCGGTGGAGCGTGCGGCTTGTCTTTTCGGCGATTATGCCCGCCGCGGTGGTCTTGCCCGTGCCGGGCGGCCCGTGGAACACCATGTTGGGTATATGGCCGTTTTCCACAATGCGGCGCAACAAGCCGCCCGGGCCGAGCAGGCGGCTCTGCCCCACGATGTCGTCGAAGGAAACCGGGCGTATGCGGTCGGGCAGCGGGGCGCTAACGCCGCTCATATATGGGGTGCGCGGCGCACAGCTCTGTGGCGGCGGCTTTTATTTTGTCTTTTTGAGCGTCAAAATCCGTGGCGGCAAGGAATATCAGCTCCGCCACGGCATCCATGTCGGATTCGTCGAAGCCGCGCGTGGTCATGGCGGGGGTGCCCAGACGCAGCCCGGAGGTCACAAACGGCTTCTGCGGGTCGAAGGGGATGGCGTTTTTGTTCACGGTGATGTTACATTCGCCCAGACGCGCCTCCATTTCCTTGCCGGTAATGTCAAACGGGCGCAGGTCCACGAGCATGAGGTGGTTGTCCGTGCCGCCGGATATGAGGCGGAAACCGCGCGAGAGCAAGCCTTCCGCCAGCGCGCGCGCGTTGCTCAGGGTCTTTTGCTGATAAACCTTAAACTCCGGCCTCAGCGCCTCGCCGAAGGCCACGGCCTTCGCGGCGATGATATGCATGAGCGGGCCGCCCTGTGTGCCGGGAAACAGCGCCTTGTCCATGACCTTGGCGTGTTCCTCGGAGCAAAGGAACATGCCGCCCCGGGGGCCGCGCAGCGTCTTGTGCGTGGTGGTGGTCACCACGTCGGCATAGGGCACGGGCGAGGGGTGCAGCCCCGTGGCCACAAGCCCCGCGATGTGCGCCATATCCACCATGAGGTTCGCCCCGACCTCGCGGGCAACGGAGGCGAAAGCGGCGAAGTCGATGACGCGCGGGTAGGCGGACGCGCCGCATACAATAAGGCGCGGGCGGCAATCCCTTGCCTTTTGCCGCAATTCGTCGTAATCTATTAAGTGTGTGTCTTCGCGCACGCCGTAAGGCACCACGTTGTGGTAAATGCCGGACATCGTCACGGGGCTGCCGTGCGTGAGGTGGCCGCCGTGGGCGAGGCTCATGCCCATTATGGTGTCGCCGGGTTTGCAGAAAGCCAAGTACACGGCCGCGTTGGCCTGCGCCCCGGAGTGCGGCTGCACATTGGCGTGGGGCGCGTCGAAGAGCTTCTTCGCCCTCTCGCGCGCAAGCTCCTCGGCAATGTCCACACATTCGCAGCCGCCGTAATAGCGCTTGCCGGGGTAACCCTCGGCGTATTTGTTGGTAAGGCAGCTGCCCATTGCTTCAAGGCAGGCTTGCGACACAAAGTTTTCCGAGGCAATCAGCTCGATGTGCCGTTGCTGGCGCGAAAGCTCCGAGGCTATGGCGCGGGCGGCTTCGGGGTCCGAGGCGGCGAGCGGGGTTTGGTGTTTGTCGGTCATTGGTTTTTCCCTCCGAAAGGCGGTATTTTTGTGAAAATCAAGGGCGCTGTCCGAAACATTATAAGGGAACTGGGGCGGCTTTACCCCCACGCGCGCTGCACGTTGGATTACGGCGAGCCTTGGCAGCTTGCGCTGAACGCGCGGCTTGCCGCCCAATGCACCGACGCGCGGGTAAACATAGTGGCAAAGTCGCTTTACGCGCGGTACCCCACGTTGGAGAGCATAGCCGCCGCCGAGATGGGCGCGCTTGAGGCCTTGGTGAGGCCAACAGGATTTTACCACAGAAAGGCGGAGGATATCAAGTGCTGCGCCGCCATGCTCTGCGAAAAACATTCCGGCGGCATACCGGACGACATGGAAAGCCTGCTGGCGCTGCCCGGCATAGGGCGCAAAACGGCCAACTTGCTGCTGGGCGAGCTGCACGGCAAAAGCGCCGTGGTGGCGGACACACATTGCATACGCCTCTCGCGCCGCTTCGGTTTCACCACAGGCGACGACCCGTATAAGGTGGAGATGACGCTGCGCGAGATATTGCCGGAGCGGGAGCAGCTCCCCTATTGCCACAGGGTGGTCAGCCACGGGCGCGCCGTGTGCCTCGCCCGTTCGCCGCGCTGCGGCGTTTGCGCGCTGCGCCCCTGGTGCGGTTTTACCGGGTAGTCGTCGGTTGTCAGGGGACGGTAGACGGGGGTTTATCCGTTACGCGAAACGAAGCGCCGCGCCGCGCGGGCTTATATTCCACCCGCCCGCCCGGTTATTGAGTGGGGGCTGCCGCCCCCACGCCCCCGATGGGTTAGCGGTTAGTGGTTAGTGGACGGAAAAATCTATTATGCGAAGCATAATAGCACACCACGTGAGTGGGAATATAGTTGTTAGTGGTTAGTGGACGGGGGCGCGGGGGCGAAGCCCCTTGACCTTGCCCGAAAGGCGCGCTCCCCGTCCCCGTTGCGGGGGTTGCGCGGGGGCGAAGCCCCTTGACCTTGCCCGGAAGGCGCGTTCTCCCGTCCGTTGCGGGCGCGCGGGGGCGAAGCCTAATGTCGATTTCCTCAACATCCATTAAGTATGTCCGGTGCGGGCGCGCGGGGGCGAAGCCCCTTGACCTTGCCCGGAAGGCGCGTTCTCCCGTCCCCGTTGCGGGGGTTGCGCGGGGGGCGAAGCCCGCCCCCCGTCTCCTAACCGCTAACAACTAACAACTGACAACTGACACAGCGGGCGGGCGGGAATGGGATTGACTTATCGCCCGCGCTGTGATATAAACCTTATGGGCGTTGCCATAACGGTAGGCGGTTGGCCGATATTCCCCCGGAGTGTTCTCACGAAGGGAGGTGAGGCTCACGACTTTGTTTGAGGTTCTTTACTTGCTTCTCATGGCTATCTCGGTTTATATAGCATGGAGGTCTTGGAAAGACGACAAGAAGAAGTGACCGCCCCCGGCCGAGGTGTGCGGTCACTTCTTACACATCTTAGGCTAACCGCTTATCGGCAGCGCCCTTTTGTATGCCTATTGTATCACGGGGTGAGGGGGGTTGTCAAGGGGGTTAGTTGTTAGTTCTCAGTTGTTAGTGGTTAGTGGACGGGGGGACGGGGGCGCGGGGGCGAAGCCCCTTGACCTTGCCCGGAAGGCGCGTTCCCCGTCCGTTGCGGGGGCGCGGGGGCGAAGCCCCTTGACCTTACCCGAAGGGCGCGTTCCCCGTCCCCGTTGCGGGGGCGCGGGGGGCGTGGGGGCGAAGTATCCGCCGGACTTGCCTGCCCCGTCGGTTTGTCGTCTAAATCGCGGTTGACCGGGAAAACGGGGTATACGCGGGGTATTTGCGCCGTGTCGCATCCCGGCACAACGCCGTCAACGGGAGGCAAACGCCGCTGACGACCATAGGGAGTTTGTTTATTAGGCCGCTCAAAAATTAAACCATTCACAGCCCTTGTATTTTTCGGGAATATCAGAAGTACCCCAAACGTCGTTAAGGGTTTCAACAAATAGGGATTGTTCGTTTGGTAGAATCCAAGCGTTCAGATATTTAATAAAATCATGTTCATTATAGAGAACACCTGTTTCCGTGTGGTATTCTTTAGCGTGAGGACTTGTCCACAGCCATTTATCGGCAAACTCGCAACAGTATCCTCTTAAATTGTCGGCAACTATATCGGGTACGGAATAAACCGAGAGTTCGCTGTCATGGCTTAATAAAACACATTTCATTGCGGCATTATTCCTCCCGTTCATTATATAAACCAACCTGTGCGCCGAATCCTCCGGCGCGGGGTTATATGGCGATATTGCGCCAGCGGGCGCGGGCGAAGCGCGTGTAGAGCATGGTCATCCTTGCCGCTTGGTCGAGCAGTATGGCGAACCACGCGCCGAGCAGCCCGAAGCCGAGCGGGTAGACGAGCAGCCAGCCCGTGAGCGGGCGCATGACCGCCACGGTGATTAGCATGGTAAACGCCACGTACTTTGTGTCGCCCGCGCCGCGCAGCGAACCGCCCATTGTGACCGTGGAGGTCTGAAACGGCTGTATGAACGCCATGACCACGAGCAGACGCGACACCAAGGCGATGAGGTCGGGCTCGTTTGTGAACAACCCCGCGAACACGGCCCGCAGCGGCATGATGAGCGTGAACATGAGCGCCGAGGCGCTCAGGGCGAGGCGTTGGTTGATTTTGCCGTACAGCAGCGCGAGGTCGGCTCTCTTTTTGCCTAAGTTCTGCCCCACGAGCGCGGCGGCGGCCGCGCCGAGCCCGTCGCCTATGGTGAACGTCAGCCCCAGCAGTTGCATGGCGATATGGTGCGCGGCCACATAGAATGTGCCGAGCTTTGCCACCACGAGAGCGAAGACGAAAAACCCGACGCGCAGGAACACCTGCTCCGCCACGGCGCTGCCGCCTATGCGCGTGATGGCGCGCAGCGTGGGCAAGTCCGCGAGTTTGCGGGAGAACGCCGAAAACGACAGGAACCGCCCCCGGGGCGCGAGCGAGAGCAGCGCCACGAGTAAGCCCACGCCCGTGCCTATTACCGTGGCTATGCCCGCGCCCTTGACCTCTAAGCGGGGGAACCCCAGGTTGCCGCCGATGAGCGCGTAGTTTGCCATGACGTTTACGATATTCGCCGCGATGTTGATGACAAGGGCGACACGCGTGTTGCCCACGCCGCGCTGCGCCGCCGACAGCGACATGGAGAGCGCGGATATGGGCATGCCCAGCGAGATGACGCGGAAATATTGCGCGGCGGGGGCGAGCGTGTCCTCCTCCGCCCCGGCAAGGAGCATGAGCTTTTCCGAGGAGAGGTAAGATATGGCTCCGAGCAAAAGCGAGAAGAGAAACGTGAGCGCGAGGGTCTGCGCGAGGCATATATTCGCGCCGGCGCGGTCGCCTTCGCCCTTACGCCGCGATATTATGGCCGTGAGACCCACGTTTAGCGCGAAAAACACCGACAGAAAAATCATGCGCGGCTGGGTGGTGAGCCCCACCGCCGCCACGGCGTAGGAACCCAAGCCGCTCACCATGACAGTATCCACAATGCCGATGAGCTGCACGAACATCATCTCCGCCACGGCGGGCCACGCCATGGAGAGCGCGGCCTTATAAGCCTCGCCGGAGGAGGGAACCGCGCCGGAGGCCTGCTCCGGGCGCAGCAGATAGCGTGTGGCGAAAAGCCGCGCGAGCGGGTTAGGTAACTTTCTCATAGGTCTTGATTATAGCGTAAAACAGGTAAAACGGCAAGGGAGGAACGCG
>JAIRWH010000060.1 GCA_031253545.1 Oscillospiraceae bacterium
CTTATATGCCCGCCTTAGTTATCGGCGAAATATGCGTTTACCTCGTGGAATATATCGCCTATCTGTTGATGTTTAAGGCGAAAAGCCGCCTGAGGCTCGCGGCGTACACGCTCACGGCAAACAGCGTCACGCTGGCTTGCGGGTTGGCGGCAAACCGCTTGCTCCTCCTCGGCGCGCGCTGACGGGCGGGGGCTTGCCCCCGCCCTCTTCGTCCCTTCGTCCACTAACCACTCGTCTACTAACCACTATCCACTAACAACTAACCACTAACCACCACCTCCCGTCCGTTTTGTGGTATAATCTACTCATCACACACGGCGGGGAGGCGAAAGAGGCTGTGGGTTATTCTCCGCGCGCCGGGCGCAAATTGGCGGCGCGGCTTGCCTTCGCGGCGGGGGCGGCGTTGCTCGCGGCGGGGTTTATCGCGTCGGGGCAGCTTTGCTTCACGCTCTGCGTGTCGCGGGCGGAAGGTTCGCCCGGCCCCGTGCCCGGCGGCGAGCCGCAATTTTCCTCCGAGCGCGTCGCTTGGCGGGAGCGCTACTACGCAGGCGAGCGCGCGCTCGTCACCCGCGACGGCGTTACGCTCACGGCGGATTACTATGTGCCGGAGAGCGAGACCAACCGTTGGGTGCTCGCGCTCAACTGCTACCAAAACCGCGTGATGTATTTGGAGGACTTCTGCAAACTCATGCAGGAGCGCGGCTTCCATGTGCTCGCGGCGGATATGCGCGCGCGCGGCAGGTCCGGCGGCGAATACATGGGCATGGCCGTTACGGATAAGCGCGATATATTGGATTGGCTGCGCTACATAGAAAAAGCCGACCCGCAGGCGCAGGTGCTGCTATACGGTTTTTCCGGCGGGGGCACGGCCGCCCTTGCCACCGCGCCGGACTTGCCCGCCTGCGTGCGCGGCATTGTCACGGACAGCGCCTTCGCGCGCTCGAAAGACGAGGTGCGGCGCATACTCAAAAACGCGGGTCTGCCCGCGTTTCCTTTCGTGCTCGCGGGCGAGCTCACCGCCTACGCCAAGGCGGGCTTTTGGCTCTCCGCGGGCAACGCCGCCTCCGGCGCGGGCGGCTCCAAACTGCCGTTGCTGCTCATACACGGCGCGGAAGATACTTACGCCGACCCCGCCGCGCTCGACACGCTGTACAACGCCTCCGCCTCAAGCGCCAAGACTAAGCTGCTTATCCCCGGCGCGGGGCATTGCCTTGCCATGAGCGAAAACCCCGAAAGTTACTGGCAAGCCGCAGACGCTTTCATCAACTATTGGCTGCCGCCCCCACCCTCCGCGCCCGGGGAAAGCGACGAGGGGTAAGCGCCTTGCCTTTGCGCGGAAACGCCCGCCGCGCGGGCGGGCGCTGATTCGGAAGATTACGGGTTACGGATTCAGCCACAGCGCGGGGCGAAGGCCGCTGACGGAGTCGCCGACGGGGTTGCCGAAGACGACGATATATCCGCCGCCGTCGACCTCAACGGCTTTTTCGGAGATGTCGCCGGGGGAACGGAGCCACCAGCGCCAAGCCGTGCCCGCAGGGTAGGCGTATCCCCACGGGAAAACATATTCCTTAGCCGTATACGCAATCCTCGCGCCGTTGTATTGGTCGTCTATGTTCCAAACGTACGAGTTACCTTTTGCCAGCTGTCCGCTGTCGCCGAAGTATTTGACCACTTCCTCAAGCGAGAGCAGGAAGATTTTGTCCGTGGTGTCCGCCCCGCCTCTCGGCGCCAATATATCCCCCGGGTCGTATTCGGGATAATGCCATTGGTTGTCTTTGTTCACGTTGCGCGTCTCCGCAATCTTCGCTTTGTCTGTGGCGGAAAAGCCGTTATAAAACTCGCCGTTGAGGTAGGCGCGCAGGTCGCACTCTGCCCAGGTGATGTCTTCCCATTCGTTGTGGTAGGCTCGGAAGTCTATGATTTTATCCGTTATAATCAGCGCCTTGCCGTTTTCCACGGCAAGCACACGCCATTCGTAAGCCCCGAAGGTGATGATGTCGCCCGGTTTCGCGGAGGGTGAGGGCGAAGGCGAGGGCGAGGGGCTTGGGCTTGGCGAAGGCGAGGGGCTGCGCGACGGACTTGGCGAGGGCGAGGGTGAGGGTGACGGCGAGGGTGAAGGGCTTGGGCTTGGCGAAGGCGAATCCTGCGGCGAGGGTGAAGGTTCGTCCTCAGACGGCGAGGGTTCCTCGCTCTGGGTGGGCGCGGGCTCGCTCGGTGTGGGTTCTTCCGAGGGCGAGGGCGACGGAGAGGGAGACGGGGAGGGAGACGGGGAGATGACGGACGGCGAAGGCGAGGGGCTTTGCCGTTCGCTTTGCGAGGGCGAGGGCGAAGCGCCGCCGGAGCAGGCGGCAAGCAACAAAGCAAGGGAAAGGGAAAGGGAAAGGGAAAGCAGGTTCGTCTTGCGTTCGCGATTCATAAGAATACATCCCCGTTTCTATTATTTCGCAACGGTAACGCGGAGAGTATAACACAACGCGCCGCGCGGCGCAAGGTTAGTTGTTAGCTGTTAG
>JAIRWH010000025.1 GCA_031253545.1 Oscillospiraceae bacterium
GTCCTTCGCGTCGCCTTGGGAATACTTGAGCACGAACGCGGCTTCCGCCGTGTAGATGTCGGGCGACTGGCCGCCGGAGCCGCCGAGGGCTTGGTCGAGGGCGGGCTGGTAGGCCCCGTAGGTGTCGGAGATGATGGTGATGATGAAGTTATAGGGGAAGCCGGGGTTGAGCTCTTTGTACTTCATGATTATGTTGGGGACTTCATCGGTAAAGGACCAGACGCTGATGGTCTTCTCCGCCGTGGCGGAGCCGGATTGCGATGGTGAGGGCGACGGGCTGTTGTTTTGCCAACCGAATGGGTCGTCATCGTCTTGCCCTAACGGGCTGTCACCGTCCGGGTCGCTCGGGCGTGGGCTTGACGTGCCGCTGCGTTTGAGTTCCTTGTAGTCGTCAAGCAGTTCATCGTATTCCTTTTGTAACCTGTCGTACTCTGCTCGCGATACACCCGCGCAGGCGGCGAGCGTGAGGAGCATGATGAGGGCGAGGGCGAGGGCAATAGTTTTCTTCATGGGTGGCAACCTTCTTTCTTTTGTGTGTTTGCTATAATCGGCATCGGAAACGGAGTTTGGCTCCGCCTCAAAACGCGTGGTTCGCCCGATATACGCACAGCAACAAAGCCCCCTGCCCGTCAGGGCGGAGGCTTTACGGCAAGCGGCGGCCTTTGTTTATGGGCGCGGTGTGTGTGTGTGTGTGTGTGTGTGGCGCTGTGCGGGCAAAGGCAAACAAAAAGCGGCGCGGCAAGGCGACCCGCGGCTTGGCTTATTGTGTTGTAGGTTTGCGCCTGCGTCAACGCATGCCACTCCTTAGCGTGAAACTTTGGGTAACCCCGGCGGCAAACGCCGCCTTAGGCAGGTTACCGTGTGAGAGTACCACAAACGGGGAAGGCTGTCAAGAGCGTGTCGGCGCGGGGGCGCGGCTCCCGCTCTTTGACCGCGCGCGAAAAACATAAGGCGTTCACGAACAATTTACATATTCGCTATTGACACGCGGGCAAATCTCTGATAATCTGATAAAGTGTTAGCACTCACATATTCCGAGTGCTAACGCGCGGGGAAACGGCATACTCCGCGGAAAGGGGGTTGCGCCCGATGGACGGCCGCAAACGCGACATACTCCGCGCCGTGGTAGACAGGTACATCGAGCGGGCGGAGCCCGTGGGCTCCAAAACGCTTTCCGAAAACCGCGACCTTTCCCCCGCCACGCTCCGCAACGAAATGGCGGCCTTGGAGGAGATGGGCTACTTGGAGCACCCGCACACCTCCGCCGGGCGGGTTCCCACGCCAAAGGGCTACCGCTTCTATGTGGACGAGCTTATGGAAAGCTACAGGCTGAGTGTGCGGGAAATGCAGGAAATCAACAAGGCCATGCGCGAACGCCTGCGCTTGCTCGACGATATGCTCGACAGCAGCGCGGAGTTGCTCTCCCGCCTCACGCGCCTCGCCTCCGTTACGCTCGGCCCGGCGTATCCCGCTTCCGCCGCCCGGATAAAACGGCTCGAAGCCTTCATGCCCGACCCCGGCTCCGCCGTGTTGGTGGCGGCGCTTGAAACGGGCAGCGTGAAAACCGCCACCATGCGCATACCCGAATCGCTGCGCCCCGTGGCCGAGGAGGAGCTGCGCGAATTGGCGAGGGCCATGCCCGACGGGGCATACGCCGGCCGCCTCGCGCCGTTGTTGCCGTTTGTCAAGGGCTTTTGCGCCGGGCTGCTCGCGGAAGACAGCGAGGTTTGCGTGCATGGCGAGGCCAACTTGCTCGATTGCCCGGAATACCGCGACATCCGCCGCGCCGGACTGCTCTTGCGCTACCTTTCCGAAGAGCGGCGCTCGCTCGCCTCCGCGCTGCGCGCCTCGCCGGGTGTCACCGTGCTCATCGGCGCGGAAGGCGGCGCGGGTCCCCCGGCTAACGCCTCCGTGGTGGCGGTGAGCTACGAAATCGGCGGCGGTGCCATGGGGGTGGTGGGCGTGGTGGGGCCCACTCGCATGGACTACGCCCGATTATGTTCCCGCCTGAGCTATTTCGCGGAACAAATATCAAAACGGTTGAAGGAGTGAACTGACGACTATGTGCGACATATCCGCAAACGAAGCGCCGGAGACCGCCGACGGCGAAACCGCCGCGCCCGGGCAGGCCGCCGCCGAAGAGATTGCCGCGCTGGAAGACAAATACTTGCGGCTTGCCGCCGAATACGACAATTACCGCAAACGCAGCGCCCGCGAACGCGCCGAGCTGCGCGACGCGGCGGCGGCGGACACGCTGCGCCGGGTGCTGCCGCTCTTAGACGACCTCGAACGCGCCGCCGCGTCGCCTTGCGCCAACGCCGACTGCGAAAAGGGCGTGAACCTCATATGCAAGAAGTGCGCGGAGATATTCACGTCGCTCGGCGTGGAGGAAATCGAGGCCGAGGGTCGGCCGTTTGACCCGGAACTCCACGACGGCGTGTTGCTCGCGTCCGTGCCCGACGTGCCGGAGCAGACCGTGGTGGAGGTGTTGCGCAAGGGCTACCGCATGGGCGAGGTTATACTGCGCCACGCGCAGGTGAAGGTATCGAACTGAAAGGCGGGCGCGGCTCCGCCGTTTACCTGTTTACTATTTTGAGGAGGAATTGCTATGGGAAAGATAATCGGCATTGACCTCGGCACCACAAACAGCTGCGTGGCGGTTATGGAGGCCGGGGAACCCGCGGTCATAGTAGGTTCGGAGGGCAGCCGCACCACGCCCAGCGTGGTGGGTTTCGCCAAAGACGGCGAACGCCTCGTGGGGGCGGTGGCAAAGCGCCAGGCCATCACCAACCCCGACCGCACCGTCAGCTCCATCAAGCGCGATATGGGCAGCAGCCGGAGAATCTCCATAGACGGCAAGAACTACACCCCGCAGGAAATCTCCGCCATGATACTGCAAAAATTGAAGGCCGACGCGGAAAGCTACCTCGGCTCGTCCGTGCAGCAAGCGGTCATCACCGTGCCGGCGTATTTCACGGACGCGCAGCGCCAGGCCACGAAGGACGCGGGGAAAATCGCCGGCATGGAGGTGTTGCGTATCATCAACGAGCCCACCGCCGCCGCCCTCGCATACGGCATGGATAAGGAGCACGACCAGAAAATCATGGTCTACGACCTCGGCGGCGGCACGTTTGACGTGTCCATACTCGAAATCGGCGACGGGGTGTTGGAAGTGCTCGCCACGGCAGGCAACAACCGCCTCGGGGGCGACGACTTCGACGACTGCGTTATCAAGTGGATATGCGAGGAATACAAAAAGACGCAGGGCATAGACCTCGCGGCGGACAAAATGGCGCTGCAGCGCCTGAAAGAAGCCGCCGAAAAGGCCAAAATCGAGCTGTCCGGCGTGGCCACGTCCAATATCAACCTGCCGTTTATCACCGCCGACGCCAACGGGCCGCGCCACTTGGAAATGACGCTCACCCGCGCCAAGTTCAACGAGCTCACCGCGCACCTTGTGGAGAAAACCATGGGCCCCGTGCGCCAGGCTATGACGGATTCGGGGCTTTCGCCGCAGGACCTTTCCCGCGTGCTGCTCGTGGGCGGCTCCACGCGCATACCCGCCGTGCAAGACGCGGTGAAGGGCTTCACGGGCAAAGAGCCGTTTAAGGGCATCAACCCGGACGAGTGTGTGGCAATGGGTGCCGCCATACAGGCGGGCGTGCTCGGCGGCGACGTGAAGGACCTGCTGCTGCTCGATGTCACGCCCCTGTCTTTGGGCATCGAGACAATGGGCGGCGTGTTCACGCGCATGATAGACCGCAACACCACCATACCCACCAAAAAAACCAACGTATTCTCCACCGCCGCCGACGGGCAGACCTCCGTGGAAGTGCACGTGCTGCAAGGCGAGCGCGAGATGGCGCAATACAACAAGACATTGGGCAAGTTCCACTTAGACGGCATACCGCCCGCGCCGCGCGGGGTGCCGCAGATTGAGGTGACGTTCGACATAGACGCGAACGGCATTGTAAACGTGCAGGCCAAAGACCTCGGCACGGGCAAGGAGCAGAAGGTCACCATCACCTCCTCGTCCAATATGTCCAAAGACGATATAGACAAAGCCGTGCGCGAAGCGGAGCGTTACGCCTCGGAAGACAAGGCGCGGCGCGAGGAGGCCGACGCGCGCAACAACGGCGACCATATGCTCTACCAAACCAAAAAGACGCTCGCGGAGCTAGGCGACAAGCTCGATTCGAGCGAGCGGGCTTTGGTGGATTCCGCCGTCTCGCAGCTCGAAGAAGCCATGAAAGGCTCGGACACGGCGCTGATTAAGGCCAAACACGATGAACTGGAAAGGGCGTTCTTCGATATAGCCAAGAAGCTCTACGCCCAGCAGCCCCCGCCCGGAGGAGGCGGCGACGGCGGTTCCGGCCCCGGCGACTTCGGCGGCGACGGTGATGTTGTGGACGCGGACTACGAAGTGGTGAAGTAGCTGTCGGTTGTCGGCGGACGGAGCAACGGAAAGAGCGGGGGGCGCGACGGCGAAGAATGGAATATGTGACAATAGCGCTCATGGCGGCGGTGCTCGCGTTGCAGGTTGCCCTGCTGGCGCGCCGCCCGCCGGATAACGCGGAACGTTTCGAGCGCGTGGAGCGGGAGCTGCGCGAGGAGCTCTCGCGCGTGAGGACGGAGATTGCCGCGCGGCTGCACGAGGGCGCTCAGGCGCAGAGCGGCGCGCTCGACCGCCTTGCCGCCTCTATGGGCGAGCGGCTTGAAACCATTCGCGCAAGCGTGGACGAAAAGCTGCACAAGACCTTGGAAGAGCGTTTGGGGCGGTCTTTCCAAGCCGTGAGCGAACGCTTGGAGCAGGTGCATAAGGGCTTGGGCGAAATGCAGGGGTTGGCGCAGGGCGTGGGCGACTTAAAGCGTGTGCTCACCAACGTAAAGACACGCGGCTCGTTTGGGGAAATACAGCTCCAATCCATACTGGAACAGCTGCTCACGCCGCAGCAATACGAAAAAAACGCGGCGGTAACGCCGGGCGGCGGCGAGCGGGTGGAGTTCGCGCTCAAGATGCCCGGCGCGGGGCAGGGCGAGCACGTGTTGCTGCCCATAGACGCGAAGTTCCCCTCCGAAAGCTACCACAGGCTGCAAGACGCTTACGAGGCCGGCGACGCGGCCGCCCTCGCGCTCGCGGGCAAGGAGCTTGAAACCTTCGCGAAAAAAGCCGCGCGCGATGTGCGCGACAAATACATCCGCCCTCCCCACACCACGGACTTTGCCATCATGTTTTTGCCCACGGAGGGGCTGTATGCCGAGGCGTTGCGGCGGCCGGGCCTTGCCGAGGCCTTGCAGCGCGATTACCATGTGGTGCTCGCGGGGCCCACCACCCTTTCCGCCCTGCTCAACAGCCTGCAAATGGGTTTCCGCACGCTTGCCATAGAGAAGCGTTCCTCGGAGGTGTGGAAGGTGCTCGGCGAGGTGAAGGCGGAGTTTACCCGTTTCGGCGAGGCGCTGGACAAGACGCAAAACCGTATACGGCAGGCCGACAAAGACATCGAGGAACTAATCGGCGTTCGCACGCGGCAGATGTTCCAAAAGCTCAAAAGCGTGGAGACCGCGGACGTTTTGGGCGAAACCCGCGGCGCCCCCGGCCTTGGGGAATAAGTCAACCGCGCCTTGTGATTGTCAGTACCACGCCTGAGTGAACTCAAGAGGGAGATTGCGCCTGTCCACACATTCTTTCACGGCTTTTGCGGCCTTGTAGGCATACCGCCCCGCGCCGCTGTCCCCGTCTGAAAGCGATAGCACCACGGCCTCGTCGTCCCCGATGTTCATGCGGATTTCCCCGTAAGAACCCCTTCCCTCCGGGCGGTAGAGATAAACCACGTGCGTCTGCGTGGCTTCTTTAAGTTCGAGTTTGTTCATAAAGCGCCCTCCTCAGCGTCAAGCTCTCTTATGTACCGGGCGTAATTATGCGCGGCCTCGGCCTTTTCATGCGCCTTGTCATAGCTTAGTCCCCGTGCCATCAGCTCTAATTCCGCGAGCTCGTGTTTGAGCAAGACAATATCCATTTCCTTGATGTCGCGTCCGTCTGCGAGCCTCTGCCATGACACCGCCATATCATAATCTGCGGAAAACCTAAGCGGGGTTTCGGCGCCTAGTTCATGTTCGTCCATAAAGATATGCCGTCTTATTTTTTCTACATCCTCCGGCGAAAAACCCGTGTTTTTTGCGATAGTCGCCGCATCCGACTTGCGTCTGCGTATTTCTTCGTAGTATCTTTCCGCGTGTTCGTCCATGCGTTTATGGTCGGTTCGGGGTATAGCGCCGAAAACACCGACAATGCCCATTTGGTCAACCCTCGTCCATTCTAAACTCTTATTCGGCCTTCTGTCAAGCGGTTCGGCATCTTGCTGTATTCGCCTTGTGTCGGCGCAACCTCACAGGCCGAGCAGGCGGACGGCGTTGCCGCCCAATATGGCGGCCTTTTCGCCTTGCGTCAGCCCCGCGCCCCGCAGCGCGGCGATTTCCTCCCGCGCGTTGCTCCACGGCGCGTCCGAGCCAAACAGCACCTTGCCCGCGCCGTGCTTTTTCACTATGCGTAAAAACTGCTCCGGCGGGTAATATCCAAACCCCATTGATGTGTCTAAGTATATGCCGCTGCCCGCCAGATACCGCTCCACATCGTCCCATTGCGCGTGGCCGCCGAGGTGCGAGGCCACGATTACGCCGCCGCGCATTGCCTCCGCCACGCGCAGGAACTGCCGGGGCGAAGTCTTGTAGGGCGGGGGAAACGCCGGGTCGAACCCCGCGTGGTGCACCAACACAAGCCCCTTGCCCAGGGCGTAGTCGTAGATTTTGAGCATACGCTCATCGTCGAGCAGAAAGTCTTGGTATTCCGCGTGGAACTTCAAGCCTTTCAACCCCAGCGACACCACGAGGTCTATATCCTCTTTCCAGTTGTCGCCGTGGGGGTATATGCCGCCGAAACCGATAAGCCGCCCGGAGGAAACGGCGGCGCTCCACTCGTTGGCCTTCCTTGTCTGCGAGTGTTTTGTGACCACGGGCAACACCACGGAGGCATCTATGCCCCAGGCGTCCATGTTGGCCAGCAGGCCGGCGGCCGTGCCGTCGCTCACGGGGGGGTAGGCGTCGTCAATCTCGTCGCGCAGGGCTTTCATGGCCTTCGGCGCCAACTCGTCGGGGAATATGTGCGCGTGGAAGTCAATAACCATTTTGGAATACACCCTTTCCGTTGCCGGCGCTGCCGCCGATTATAGCACACAAAGCCGGGTTTTGTCAAAACCCCCGCGACTTCCCCGCTTTTCATTTCTTCCCGGATGTGATAGAATGTAGACCGATATGTCCGGGGGAGGGGTGCCCGATGCTCAGCCAAGGCGCGGCGCTGCGCCATCTGCAAGGGTGTATATTGCCGTTTTGGATGAAGATGGCCGACGGGCGCGGCGGTTATTACGGCGAGGCGGATTTTTACGGCGCGCCGAACAAAGACGCGGTGAAGGGCTGTGTGCTCAACAGCCGCATATTGTGGACATTCTCCGCCTGCGCCCGCCTGACGGGCGACGCCGCGTACAAGCCCTACGCCGACAGGGCGCTGGCTTTTTTGGAGGGCGCGTTTCTCGACGGCGAATACGGCGGGCTTTATTGGAGCGCGCGCCCGGACGGCTCGCCTTCGGACACGCGCAAGCAGACCTACGCCCAGGCGTTCGGCATATACGCCCTCGCCGAATACGGCAGGGCGTTCGGCCACGGCGGGGCGATTGCCCTTGCCCGAAACTTGTATGACTGCTTGGAAACCCATGTCCGCTGCGAAGCGCACGGCGGCTACATAGAGGCGGCCACGCGGAGCTGGGGCAAGTCCGAGGATATGCGCCTGAGCAGCAAGGAGCCCAACTGCCCCAAGAGCATGAACACGCACCTGCATGTCTTGGAGGCGTACACCAACCTTGCCGCCGTGACCGGCGGCGAAGACGTGCGCCGCTCCCTCGCCGCCGCGCTCGCCGTGATGACGGAGAAAATCTTAACCGACGGCTCCCGCTTTTCGCTTTTCTTTGACTACGATTGGACATCGCTCTCGCGCGAGGTCTCCTACGGGCACGATATAGAGGGCAGCTGGCTTTTGTGCGAGGCGGCGCATACGCTCGGAGACGCGCGGCTCATCGGGAATACGCGGGAGACCGCCGCGCTTATGGCGGAGCGCGTGTACCGCGAGGCGCTCGCGGAAGGCGGGCGCGGAGGGGCGCGCGGCGGCGAGGGCGAGCGGAGGGAATGGTGGGTGCAGGCCGAGGCCGCCGTGGGGCTGTATAACGCCTATGAGCTTACGGGCGACGATAAATACGCCGCGGCGGCGGCGGCCGTGTGGGATTACATCATGGAGCGCTTTGCCGACGGCGAGCGCGGCGAGTGGCACAGCGAATTAGACGGCGACGGCCTGCCGGATAAGTCCATGCCCAAGGCGGGCTTCTGGAAATGCCCCTACCACAACAGCCGCGCCTGCATAGAGCTGGCTTCGCGGCTTGGGGTGTGAGCAATGGACGACAAAGTGTATGTGGCCATAGCGCGCGAGCTGGAGGACGACATACTCTCCGGCGTGTTGCGCGCGGGCGACGCAGTGCCCTCCACGCACCAAGCCGCCGAACGCTTCTCCGTCAACCCCGCCACGGCGGCCCGCGGCGTGACATTGCTGTTTGAGCGGGGCTTGTTGGAAAAGCGGCGCGGGGTGGGTTTGTTCGTAACCGAGGGCGCGCGCGACGCGGTGTGGGAGCGCCGCCGCTCGGAGTTCCGCGAGAAGGCAATCCCCGCCGTGGTGGCCGAAGCGCAGAAGTTGGGCGTTTCCCGGCAGGAGCTGCTCGCCATGCTCCTCACCGGCCCCGCCGGGAGGTTGTAGCGCCTTTCGGCGGGGGGTTGGTTGTCAATGGCTATTGGACGGGGAGTGCGGCGAAGGTTTTTCGCCCGCGCCCGATAAAGGGTATTGACTGCTCGGAGCTTTTGGTCTACAATCAGCAATAGGCCGCGCTACCGTGGCTCAATGGCAGAGCGGCTCACTCGTAATGAGCAGGTTGTCGGTTCGATTCCGACCGGTAGCTCCAAAGCAAACCCCGCAGCCGAAATGGTCGCGGGGTTTGTTTCGTTGGGGCGCGTTGCACGGCGGGCATCGGGTATCGGCGGGTTCGGGGGGGTTTCCGCGTATGCGCGTAACGGCACATTGCCAAACGGCGAGAGGTGTGTTATAATACCGTAA
Source organism: Oscillospiraceae bacterium (assembly GCA_031253545.1). GTDB lineage: Bacteria > Bacillota > Clostridia > Oscillospirales > UBA929 > WRLJ01. The sequence continues at coordinate 9,206 of JAIRWH010000025.1, forward strand.
CGACCGAAAGGGGAGTGGGGCTGCTTTGGTAAAAATCAAGCGCGACGAGTTCATGCGCCTTGTCACCTATATGCGCGACAACTACGGCATCAACTTGGAGCAGAAGCTGACCCTTGTGGAAGGCCGCCTTTGGAGCGTGATGGAGAAAAAGGGGTTCAAGACGCTCGACGAATACATCAGCTACATACAAAACGACAGGACGGGCGAGGAGCTTGACACCCTGCTCACCCGCCTCACCACCAACTACTCCTACTTCAACCGCGAAGACAACCACTACAAGTTCCTTGTGGGCACCGTGCTGCCCGAACTCACCGCCCGCCTCAAGGAAAAGGACCTGCGTATATGGAGCGCGGGCTGCTCCACGGGCGAGGAGGCCTACACCACCGCCATGTATTTGGACGATTACTTCGGCTACCATAAGAAGGAGTGGGACACGAGAATCCTCGCCACGGACATCTCCCCCAATGTGCTCAAGCTCGCCGGCGAGGCGGAATACCCGGAAGACAGGCTCAAGTACCTCTCGCCCCTGTGGAAGCAAAAATACTTCACGCGCGCCCACGGCGATATATTCAGGGTCAACGACAATATCCGCAAGGAGGTCATCTTCCGCAGCTTCAACCTCATGGAGACCGTGCTGCCGTTTCGCAAGAAGTTCCATGTCATATTCTGCCGCAATGTGATGATATACTTCACCAAAGACACGCGAGACGCGCTGGTGGAGCGGTATTACGACGCGCTCGACCCGGGCGGGTACCTGTTTATCGGCCTCTCCGAGACGGTGAACAAGACGGACACGCGCTTTACGTTTATCCAACCTTCCATATACAGAAAGGGGCCAAAGTAAATGGGACAAAAGAAAATCCGCGCGCTCATCGTAGACGATTCCATGTTCTTCCGCGCCGCCATTTCCCGCGCCCTTACGGCCGCGGGCGACATCGAGGTCGTGGGCGAGGCCTATGACCCGTACGACGCGCGCGACAAGATTGTGGACACCGAGCCGGATGTGATGACGCTCGATATTGAGATGCCCTATATGAACGGGGTGGACTTCCTCAAGGTGCTGCTCCCGCAGTGGCCCATACCCGTGGTGGTGGTGTCTTCGGCGCGGGCGCGGTTCCGCGAGGCGCAGGAGGCGGGCGCGCTCTATTGCCTGCCCAAGCCCGTGGACCGCTCCCCCGGGGGTATGTCGGAGTTTATGCAGGAGCTGGTAAAGCATATCCGCACCGTGGCCGCCGGCACCCACAGCCGCTACATGAAGCACGAGCACTACGACACGGCGGACGAAGCCGTGACGGCCTCCGGCGCGGCGTTTGAGGGGTTTATCGCCCTCGGCGCGTCCACGGGCGGCACACAGAGCACGGCGCTTATCCTGCGCGCCCTGCCCGCCGATATGCCCGGAATGGTTATCGTGCAGCATATGCCGCCGGAGTTCACGCGCATGTACGCGGAAAACTTGGACAAAGACTGCGCCATGAATGTGCGCGAGGCCAAAGACGGCGACGTTATCCAACGCGGGGTGGCGCTGATTGCCCCCGGCGGCAGCCGCCATTTGGAGGTGGTGCGCCGCGCCGCCGATTACGGGGTGCGCCTCTACGAGGGCGAGAAGGTCAACGGCCATTGCCCCTCCGTGGACGTGCTGTTCCACTCCGTGGCAAAGGTTATACGCAAAAACGAGGCCGTGGGCGTGATACTCACCGGCATGGGCGCGGACGGCGCGAAGGGCTTGCTCGCCATGCGGCAGAAAGGCTGCTTTACCGTGGGGCAGGACGAAAAGACCTGCGTGGTATACGGCATGCCCAAGGAGGCCTACGAGCTTGGGGCGGTCACGCGGCAGGAACCGCTCGGCAATATCGCCTCCGTGCTCGTCCGCTACGCCAAGGATATGAGGTCCTGACACGGGCGGCCGGCGCGCGGCGTTTTGCGGATTTTTCGCGAATACATAACTTTTTTATTTTTTATGGTTGACGTGGGCGTTTGGTGATGTTATAGTGTTTACATAATATTCACGCGCTAAACCCGCGCCCTTTGCGGCACGATACACTTACAGGCGTATCGCCGCGCGCGGTGACGGGGCGGCGCGCGTGTTTGCGCTATGCCGCCGATGTGAGTGGAGGTGAAGCCCGTGTTTTCCCGTCTGTTTAACCATGTAAACGTGCTCCAAAAGGGCGTGGATGTGGCCATGCTGCGGCAGGAGGTAATCTCCCACAACATAGCCAACGCCGAAACGCCGGGCTATAAATCGCGCCATGTGCTCTTCGAGTCCGCTTTCGGCAACGCCCTTGCCCGCCGCGACGAACTTGCCCTTAAAACGAGCAGCTCCCGGCATTTCACGCTCGCCGACCCCGACCCCCTCGCCGTTACGCCGCTTGTGGTGAGCGAGACATGGCACACGGCGCGCATGGACGGCGGCAATGTGGACCCCGACCAAGAGATGGCGGAACTCGCCATGAACACCATACAGTACAACACCTTGATAGAGCAGCTCAACAGGGAACTCGCCAGACTCAAGACCGCGATACGCGGCCAGTAGGAAGGGGCGGATAGAGCGTGAACTTCTTCCGCAGCATGGAGATAGCCGCGTCCGGGCTCACGGCGCAGCGCTACCGCATGGATATTATCGGCGAAAACGTGGCCAACGCCACCACCACGCGCACGGCGAGCGGCGAGGCATACCGCCGCAAGTTCGTGGTATTCGAGGAAAAGTCCAAACCCTACCCCTTCTCCTCTTGGTTTGCCTTGGCCCGCCTGAGCAACGACGGGCGGGGCGTGAGGGTGGTGACGCAGGGCGAGGACCAAAGCCCCTTCAAGCTCGTCTACGAGCCGGAGCACCCCGATGCCAACGAGGAGGGGTATGTGGAGTACCCCAACGTGGACATTGAGAAGGAAATGGTGGATATGCTTGCCGCCTCGCGTTCCTACGAGGCCAACCTCACCGTGTTGAACACCTACAAGAGCATGGCCATGAAGGCCTTGGAAATCGGCAAATAACGCCCCCGGTTTCGCGGCGCGGCCCTTCTTTGAAACGCGCGCACTAATTTTTGGGAGGTCGGACTATGTCTATCGGGTTTGCCAACAACACCTACGCCGTGGGCGCTTACAAAGCTATCAGCACCATCTCCACCACCGTGCCGGCCATCGCCGGGCCCTCCGCCCCGGCGGAGCCTTCGACTTTCGGCGGCATACTCTCCGGCATTATGGCTCAGACCAACGCCGCCGAGGCGCAGACCCATGTTATGGACACAGACGTGGTGACCGGGCTTTCCGACGACCTCCACTCTGTGCTCATAGCGGGCGAGAAGGCGGATATACTGCTCAACCTCACCGTGCAGATTCGCAATAAACTCGTGGAGTCGTATCAGGAAATCATGCGCATGCAGATATAACCCGCGCCTTTCAGTCGGCATATTCGGCGCAACACCGGAATTATCCCGTGCACAGGGGGTAAGCGAGCTTGAACCTGCAAGAGCTGATAAGGCGTGTGCGCGATTGGGTCGTGGCTCTTTGGCAGCGCACGGAAAAGCGCGACAGACGTCGCTTTTTTGTGGTGAGCGGCGTCGCCCTTGCCGTGATTGTCGTGGCCGTTTCGCTGCTCAACCGTACCACATGGGTGCCGCTCGCCTCCGACCTCACGCCCGTGCAATCACAGGAGATTGCCCAGGGGCTCGCCGCGCAGGGCATACCGTATCGCTCCTCCGGCGGCGGTTCGCTCATAGAGGTGCCGGAGCGGCGGCGCACGGAGGCGGCCATGTACCTGCAAAACAACAATATACCCTCCGACGGGTCGAGTTTCGAGCTGTTTCAGCGCGGCTCCGGGCTTGTGGTGAGCCAATACGAGCGGGAGCGGTGGTTTTACTACCAGTTGGAAAGCGACATCACCCGCGCGCTGCTCAATATGTACAACGTCCGCCAGGCCTTTGTGAAGCTCGCCATACCCGAATCGCGCCCGAGCATATACGCGCAGACCTCCGAACCCAAAGCGTCGGTGCATATCGTGACCGCCGACGGCTCCACCCCCGGCTCGGACTTCGCGCTCGCCATAAAGGCGAACGTGGCCGCCACGGTGGTGGACCTCTCGCCGGACAACGTTACCGTGACTTGCCAAAACGGGTATATACTCGACGATACGGAGACGGTGCTCTCGCGCGCCAACGACAGGCTCGCGCTCTCGCGCGCCATAGAGTCGGAGTTTGAGCGCGGCGTGCGCGCCTTGCTCGACAGCGTGGCCGGCCCGGACAACTACACCGTGAAGAGCAGCGTGAGGCTCAACTTCGATTCGCACATCGCCGATAAGCTCACCTATGAGCCCGTGACGGACGAAAACGGCATTATCGAATCCATTCAGGAGCTTTCCGAGCAGGCGCGCGGGGCGGGCGTGGCCGTGGGCGAGCCGGGCTTTGACGAAAACGGCGGCGGCGACACCTACGACGATGTGGACGGCAACAACGTGGACTATTGGCAGAAGAATGTGTCCACCATCAACTACTTGGTGAGTCAGGTGGTGGAGCATATAGAGTACGAGCAGGGCGCGATAGAGGAGCTCTTCTTCGCCATTGTGCTCGACAGCGCCGTGTTTACCAACGACACCGCCACGGCGAATATGTTCCGGCAGATTATCGGCGGCGCCATCGGGCTGCCGTCGTCCAAATACTCCAACATCTCGGTGAGCGTGCAGACCTTCACGGGCAAGCAGCAGGCCGCCGACGACTACGACGAGTGGCAAAGGCAGCAACGCCGCGCGCAAATTATCGCGCTCATCCGCTCCGTGGTGCTCTATCTTGTTATCGGCGCTTGTGTTATACTGCTTATACTGCGCACCTTCAAGATACTCCACAAGGAAGAGCCCAAGCCGGAGGTCAGCCCCGAAGACGCGGAGGCGGCCGAGCTGGCGGCCTTGGCGCAGCTTGCCGGCATGGCCCCGGAGGAAGAAGAGATGACGCTGGGCGAAACCACGAAGTCACCCGCGCGGGAGCAAATCGAAAAGTTCATTCAGAAGAGCCCCGACGCCGTGGCCAACCTGCTCAGAAACTGGCTCAACGAAGAGCAGGCTTCCAAGAAAAAGTAACGGGAGGGAAGCGTTATGGCAGCCGCAGCCGCACCCACGGCGATTACGGAACTGAGCGGGCGCGAGAAAGCCGCCATTCTGCTCATTGCGCTCGGCAAAGAGTATTCCGCCATGATATTCAAGCACTTCAAGGACGAGGAAATCGAGCAGCTCACGCTCGACATCACCAACGTGCGCCGCGTGGACACCCAGATGAAGGAAGACATCATCGAGGAGTTCTACGAGGAATGTCTGGCGCAGAACTTCATTACCGAGGGCGGCATAGATTACGCGCGCGACCTTTTGGAGAAGGCCATCGGGCCGGACAGGGCCATGCAGCTGCTCAGTAAGCTCACCTCCTCGCTGCAGGTGCGGCCGTTTGACTTCGCGCGCAAGTCCGACCCCAATATGCTGCTCAACCTGCTGCAAAACGAGCACCCGCAGACTATCGCGCTTGTGCTCAGCTATTTGGAGCCGGTTATGGCGGCGGGCATACTCGCCAAGCTCACCGACGACAAGCAGACGGAAGTGGTGGCGCGCATATCCACCATGGACCGCACCAACCCCGAATATGTGCGCGAGATTGAGAGGATACTCGACAAAAAGCTCTCGTCTTTGGGCACGGACGACTTTACCACCGTGGGCGGCATAGAGAGTATTGTGGAAATCCTCAACTCCATTGACCGCGGCACAGAGCGCCGCGTGTTGGAAGAGCTGGAGATAGACCACGCGGACTTGGTGGACGAGATACGCCGCAAGATGTTTGTGTTCGAGGACATCGTGAAGCTCGACAAGCGCGCCGTGCAGCGTGTGCTCAAAGACGTGGAGAACTCCGACCTCACCGTGGCGCTCAAGAGCGCCAACGACGACGTGAAAACCCTCGTGTTTGAGAATATGAGCAAGCGCATGGCCGATATGATTAGGGAAGACATGGAGTATATGGGTCCCGTGCGCGTGAAGGACGTGGAGGAAGCCCAGCAGCGCATAGTCAACGTCATACGCAAGCTGCAAGACAGCGGCGACATCGTCATTTCGCGCGGAAACGAGGATGAGATGATTGTCTAAGGTCATTAAAGCCGACCGTATTATCCGCGCGGAAACTCCGCCGGAAAAAAAGCCGCCCGCGCCGCCGAAAAACCGCGACACGGGCGCCGGCGACCGGGCGGGCGGCGAACGCGCCGCCGAACGCGCCGAACATATAGACATAACCGCGCCGCCCTCGCGCGAGGTGCTCGACACTATACCCCCCGACTCCGACACGGGCGCGGCTTACGACGAATTGCTCGTGGCGGCGCAGGAGGAAGTGGCGCATATACTCGCGGACGCGCGGGAGCAGGCCGCGAGGGAATTGGAGCGCGCGCGCGACGAGGCGGAGCGTATGCGCGGCGGGGCTGTGAGCGAAGGGTTCAACCAAGGGCGGCAGGACGCGCGGCTCGAAGTGGCGGATATTCTGGAGCAGGCGCGCGCCCGCGCGCAGGACGTGATGACGAAGGCGGAGCAGGAGCGCCGGGAGATTATCGCCGCCGCCGAGCCGAAGCTGTATAACCTGGCTTTGGATATTGCCGAAAAAATCCTGCGTATTGAGCTTGACCGCTCCGACGAGGCGTATATGTCGCTGCTCGGCGCGGCCCTTTCCCGCGTTAAGGCGGACGGCACCGTGACCGTGCGCGTGGGGGCGGAAGACTTCACCCGCTACTTCGATTCCAAGGACAAGGCGCGTTTGCAGACCGATACGGGTATTGTGGAGGCCGACGTGCGGGTGGACCTCTCCGTGGAGTCCGGCGGCTGCCTTATCGAGACCGAAAGCGGCGTGGTGGACGCCACGGTGACCACACAGATAGCGCAGATTGCCAAGGGTTTGGGCATAGGCGGTGAATAGATGAGTTTCGAGCTGCTCTCACGGAAGCTACTCCAAACCGACCCGCTTTGCTATTCCGGCAGGGTGCGCCTGATTGCGGGGCTGACTGTGGAATCCTGCGGGCCGGCTGTGCAAATCGGGGAAATGTGCCGCATATATACGCTCGACGGCGCGAGGGCGATGCCCGCGGAGGTGGTGGGTTTCCGTGAGAACACCGTGCTGCTTATGCCCTACGGCGACCTCACGGGGGTAGGGCCCGGCTCGCGCGTGGTGTCCGCCAACCGCACGCTGAAAGCGCCCGTGGGGTTTGGCTACATGGGCAGGGTGATAGACGGCCTCGGCTCGCCCATAGACGGCGGTCCGCCCGTGGAGCCGGACGAATATTACCCCATGGACAACAACCCGCCCAACCCCGTGTCGCGCCCGCGCATATCAAGCATACTCCCGCTCGGCGTGCGTTCCGTGGACGGTTTGCTCACCGTGGGCAAGGGGCAGCGCGTGGGCATCTTCGCGGGCAGCGGCGTGGGCAAGTCCACCCTGCTGGGTATGTTTGCCCGCCACGCCCGCAGCGACGTAAACGTCATCTCGCTCGTGGGCGAGCGCGGCCGCGAGGTAAACGACTTTTTGGAGAAAGACCTGCGCGAGGAGGGGCTGCGGCGGAGCGTGGTGGTGGTGGCCACGAGCGACAAGCCCGCGCTCATACGCGCCAAGTCCGCCCTGATGGCCACGGCGATTGCCGAATACTTCCGCGACAAGGGCAAAGACGTGCTGCTGATGATGGATTCGCTCACGCGTTTCGCCATGGCGCAGCGCGAGATAGGCATGGCCGTGGGCGAGCCGCCCGTGTCGCGCGGGTACACGCCGGGCGTATACGCCGTGATGCCGCGCCTTTTGGAGCGGGCGGGCACGTCGCCCAAAGGCACCATTACCGCGCTTTACACCGTGCTCGTGGAGGGCGACGACCTCAACGAGCCCATCACGGACACGGCGCGCAGTATATTGGACGGCCACATAGTGCTCTCGCGCAACCTCGCCAACCGCAACCACTACCCCGCCGTGGACGTGCTCGCGAGCGTGTCGCGCCTGATGCCCGACATTACCGAGCGCGAGCACTACGACAAGGCCTCCGGGCTTAAAAGCGTGATGGCCGTGCACAGGGACGCGCAGGACCTTATCAATATCGGCGCTTACCGCGCCGGCTCCAACCCCGACATTGACCAAAGCATAAAGCTCATGCCGAAGGTAAACGAGTTCCTTTTGCAGAGGATTGACGAATACGAGCCGTTTGACAGGATTAAAGAGCGGGTGCTGACGCTCGGTGTGCCCTCGTGAAGGCGTTTAGGTTTACGCTCCACACGCTGCTGAACGTGAAGTACGCATTGGAAAAGCGCCACAAAAACGATATTGCCAACTGTATGTACCGTATCGCGCAGCTCAACGCGGAATTGGACGCTTTGCGCGGCGCGTTTGAAGCCGCCAAGGGCGAATACGCCGAAAAGGTTGCGGAAGGCTTGACCCCCGCCGATATGGAGGTTTGGAGCATAGGTTTCCGAGTGCATAGGGAACGCGTAAAGAAGCAGGTTTCGCGCATTAAGCGCGCCGAGGACGAATTGGCCGCGCTGCGGAAGAAGCTCTTGGAAATCATGACCGAGCGCAAAAGCCTTGAATTGCTGCGGGAAAAGCAGCTGGAGGAATACCGCATGGCGGTGAAGGCCGAAGAAGCCGCGCAGACGGACGAGTTCTTGGCCAACCGCATACACGCGAGGGCCGCCGCCCCCGCGACATAGCGCGCGGGAGGACCCGCGCCGGGCTGCCGGGGCGGCGGCGCGCAGCCCGAACCACTATTTCCCGGAGAGGAGATGAGCGAAGATGGCGGCAGCCAACGAAACGCAGGCCAAGCGCCTTTCGGAAATTGACGAGGAAGTGGCCGGAAAGGGCAAAAAGGGCAAAAAGGGCGCGCCCGCGCCCACGCCCGCGCCCGCCCCGGCCGACCCCAAAGCCAAAGGCGGCAAGGGGGGCAAGGGCGCTCCCGCCGCGCCCGAAGCACCCGCCCCGGAGGTGAGGCCGCCGCGCAAAAAGCACCCCGTGCTGCTCACGCTGCTCCTCACATGCGGGTTTTGGGCGGCGCTTGTGGGCGCGGTCATATTGGTCTGCCGCCTTGCCGTGTACGACGACGGCGGCGACGTGAAGTACCTCATAGACCCGGAGGGCGTGATACGCGGGCCCGTGCTGCTGTTTCTCAACCCGCAGGAGGAATACCGCGAGGATTATTACCAGCGGGAGATATTGGACATTTACGAGCGGGAGCGCGAACTGGACGACCTTATCGCCGAGCAGGAAGCCAAGATTGAGGAATTGGACGAGCGCGAGAGCGCGTTAGACGACCGCGAGGGCGAATTAGACGACCGCGAGGCCACGATAAACGAATGGCTCGACTTTATGAATCAAAGTAACGCTCAAGGCGCGCAATCTTCTGTCGATATAACAGATGTGGCGAAATCCGTGGAAGCCATGCAGCCTGCCGCCGCCGCCTCCATCATCGCGAACATGGACACCGACTTCGCCGTCAATGTCCTGCGCGCCATGAAGGCCAAGCAAAGGGGCTTGTTGCTTGCCGCCATGGACCCGGAGGAGGCCGCCACGCTTATGGAGCGGCTTGTGCCGGAGGAGGTTGAACCGCCGGACTCAGACCTTCCCTCGCTCTCCGGGCAATGACCGCGCTAATCTGACACGAAGGGAATGATTCCGCAGAATGCTTGACATTGGCGCATTGGTCGCGTCAATAGGGCCGCAAGGAGGCCGGCATACTATTACCGCACGCGGCTCCCCCCCGCCCCCCGTGACATTCACGAGCGCGTTCCAAAAGGAAACGGAGCGCCTCGCGCGAAGCGAAGCCCCTCCCGGCACCCCGCCCGCGCAAGACCCCCCGCCGCTTTCGGGCGAAGCGGCAAAGCAAAGCGAAGCGCCCGCCGGGCCCGGCGAACCGGACGGGCTTTGCGAACCCGAAGACGATTACCTTACGCAGAGCCTTTTGGCAATCTCCTTCCAACCGCCCGTGCTGTTTATACTCCCCGACACGGAGGTTGACCCCGAACCGGACGCGGCCGCCGCCCCCGAACCCGCGCCGTTCGCCCCCGCACCCGCGCCGTTCGCGCCCGAAGGGCGGGAAGCCGCCCCCGCGTTTATCCCCGCCGCGCAACCGGCAAACATTGACAAGGATGTCACAAGCGTTGTTATCCCCGCGGGCTTCAAGGTTCAGGACGAACTGCGGAGTTTGCTCGCCCGGCTGACGGGCACGGAGGATACCAACGGCTTTTTTGCGTTATTATGGAAGCACGCGCTGCCGGAGACCTTCGACCTTTCCGCCCCGGAAGACATGGAAGCGCTGCTTTCCGCCGTGGCTCGCGCCTTGCGGGAAGCCCCCCCGGAGTTGCTCGACATAAGGCAGGGCTTTATTGACCGCCTGCGCCGGGCGGCGGGGGAAATCGGCGTTACGCCGCAACGCGCCTTCGCCGCGCTTTCCGCCGCGCCTTCGTATGCCGAGCTCTCGCGTCTGCTCTCCGCCGCCGTAACCCGCGTAACGGTGGTATACGAAGCGCAACCGACCATTGAGCGGCCCGCCGTTTCGGAAGAGGCGATTACCCCGGCTCCCGCCGCGCCGCCGGACGCGGGCGATGCCCCGGCCTTCGCGCCGGAAGCCCCCGCGGCGGACGGCGAAGCCCCTTTAAGCGCCGAGGAAGACACGCCGGGCGATACGGCGAACATCCACTCCGCGCCCGCCGCTCCCAAGGCTGCGGCTCCCGCCCCGGCAGCCCCCGCGCCGGAATCGGCCGAAGCCCCCGCCCCCGCCCCCGCGCCCAAGGCCGTGATGGAGCAAATCGCGCGCGCGGCGCTTTCCGGCAAAGACGGCGGCGTGACGCGTTTGGAGCTGCAATTGCAGCCGGAGACGCTGGGCAAAATCAGCATAGTCATGGAATCCGCCGCAGACGGGCTTTCCGCCGTAATCAGGCCGCACAACACGGATGTGCGCGGCGCGCTCGCCGCCCATGTGGGCGAACTGCTCAACACGTTGCGCGACATGGGGCTGAACATGAAGAACATATCCGTGCAGCAGCCGGCGGTGGCCTGGGACTTCACTCGCGGCGACTTTTCCCGCAGGGAGGGAGCCTCCGGCGCGCCGCACCGGGAAACGCACCGCTACCGCCACGCCCCGCTCGCGCCCCTCGGCGGCATGGAAGAGACCGCCGCGCGCTACTTTTACGGAGGCTCGCCGCTCTCGCAGCTCTCCGACGACACGGCCTTTGAGCTGCTGGCATAACGGTTAGGAGGAAACAGACGATGGCGGATATTACGGCCACCAACCCCGCGAACAACACGGCCTCGGACTTTGTGCTCCAAAAGACGGCGCGCCTGCCCAAAAACCAGCTCGACAAAGACGCCTTCATGGCCATCTTGCTCGCGCAGCTGCAGCACCAAGACCCCTCCTCGCCGATGGACAACACCGATATGGCGGCGCAGCTCGCCTCCTTCACGCAGCTTGAGGCCGTAAACGCCATGTCTAACGCCTCGCTCACCACGCAGGCGTACAGCCTCATCGGCAAGGGCGTGGTGGGCTATGTGCGCGACGGCGTGACCAACGCCGTGACGGAGATTATCGGCACGGCGGACAGCGCCGGACTGGAATCGGGCAAGCCGTATGTGAAAATCGGCAACGCCATGATATGGCTCGACGACATCTCCCAGGTGTTTGACAACTCCATCATCTCCGGGGATTCCGCCGGCCTTATGGCGGGCACGGCTATGGTGGGCAAATACGTCAGGGCGCAGTACCTCGACGGCACATACATCGAGGGGCAGGTCGAGCGCGTGACCGTGCGCGACGGCAAACTCTTCGTGTCGGTGGACGGCACCGAAGTGGGTCTTTACCAAATCGTCAACGTGGCCGCCTCCATAGGCGACCTCGGCTCCGCGCCCGCCGCCTATGAGCAGCCGGCCGCGGAATAATAATGCAAAGGGGATAACGAATAAATGCTAAGGTCCATGTTTTCCGGCGTCGCCGGCCTTCGCAACCACCAAATCAAGATGGACGTGCTCGCAAACAACATCTCCAACGTGAACACATACGGCTTCAAGTCCTCGCGCACCGTGTTCACCGATATGTACAACCAAACCATCGCGCCCGCGTCCGCGCCTTCGGCCGCCGGGAGCGTGGGCGGCGTGAACCCCAAGCAAATCGGCTTGGGTGTGCAGACCACCGCCGTGGACGTTATCCACACGCAGGGAGCCACGCAGACCACCGACCGCGCGCTTGACCTGATGATAGACGGCGAGGGCTTCTTCCCCGTGATGAACGGCGAGGATTTGTTCTTCACCCGCGCGGGCAACCTCTACCTCGACCCGTTCGGCTACCTCGTCACGGCAAACGGCCTCTATGTGCAGGGCGTTATGCTCATCTCCGACGGCGATATGCCCGAAACCACGGAGGAATCCGTGTTGGAGCGCGTGACAAGCGACGAGCGCATTATCTGGGGCGCGGGCAAAGACGACGACGGGCAGTTGGACGAGCTTACGGGCGAAGACAGCATATTCCCCTACACGCTCAACGGCCCGGAGGCGAGGGAGGAGCTTTTCACCGGCACAATGGGGCGCGTGGTTGTGCCGCTGGCGTACAAGGCCATCACCATAGACCAGACGGGGCTAATCAGCGCGCTTGACGAAGAGGGCAACCTCGTGAACGTGGCGCTGCTCGTCACCACCACCTTCATCAACCCCGCCGGCTTGGACAAGACGGGCACGAGCCTCTACCGCGAATCGTCCAACTCCGGCATGCCGTCGTTCGCCGCGCCCGGCATGGACACCAACGGCCTGCTCATGCCCGGCGCGCTTGAAATGAGCAACGTGGACCTTTCCAAGGAGTTTACCGACATGATGATCACCCAGCGCGGCTTTCAGGCAAACTCCCGCATCATCACCGTTTCCGACACGCTGCTTGAAGAGCTTGTCAACCTCAAGCGGTAACCCCGCCGGGAGCGCCGCGTGACGCGCGGGCGTGAAACGCCGCGCCGCGCAATAAGCCCGCGAGAAATTTTTCAGCCCTTTTCCAAAAAAAGTATTTCACTTTTCGCCGCGAATGTGATATACTACATATCGGCAGACACAAGAAAGGGCCGCAAGCCCTTTCTTGTGTGTGTCACGCAGGCGAGAGGGGTTACGGAAAATGATTAAAGTTGCAAGGCTTCAGGGCAAAGAATTCTTCATCAACCCCGACATGATAGAGTTCGCGGAGGAAACGCCCGACCTCGTCCTGTCGCTTATTTCCGGCAAGAAGGTCGTGGTCGGCGGCTCCGTGGAGGAACTTGTGCAAAAGATTGTGGACTACCGTATGCGTACCCACGTGCCTCTCCCCGAAGTCGTCAAGCGCCATTTCGACGACAGCGACGAACCCACCATCGCTCTCGGTCAGCGAAATACCTAAGGGGGTGGAGTTTCCATGACACGCGCTAAAACCGGCCTGTTCGCGGCCGTCGCCGCGTTGCTTTCGTTCGCGCTCTCGGCCTGCGGCGACAAAGAACCCTCCTCCGAGCCGCCCCCGCCGCCCATACCCGCCATCAGCCTCGGCGACCAATTCCACACCAACATCAAAGACACGGGCTCCTCGGCCTATGTCTACTGCCGCGTGTCCGTGCTCGTCTTCAACGAAGACGACGTCACCACCGTGACGGACAGCGTGGACGTGCTGCGCGACATCGTGAACACCGTGCTGCGCTCAATGACATTCGAGGAGCTTACCGCCGATACCGCCACCACCGACCTTGCCGCCCTCTTCTTAGAGCGCGCCGAAGGCGCCATCCACATGACGGGCGATATGTCCTTCCTTTTCGGCGAATATTACACCAGGGGCGTGCCCCCCTCCGAATCAACCTCTCCCTCCCCGTCGGCTTCTTGAGTGCGAGAGGTGATTCTGTTTGGCTGACGTATTATCGCAAAGTGAAATAGACGCTTTGCTTTCCAAGTTCGGCTCCGGCGAAATGGTATTGGAGCCGGAAACCAAAACAGAGGAAACACCCATTGTAGAATACGACTTCCGCACCGCCAACCGTTTCCACAAAGAGCAAATACGCACCTTGGGCGTTATCTACGACAACTTTGCCCGCCTGTTTTCCACATATCTCTCCGGCACCCTGCGCGTGCTTTGCGCCACAGAGGTCATCAGCGTGGAGGAGCTGAAATATCAGGAGTTCGTCAACGCCCTGCCCTCCCCCGTGGTGCTTGCCATACTCAACCACCCGCCGCTCTCCGGCCCCGTGCTCTTCGAGATTTCCCCCGACATCGCGTTTGCCATGATTTCCCGCCTGCTCGGCGGCTCCATGCAGCACGGCGCGCCGAGCCGCAACTTCACCGAGATAGAGCTGATGATTATCGAGCGTGTGCTGCGCCAGTTCCTCCCCCTGTTTGTGGAAAGCTGGGAACGCATTGTGCGCGTGTCCGTGTCGCTCGACCGCATCGAAACCAGCCCGCAGTTTGCCCAAATCGTGTCTTCAAGCGAGCCGGTGGCCATCATCACCCTCTCCATCAACATCGGCGAGGTTGCGGGGCTCATCAGTATCTGCCTCCCGCACTTAGCGCTTGAGGCCGTGAACCAGCACCTCTCCACCAAATTCATGTATTCGAGCGGCTCCGGCCGCAAGGGCGACCCGGAACACGAAAACATTGCCGCCAGAATCCGCACCACCCCGCTCGACGTTACCGCCATGTTCAACAACACCTTCGTGCCCGTCCGCGAAATCCTCAGCCTTGCCCCCGGCGATGTCCTCCAATTAGAGCATAAGACCGCCGAACCGCTTACGCTCATGGTGGGGCATCTGCCGAAGTTCCATGTAGAGCTCGGCGTGAAGGAAAAGCACCTCGCGGTCAGAATCGCCGACATCATCTACAAGGAGGAATCCGAATGAGCGGCCTTTCCCAAACAGAAATAGACGCCCTCTTGAAGAGCGACGATACCGGCGGCGACGACGAATTACCCGCGGAAAGCGCCGCTCCCGCGGGGGCGGGCGCGCCGGACGCGCCGGGCGCGGCGGATACCGCCCCCGAAGACGACGACCCGGGGCGTATGCTCACCTCCGACGAGATTGCCGCCATGTTTTCCTCCGACCAAGACCACGACCCCTCCCCCGTCAAGACCATAGACGGTTACCTCTCCCCCATGGAAATTGACGCTATGGGCGAGATAGGCAATATCAGCATGGGCACCTCCGCCACCACCCTCTTCTCGTTGCTCAACCGCCGGGTGGACATCACCACCCCCCGCGTTTCCGTTACCACCATCGCCGACATAGCCGCCGTGTACCCCGTGCCTTTCGTGGCGGTGGAGGTTCAATATACCATCGGCATACAGGGCACCAACATCCTCTTCCTGCGCGAGGAAGACGTGAAGATTATCACCGACCTCATGATGGGCGGCGACGGCACCAACACCTCCGCCGACCTAAACGAAATGCACATGAGCTGTATCGGCGAGGTTATGAACCAAATGATGGGCTCCTCGTCCACCTCGCTGTCCAAGATGCTCAACACCCCCATAGACATCTCCCCCCCAAAGGCCTACGCCGTGAACCTCGCCGACAAAGACGTGTTCCCGTTTTCCAAGATGAGCGAGGTCATCGTGCGCACCAGTTTCGACATGGTGGTGGAAGGGCTGATTAACAGCGAGATTATGCAAATCACCCCCGTGCCTTTCGCCAAGAGCATGGTGCAGTCCCTCCTCGGTGTCGCCTCCTCTCCGGCCCCCGCGCCCGCTCCCGCCGCCGCTCCCGCCCCCGCCGCCGCGCCGCCTCCCC
>JAIRWH010000043.1 GCA_031253545.1 Oscillospiraceae bacterium
GTCGCAAACGCATAAAAACGTATAGCACACATATAGCAAAAAGTCGCAAATCATATCTTTCGCCGAAAGTCAAATGCGGAAATTGTGGATAACTTGTGGATAACTACATAGTGGGGAAACAGTTTTTGTATGCTCATTGTATCGCGGTAAGGCGGGTTTGCCAAGTGGCAATTTTGCTCAACGCGCTGAACCGCAAGTAGCGTACCCGTACCCGAACCGTACCCGAATAAACTAAACGCAGGACATATCACGGTAAAGGCGAATAAACAAGAATGCAGTGTTTGCAAAGGTTAGAGGGCTGTCGGTAAAGGCAAACAAAGGTAAACAAAGGCTATTTTCGGTTGTTAGTGGTTAGGGATTAGTTGTTAGTGGTCAGTAGTTAGTGGTTAGGGGACGGGGGTTGCGGGGGTTGCGGCGGGCGGTTGAGACAACCGCCACTACGAGCACGGGCGCGGGGGAGCGGGGCGTGTCGGCGAAAGCGTAATACAATGGCAAACGGTGGTGCTTTTGCGGCAGGGGAATGTGCTTCGCCCTATTGAGATGTCGAGATTATTCGGAAAAATCCCCTCCCCCAAACCGCAATATGCCATAATATTGTTGACAATCGGGGTGGCGCGTCATATAATTGGCACACCAAGGAGCGATCGAGGTATGCCTATCTTGTCAAACCACTTTTATTTTAAAAAGGAGCAAAGCAGAAATGCGGTTCGGTAAGTTTATATGGAACAATTACAAGGAAAGCAAAAGAGGGGAACAACTCATTCGGTATTTTTCTGACTTTCGCAAAAACATAGAAACCGGAAAGAGCATCGATGTTTACAAGGACATTATCCGAAAGATGTCATACAACAATACCGAGATAACTAATGACGATTTGGCTCGGCATTTTCAAGGTATAATCGAGTGCAAAAACTCACTAATCCCCACCTTCGGCAAGGTCGGGACCGGGACTTATTCGAGCGGATTTGCGCGGAATATTGATGAATTTGAAAGTTTTGCCGCCGCGCTGATTCTCACGCGAACAGACGGCAAGGGGAACTCGGCGTACGTTTTTGACGTTTTTGATATTCCGTTTTTATCGGAGTTATTTTATTATATAGAACCGGAATACTGTTTTCCATACTACTTTGATAATATGTATTATTGGTTGGAGGCTATCTTTAACGAATTTGGAATATTTGCCCCGCCGGTTCCAAAAAAAGGCGACCGTGAGGGGAGAATGCTCCATTATCCGGGTTTGTGCAGGTCACTATACGAATTCAGAATCAAATTCGACATGAATGAATATGAGCTTCCCGCTTTTTTATACGGTTTCGCTGTTGAAATTGTGAGGAGGTATACGATTTCCGACGAATTACCGCGACCCCGGAAAGCCTTTTTTGTAGGGTGGGGTCAAAATGAGATGGATTTTGTTTACCTGGATGATGTCGCAGACACCGACATATCTTCTTCACAGGGAAACACGGAAACTCAACCGGGTGACATAATTGTAATGTACTGTTTGGGGCCCAGGAGCTATATCCATTCAATATGGAGGGCGGCAACGCCGGGTTTTTCAGACCCGTTTTTTCTTTACTACAAAACCGTATACATAGCGAAACCCATTCGGGTTACGCCCATTTCCATCGGCGATATGCGGAAAGACGAGGTGCTAGCGCAGATGCCGCTGTTAAAGGCGAACATGCAAGGAATTAACGGTAGGTTAATCGAAAAAGTTTATTACGACAGGATTATTGAACTGATTGCGAAAAAAGGAGACGCAACGGAAAGACTGCCGCGACTGCCCGACGAGCAAGTATTTGATGTGAGCCTGAAAACCGAAAGAGATGTGGAGAAAAATCTTCTTGAACCGCTTCTGAAAAGACTTGGGTATCAAGAAACAGACTGGAAGAGGCAATTAACGCTCAGAATGGGTAGAGGTGAAAAGGTTTATCCCGATTACGTGATTTTCCCCAAGGAAGAACGTAACAACGAATCCGGCTATTGGATTTGGGAAGCAAAACACACAATTATCGGCAACAAGCAATTAAAAGAAGATTTCGGTCAGGCGAAGTCTTATGCGCTTCGCTTAAATTGCAAAGGTTTGGGGCTTGTATCAAAAGAAGGGATATGGCTGTCAGAGGCAAGTTTTGAATTTGAAAAAGTAAAGTATTGGACTTGGAAACAAATTCAAGAGGCGGATTGCTTTAACGATATTTTTAATATATGCGGCAATCGGATAAAGCTGTAAACTACTGAATGCCGTCATGCAACCCCTGCGACCGCGTAAAGCCTCCCGCAAAGAAAGACCCCGGACTGCACAAGCCCAAACACTTCACCGATGAACAGGCAGGCTTGTTTCTCTCGCTTATATCCGACGAACCCCTTAAAACCGTAGCGCGGCATCGCCTCGTTCACTCCCGCCCGGTTTATGGTTGTCGCCGCGCCTCCGCAGCGGACGACGCGGTGCGCCTGCGACGCGGTTAGTGGTCAGTGGCTAGTGGACGGTTGTCAGCGGACGGGGGCGCGGGGAGGGGGGACGGGGGGAGCGGGCTTGCGGCGCATTGGTTGTTAGTTGTTGGTGGTTAGTGGACGAGAGCGCAGGGCGAGGGCTTTCGCCTGTTCGCGTTTAATCCCGACGTGTTTATCCAAAAGGTCAGTAGAGGGCAGCGCGAGTTGTAGGGGGTAAAACAAAGGGTCAAAGCCGCAATTAGCCCAAAGCAAAACCCTGTAACCGTTGCAGTTACAGGGTTTCGGGTGGTCCGAGTGACAGGAGTTGAACCTGCGGCCTCTTGAACCCCATTCAAGCGCGCTACCAAGCTGCGCCACACCCGGACGGCTGACCACGCTTATTCTAACACAGTCGCTCTACTTTTGCAAGGCTTTTTCGCAAAGCCGCGCGAGCGCCACGGCGCAGGCGCATTTGAGCGCGTCGCCCGGCAGGTACGCGAAGAAATTGCCCGCGAGCAGCGTGAGCGCGGGCACATCGCTGCCGAGCCACACCCGCGCCGCGAACGCGAGATACGGCAGCCCCACGGCGTATATCACCAAAGTGCCCGCGCACACGGCGAGGGCGCGGCGCTTCGCGCTCTTCCTCCCGCGCGCGATTGCCCCGCACACGGCGGCGGCGATTGGAAACGAGAGCAAAAACCCGAACGTGGGCGTGAATACGGCGGCGAACCCCGCGACCCCCGAAGCGAAGACGGGCAAGCCGACTAAACCCAGCAGCACATACAGCCCCTGCGCCGCCGCGCCCCACAGAGGCCCGAGCGCCAAGCCGCCGAGCAGCACCGCCAAGGTCTGCATTGTTATATAAGACGGCCAAAAAGGCACGCGCACAAAGGCCGCCGCCGCCGTGAGCGCCGCCGTGAGCGCCGCCGCCGCCATATACCTCACGCGCGAGTAACGCATAAGCGCCGACCTCCGGTCTTTCATCTTACGTTCAATGTCACCGTAAGCCTCGCCCGCGCACGGCGGCTCTTCCGCTATTGTGCCGCGCGGCGGGCGGGAAAACGTAACCCTGCGGGAACGGGGAGACGGCGGACAAAAGACAGCCGCCCCCACGAAAACGGGGGCGGGTCAAAGATTGCGGTTTGGTGGGGGAAGGTGGATTCGAACCACCGAAGTCAGCGACAACAGATTTACAGTCTGCCCCCTTTGGCCACTCGGGAATTCCCCCATATGCGTTGTGTTCGCGTTTTCGCCCCGCCCCATTCGCCAGCCGACTGCCGGCGGCTACTTTTTGCGGTGCGCGGAACGCCTGTCGGAGTGCCGGTGCAGGTCGCTTTGCTTGTTTTCGGAGTCGCTCATAAAGGCTTTGAGCTTATCCTCGAAACTCTGCGGCGCGGCGGAGCGCCCCGCGGAGCGCCCCGCGCCCGCGTTGTGAGGCCCCTTTTCCCTGCCGCCGTGCGGCTGCGGGGGCAGAGCCTTCTTAATGGAGAGGTTGAGCCGCCCGTCTTTGTCCAAAGAGAGGAGTTTCACGGTGACTTCCTGACCCTCCGTGAGGTGCTCCCTCACGTCGTTGACGTAAGTGGCGGCGATTTCGGAGATATGCACCAAACCGGAGCGGCCGCCGGGCAGATTGACAAACGCGCCGTATTTGGTGATGGTGGCAACCGTGCCGGTAAGGATAGAGCCGATTGTGTAATCCATTCTGTCACCTAATCTTAGAGATGTCCACCATAATGACTTCGCCGGGGAAAGTGTAGCCCAATATGTCCCTAATGAGCGCGACTTCGTCTAATTCGTCCTCCGCCTTGGCCTTATAGGCGGCGTTCAGCACAGATTCGCCGGCAAGCTCGGCGGCAAGCGTTTCCGAGAGCCGCTCCTGTTCGTTGATTTGGGCTTGCAACACGAGCAGGGTGATGGCGGTGTAGACGACAAACACCGCCATGAGTAAGAACATGACCAAACTGCTCCGTCTGCGGCGTTTTTCCATGCGCGCCCTCACAATTCGCGGTACATGAGCGCCGCCTCGTCTTTCGCGGCAAACTCACGCACACTCAGCACCTCGGCCTTGAACACCCTCGCGCCGAACCGGCACTCAATAACATCCCCGACCTTGACCTCGTAAGACGCCCTCGCCGCCTTGCCGTTCACCGCCACGCGCTCGCTGTCGCAGGCTTCGTTGGCCACGCTGCGGCGTTTGATGATGCGCGAGACCTTGAGGTATTTGTCCAATCTCATTTCACGGCTTCCTCCGGCGGCGGATACGGCGAACCGACCCCGGCCGCGCCCTTGAGCGCCCCGCCGTAGCCTTCCGTGCCTCTCCCCCGAACGGAGGAAAGGCACGGCTACTCACTTTACGCCGAAATCGTCTGCGGCGCGGGCGGTTATCTGCCTTACTTATTGACCGTGTCTTTGAGCGCCTTGCCGGGCTTGAACACGGGTGCCTTCGAGGCTTTGATTTGGATGGTGGACTTGGTCTTGGGGTTGCGTCCAGTTCTGGCGGCGCGCGCGCGAACCTCGAAGGTGCCGAAGCCCACGAGCGCCACTTTGTCGCCGGAAGCGAGCGCGTCGCTGATAACGTCTACCATGGCGTTGACCGACGCTTCCGAGCTCTTCTTGGAAAGACCCGATTTCTCCGAGATTGCGCTGACAAACTCCGCTTTGTTCATTGTCGCCGTTCCTCCTTAATAATCTTGGTTATACGCTGTCGGCGGTACCCGCCGGCGTAACCTTTTCGGTGGCTTCCGCCCACGCGGCGGAAAGGCACAAGGAAAATCTAACACAAAGCGCGCGATACTTCAAGACCTTTTTCGGAAAAATTTCGCTTTTTTTCCGGCAAACCCCGTGCGCGAGCGTTTATGGGGCGTTTGGTTTAACATAACGCATAATTATCGGGCGTGTTTCCCGCGCGCCCGGTCAGAAAAACACGGAAGCAAACTTGCCCGCCTCGCGCATAATGCGCTCCCTGTCCAGCGTGAAATACTCGCCGCCCTTGTAGAGTATTTTGCCGCGCACCATGGTAAGCCAAACGTCGCTGCCGCGCGCGGCGTATACGAGGTGCGACACGGGGTTGGCGCACGGCGCAAGGTGCGGCTTGTCAAAATCCAGCGCGATAATATCCGCGTCGAAGCCCACGGCTATGCGCCCGCTCTCGCGCTGCCTGCCCTGCGCCTTAAACCCGCCTTCCGTGGCGAGCGAGAGCGCGGCGGAAGCGCCGAGGGTTGTGGCGTCGCCGGAGAGAGCCTTGTGCACCACGGCGCAGAGCTTGATTTCCTCAAACAAGTCGTGGTTGTTGTTGGACGCCACGCTGTCTGTGCCGAGCGCCACGTTCACGCCGGCTTCGAGCATGGCCGGCACGGGGGCGAAGCCGGAGGCGAGCTTGGCGTTGCTCACGGGGTTATGCGCCACGCTCACGCCCCTTTCGGCAAACAGCGCTATATCTTCCGGCTCTGCCCAAACGCAATGGGCGGCCACGGCGCGGCGGGCGAACACGCCGTGCCTGTCCAAGGCGGCGGCGGGGGTCAGGCCGTATTTGCGCTTACATTCCTCGTGCTCGTAACGGGTTTCGGACACATGCACGTTCATACCCACGCCGTATTCGGCGGCGCAGGCGGCCACCGCGTCCCACACGGCGGGGAAGGAGGTGTATTCCGCGTGCACGGAGGCGTCAACCAAAATACGCCCGCCGTCCGCGCCGTGCCAATCGCGTATCAACTGCCGCGTCTCCCTCATCCTCACGTCTTCGGCGGCGTTGAAACCCTCGTCGAAACACACCACGGCCCTGGTGAGGTTGGCCTTCACGCCGCTCTCGCGCACGGCCCGCGCCACAAAGTCCATGTGGTCGTACATATCGGTGACGGACACAACGCCGCAGGCCACGGATTCGAGCAGACCCAGCATTGTGCCCCAATAGACCGATTCGTCGGTCATTTTCGCCTCGGCGGGGAACACATGGCCGTGCAGCCATTCCTGCAGGTTGTAGTCGTCGGCAAACCCCCGCAGTTGAGCCATGGCGATATGCGTGTGCGCGTTGCACAGCCCCGGCATCACCACAAGGTGCCCGCGCGAGACAACTTGCGCGGGCGGGTCCGGCGGAGGCTCCGCGCCCACATAGGCAATCTTGCCGCCTTGCACGCCGATATGGGCGTTACGGATTACGGGGCGGGCGGGGTCCATGGTCACCGCCGTAACCCCGGAGAAAAGGGTGTCCATCAAATAACCTCCAAGCAAGCAAGCAGTAATTGCGAAAAGCGCTGTTTGGAAGCCTCGGCGGTGTCGAGCACCTCTTGCTCGCTCAGCTCACGCAGCGCGCCCGCTTCCGCGCCCAATACGCCGGCGGCCATGTTGCACACGAGCGAAAGGCCAAGCACCCGCATGCCCGCGTGGCGCGCGGCCACCACCTCCGCCACCGTGGACATACCCACGGCGTCCGCGCCGAGGGCGGCGGCGGCGCGGATTTCGGCGGGCGTTTCATACTGCGGCCCGGCAAAGTACATATACACGCCTTCGCGCAGCTCCATGCCCAAGCGGGAGGCGGCCTCGCGCGCCGCCTGCCTCAGCGGGGGGGTATAGGTGTTGGACATATCGGGGAAACGGGGGCCGAGCACGGGGTCGTTTGCCCCGCGCAGGGGCGAAATACCCGTGAGGTTGATGTGGTCGGCAATGAGCATAATGTCGCCGGGGGCGTAGGCTTTGTTCACCGCGCCGCAGGCGTTGGTCACAAGCAGCGTTTCCGCGCCCAACATACGCAGCACCCTCACGCCGCAGACGATTTTGCCCGCGTCGTAGCCCTCGTAATAGTGGAAGCGCCCTTGCATAACCGCCACGCGCCGCGTGCCCAAAACGCCGAACACCAACCTGCCCGCGTGGCCGGGCGCCGTGGATACGGGAAAGCCCGGCACATCGCCGTAAGGCACGGCGACGGGCTCCTCGCACATATCGGCCATGAACCCCAGACCCGAACCGAGCACCACGGCCGCCTCCGGCTCAAAACCGTCTAATCTGCGCCGCAGATACCGCTCGGCGTCGCGTAAGTCCGTCACAGTTTCCGGCCGCAGAAACGGCAGTATTCGTCCTCGCGGTTGAGCTGTTTGTCGCAGCCGGGGCAATACCTGATTTGTTTCAGCTCCGCCACACGCTCGCGCAGCTGCTGCGCGCTCTCGTTCAGTTCGTCTATGGAGGCGAGCAGGTCGTCCACCGCCTCGGTGTCCGTGTTGGGCTCCCTGTGCGCGCGGTAGACCAATTCACCGATGTCCTGATAGGTTTCCGTTATGCGCTGCTGCAAGTCGGAGATATGCAAATTGAGCTTGGTCACCTCCCAGATTTCGCCCGTCTTCGTCTTCGCGGAATCCCATGTGCGGCCGGCGGCCTCCCCCGCCGAATGAGCGGCGCTCTTCACGTGCTCGAGTATCAGCCTTACCCTTTCGTTCATTCTCCCTCTTCCTTTCCGATAATATTTACGGGATGGATACGTTACGCCGCTTCGCGCGGAGGAGGCGGCGGCTAATCAAACCCCACAAACTCGCGCAGCAGCGACTTGCGGCTGAGTATGGCCGTGTCTATGGGGTAAAACTCCTCCAGGCGCGGCGCTATCAGCCGCAGCTCCGCGCTGCGCTCCAAGTCCGCCGATATGCCCGAAAACAGGGGCAGCGCGTGGGAACGCATGACGTTGACCTCGTAGGGGAGGCAGGTGTCTATGGTGATGTCGGCAAGCTCCTTATAGGGTGAGATATACTTCTTTTCGCCACGCCTCACGCCCGCCCAGAGCGAAAGGGTGCAGGCGGCGGACGCGCCCCGGAAGTTATTGTCGCGCACGGTGCGCCGCACCAAACGCAGCCATGTGTTCTTGAAAAACACCGCGCCGCCGGAGGTGATATTGCCGCGCGCGGACGCGTATACGCGCATGGCGGGGCGGTGCGGGTCAAGCAGCCGCGGGTTGAGCGCGTGTATGCCTTCGTATATGGCCACTTCGTCTTTGCCCAGCCGCAGCGGCATAACGTCGCCCTCGCGCCGCGCCTGCGCCTCAAAGTCGAACTTCGGCACGAGTATTTCCTCCCCCGCGGTCAGCGCGGCGAAATGCGCGCGCATGAGCGGGATGTCGAGTATATCCGGCGATTCGTAGTCAATATTGCCATTGCGGTCTTTTTTGTGCGTCTCGTCGGACACGGTGAGGTAATAATCGTCCATGGAAACCACAAAGGCCTTCACGCCGATGTTGGCCAAACCCTGCGCGAGTTTGTCCGCCGTGGTGGTCTTGCCGGAGCCTGACGGCCCGGCAAGCAGCGCCACGGGTTTTTCCTTCGCGGCGTTAGCGAGCGCGGCGGACGCGAGCGCGAGTTTGGCGTAGTGCGAACTGTCGCACTCGGCCATAAACGAACGCGGGTCGCGCTCGGCTTTGCGGTTGATGTCGCAAAGGTCAAAGACCGGGTTATGCATATACTCCCTACCTCGCTGCCGAAAGAAATCGCGCCGCCCGGGCGATGTTGCTTTCTATTTTATCACGGCTTCGCAAATATTCCAACGGGTATTTGCAATTTTGCAGGCGGATTATTTGCCCGCTCCCGCGGCTCACGAGCTTAGTAACCGCCCCCGCCCCCGCGGCGATTACCGTGCAAAGCTCCTCCATCATGCAGAGGTTATAGAGGTTTTCGTGGCCGGGCTTTGTCCAGCCCACGTTTTCGCACATACCGGGCGTGAACTTTTGCCGGTACAGGTAATACGGCCCATAGCCGCGCTTTCGCAGGCGCGCGTAAGCGTAATCGAGCATACGGCGCGCCGCCGCCGCCCGCAGGCGCGGGTGCCCCGCGCCGCTATACAGCGCCGCGCCCTTTTTCGGGGCGAGGGTATGGGTGGTGATATTCTCCGGCTCCAGCGCGAGCACTTCGTCCACAGTGCGGGCAAAGTCCGCCTCCGTTTCGCCCGGCAGACCCGCGATGATGTCCATGTTCACCGCGGCAAACCCCGCGCTCCTCGCCAGCGCGTACGCGCGGCGCACATCTTCCGGCGTGTGACTCCGGCCGATGGCGGAAAGCGTGACGGCGTTCATGCTCTGCGGGTTCACGCTCACGCGCCCCACGCCGCGCGAGCGCATTACGGCGAGCTTTTCCCGCGTGAGCGTGTCCGGCCGCCCGGCCTCCACGGTAAACTCCGCGCCTTCCGGCAAAGGCAGCGCCGCGAGCAATTTATCCAATTGCCCGGCGGAAAGCGCCGTGGGGGTGCCGCCGCCCACATACACGGCCACGGGGCGCGGGACGACGGCCCGCGCGGCGGCAATCTCGCGCGCGAGCATTTCCACATACGGCTCCGCGAGGGCGGACGCGCGCGTGACATCTGCGGACACAAACGAGCAATAGGCGCAGCGCTGCGGGCAAAACGGCACGCTCACATAGAGAGCGCAGGCGCACGGGTCAAGCCCGCGCAGGGCCTCGACATGCGCGGCGGCGCACTCCAAAGCCAAACGCGCACGGGAAGGCTCCACATGGCGCGCGAGCAGCCATTCGCGCGCGTCCTTGCCCTGCGCGAGCCATTTCGCGGCTTGGCAGGCCGGGCGTATGCCCGCGAGGCTGCCCCACGGCGGCGCGAACGGCAAATGCGGCAAGGCGGCGCGGTAAAAACTCTCCTTCACCGCGTCTGAAAGCGAGCGCGAATAAAGGCAAACGCCCTTTGTGCGTTTGGAGCCGACGGCGACAACCGTGACGGCGCGGCCGCCGCGCGCGGCGCAACGCGCCCTGCCGGGAAACCCCGGGGGAAAGAAGTTGAGCATGGCCTGCTCGGCGGCGTCCCGCGGGCAATCGCCCGAACAGGCGAGGGTCAATTCGCCCCTCTCGCAATCGCCTCGAGCATATCGGGGTTGGAGCGCCGCTCCTTTTCCAAGGTGGTGCTCACATCGTGGCCGGGGAATATGGTGTAGTCTCCCGGCAGGTTCGCCAAAAGGCGCAGCGATTCGAGCATACTCTCGCGGCTGCCCCCGGCAAAGTCCGTGCGCCCGCAGTCGCCCTCAAAGAGCGTGTCGCCCGTGAAGATTTTGTCGTGGCACATAATACAGCAGCTGCCTCGTGTATGGCCGGGCGTGTGCAGCCATGTGAAGGTGGTCTCGCCCATGTCGAAGCTCTCGCCCCCCACGATACGTATATCTGCCTTGCTGTAATTGTCTTTCCCGCTTCGCCCGATTTTGGGGTCGGAGAGCATATGCACGTCCTCTTTGTGTATGACCGCGGGCGCGCGCGTGGCGTCCCTGACGCGCTTTAAGGCCGTCACATGGTCGAAGTGACCGTGCGTGAGGAAGATGTACTTCACATACTTAGCCTTCTCCGGCCCCAACATCGTGATAATGCGCGTGGCGTTGTCGCCGGGGTCTATGACCGCATGAAAACCCGTGGCCCTGTCGGTGATTACATAGCAGTTGGTGTGGACAATGCCCACCACCACGCGCCGCACCTCCTGCGCGGGCGGTCGCCCTGCTCCTCCGTCTTGCTTTGCGAGAGAATCCATCAGCTTGCCTCCCTCCTGACTACTTCCGCCACACCGTGTACCTGCGTGAGTTTGTTCCTGAGCCTGTCAAGCTCCGCGCTGTTCGCCACGCTCACGGTGACGTTTACCACGGCGCTGCCGTTGGGCAGCGCCTTAGCCGTAATGTAACTGGGCTTGGTCTTTTGCGCGTTAAACACTTCCAACAGTTCAGCCACAAGGCCGTCGCGGTCACGGGCGCGTATTTGCAACCCCGTAGGGTAGTTGCGCTCAATTTGCTCCGCCCACCGCGCGCTCACATACTTGCCGTCCGCGGCGGCGCGGGCGTTTCCGATGTTCTTGCAGTCGGCGCGGTGGAGCGACACGCCGCAGCCCTTTGTGACATAGCCCACTATGTCGTCGCCGGGCACGGGCGCGCAGCAGCGCGCGAACCGAATCAGGCAATTGCCTATATCCTCCACCACCACCCCGCTCGTGGCCTTCGGCGGCTTCCTCACGGCGGCGTGCACCTTCTCCAGGGCGGCTTTGTCGGTAATATGCTGCCGATTTTGCCTTATCAGCTCGTCGCGGAAACGGTTTATAGCCCGCAGGGCGGAGATGCCGCCGTAACCGATGGCGGCGTACAGCTCGTCGGGCGTGGCGAAACTCATGCGGCGCAGCGCCGGGGGCGTAATATCTTCGTTGAGTATGGTGGACGGCGATATACCGCTGCGCTTGAGTTCGCGCTCAAACTCCGCCTTGCCCGCCGCCACGTTTTCCTCGCGCTTCTCTTTCTTGAACCACTGCTTGATTTTGTTGCGCGCCTCGCTGGTCTTCACGAGCTTGAGCCAGTCGCGCGAAGGGCCGTGGCTGCCTCCGGCGGTGATGATTTCCACAATGTCGCCGTTTTGCAGCACATAATCAATAGTTACCATGCGCCCGTTGACCTTCGCCCCCGTCATGCGGTTGCCCACGGCCGAGTGTATGGCGTAAGCGAAGTCTATGGGGTTCGCGCCGTAAGGCAGGTTGACCACCTTGGACTTGGGGGTGAACACAAACACCTCGTCGGCGAACATCTCCACCTTTATGGAACGTATGAAGTCCTCCGCGTCGGTGTCCTGCTGGCTTTCCAAAAGCCGCCGCACCCAGGCGAACATCTCGTCCGCCGAGTTGTCCGTGGAGCCTTCCTTATATTTCCAGTGGGCGGAGATGCCCATCTCCGCCGTGCGGTGCATACTCTCCGAACGGATTTGCACCTCGAACGGCTGGCCGAGTTTGCCCATAACCGTGGTGTGCAGGCTTTGGTACATATTGGGTTTGGGGGTGGAGATATAGTCTTTGAGCCGGCCCGGCATGGCCTTGTAAATGTCGTGTACCACGCCGAGCGCGTTGTAACACTCCGAATGGTGCGGGCTGTCCGCCACAATGATACGCACGGCGTAAAGGTCGTATATCTCAAACATAGCCTTGTGCTGCCCCATCAACTTGCGGTATATGCTGTATATGTGCTTTATGCGGCCCTCTATGGAGAGATATTTCACGCCCGCCTCGCGCAGCCGCTTTTCGAGCACCTCCTTCACGCTTTCCATAAAGAAGCTGTGGTCTAAGCGGCGCTCTTCCAACTCCTGCTCGATTTCCGCCGTGCCCACGGGGTCAAGGCAGCGCAGCGAACGGTCCTCCAATTCCCACTTGAAGCGCTGCATACCGAGCCTATGGGCAATGGGGGCGTAAATCTCCATTGTTTCAAGCGCAATCTCCCTTCTGCGCTGTTCGGGGAGATAATCTATCGTGCGCATATTGTGGAGCCTGTCGGCGATTTTGACTATCATCACGCGCAAGTCGCGCGCCATGGCAATGAAGAGCTTCCGCAGGTTTTCCATCTGGCGGTCTTCCGTGTATGTATACCTAATGCGGCTTATCTTCGTAACGCCGTCCACCATGTCCGCCACGGCGGCGCCGAACTGCGCCTTGACATAGGCGTAGGTATACTTGGTATCTTCTATCACATCATGCAGCAAGGCGGCGATAACCGACTCCATATCCATGTTCATCTCGGTAATAATCAAGGCCACCGCCGACGGGTGCACGGCATACGGCTCGCCGGAGCGGCGGTTTTGCCCCTCGTGGGCCGCGGCGGCGAAGTCAAACGCGCGCCGCAGCAGCGCCTTGTCCGCGTGCGGCATGTAAGCAAGGCAAGCATCTTCGAGCGCGGCGTATTCGCGGGCGAGCACGGCGGAGGTATCCATCAGGCGCAGCCCCCTTCCGCCGCGCTTTGCCGCAGGTCAAGCAGCTGCAACTGCACGTTTTCACGCCCGCCGAAACTGTTGACGGAAAGGCGGAAGGCGCAGTCGGCGGTGTCGCCGTCGGCAAAGGGTATATCGGAGCGTTTCTCGCCAAACCAGACCGCCGGGTGGCCGCCCACGCAAAGGCGCGAGTGTTTGTCTTGCCCCATTGGGCGAATGTCCGTGAGTTTCGCGCGCGAGAACATGAACACGGGCTGCTCGTTACCGCGCCCGTAAGGCTCCAAACGCTCCAGCGACTTTACCGCCCGCAGCGTGACTTCCCCCGGAGACAGCTCCGCGTCCACGGCGAGCACCTTCTCCGGGCGCGCGTAACCTTTGCAATATTCGTTTATGCTTTGCGTAAACGCTTCCACGTCGCGGGGCTCCAGGGTAAAGCCCGCCGCCTTCTCGTGGCCGCCGTGGGAAAGGAGCAGGCGCGAATGGGCCGCGAGCGCCGCCGTGAGGCTGAATCCGTCCGAACCCCTCGCGCTGCCGCGCACCACGCCGTCGCCGCCGCCCGCGAGCAGAAACACGGGTTTATTGTGGCGGGCGGCAAGGCGCGAGGCCACTATGCCCACCACCCCCGGGTGCCAGTCTGCCCCGTGCGCCGCCACCCCGCCGTTGCGGGCAAGGATAGCGTCTGCGGCGAGAAACACTTCGTTTTCCAAGCTCTGCCGCTGCCTGTTGCAGACGGAAAGCTCGCGCGCGAGGCTCTGCGCCTCGTGTTCGTCCCGGGTGAGCAGCAGCGCGAGCGCCTTTTGCGCGCCGCTCATGCGCCCCGCGGCGTTGATGAGCGGGGCGAGCTTGAAACTGACGGTCTGCGCGGTGAGCCTATCGCCGCAGACCTCCGCCTCGCGCATTAAGGCCGCGAGGCCCGGCATATCCGTGCGGCCCAACTTTTCCAAGCCGATGTTGACCAATGTCTTATTGTCGTCCGTCATGGGCATAATGTCCGCCACGGTGCCTATCGCCACAAGCTCGCCGTAACGCTCCAATAACCCGTCCGTGTCGCCGCCGTGCGCGCGCAGCAGGTAAAAAGCCACCCCCACCCCCGCAAGGCAGGACAGGCGCGCCTCGCCCCCCGGCAGCCGGGGGTTTACCGAGGCGACGGCTCCCGGACACGGGCGCGAACATTCGTGGTGGTCGGTTACAATCACGTCCATGCCGAGCGCCCTCGCGCGCTCTGTCTGCTCGTCGGCGGCAATGCCCGTGTCTGCGGTAACGATGAGGGAAACGCCCGCCGCGGCGATTTTCTCCACGGCGGCGTTGTTCATGCCGTAACCTTCCGTGAAGCGGTCCGGTATATAGCAGACGCAGTCGCCGCCTGCGGCGGTAATATACTTATGCAACAAGGCGCAGGCGGTCACGCCGTCGGCGTCGTAGTCGCCGTACACGGCGATTTTCTCGCCGCCGCGAAGCGCGGTGTCAAAGCGCGACACCGCTTCGCGCATACCCGGAAGGGCGAAGGGGTCGGCAAGAAGCGAAGACGAAACCGTGAGAAAACGCCGCGCCGAGGCAGGGTCGCAGGCATCCCTCGACGCGAGCACCAAGGCCAAGGGGTAATCTAAGCCCGCGCCGCAAAGCGAAGCCGTCTTCCAAGCGGCGGCTCTCTTCACATCCCAGCGGTCGTATCTCATCCACGCGCTCCTTCCGCGGCCCCGGCCTCTTCGCGTTGTATCGGATTGAGATATTATAGTGCACTCCCGCGCGTTTTGCAAGTGTTT
>JAIRWH010000056.1 GCA_031253545.1 Oscillospiraceae bacterium
GTAGACCGTTTCCGCGCTTACCCCGAGGGTATGGGCTATCATGGCCGCGGGGCGGCAGTCGTTCAGCATATTCGCTATGAGACGCCTGTCTTCCAAGGTCAGGTACTTGTATTTCCCCGTCACCGCGCAGCCTCCCCGGCATAGGCAAAAAACCCGTAATCAAGGGCGGGAAAAGCGTTGGGATTGATTATGGAGTTTGTGTTGTCCGCCCTCTCGCGCGCGCCCTCCTTGACAGGCGGCCATATGCGTGCTATGCTTGTTTGCGGCTGCGGATTGCGTCCGCGCACGGTATTTCCGCGTGTTTGGAGGGTGGTTTATGGCGCAGGGGCGGTTTGGCATATACGGGGGGCAGTATGTGCCGGAAACCTTAATGCGCGCCGTTACGCTCCTGTCGGGCGAATATGATAAATGGCGCAAAGACGAGACGTTTGCGGGCGAATACGCCCGCCTGTTGGAGCAATACGCCGGAAGGCCTTCTTTGCTCTATTACGCCGAAAAAATGACAAACGACCTCGGCGGGGCGAAGATATACCTTAAACGCGAGGACTTAAACCACACCGGTTCGCACAAAATAAACAATGTCCTGGGGCAGGCGTTGCTTGCGAAGAAGATGGGCAAGACCAGGCTGATTGCGGAAACGGGCGCGGGGCAGCACGGGGTGGCGGCGGCGACCGCCGCCGCGCTCATGGGCATGGAGTGCGTGGTGTTCATGGGCAAAGAAGACATGGAGCGGCAAGCGCTCAACGTCTACCGCATGAAACTGCTCGGCGCGGAGGTCAGGTGCGTCACATCGGGCACAGCCACCCTCAAAGACGCGGTAAACGCCACAATGCGCGAATGGGCAAGCAGAGTGGACGACACGCACTACTGCCTCGGCTCATGCATGGGGCCGCACCCGTTCCCCACAATAGTGCGCGACTTCCAGTCAGTCATCGGTGCCGAGATTAAGCGGCAGGTGTTCGCGGCGGAAGGCGGGCTGCCCCGCGCGGTAATCGCCTGTGTGGGCGGCGGGAGCAACGCCATAGGCTCTTTCCATGAGTTTATCGGCGACCCGGACGTGGAACTGATAGGCTGCGAGGCGGCGGGCAGGGGAGTGGACACCGGCGAACACGCGGCCACGATAACCAAAGGCTCCGTGGGGGTGTTCCACGGCATGAAGTCATACTTCTGCGTGGACGGTCACGGGCAAATTTCGCCCGTATACTCAATATCGGCGGGCTTGGATTACCCCGGCATAGGCCCGGAGCACGCCTATCTGTTTGCCGGCGGGCGGGCGAGGTATGTGCCCGTTACAGACGCGCAAGCGGTGGACGCCTTCGAGTATCTCTCGGTCACGGAGGGTATTATTCCCGCCATCGAGAGCGCCCACGCCGTGGCATACGCCATGACCTACGCCCCGGCCCTCCCGCGCGGCGACGTGCTTGTTGTCACACTCTCCGGGCGCGGGGACAAAGACGTGGCGGCGATGGCCAAATACAGGGGGGTGGCCTTGGATGAATAGAATAAGCGCGGCGTTTCGCGGCAAAAAGGCGTTTATTCCCTTTATCACGGGCGGCGACCCCGACATAGACACCACGCGCGAACTACTGCTCGCCCTTTGCGACGCGGGGGCGGACGCAATAGAAATCGGCATCCCCTTCTCCGACCCCATAGCCGAGGGGCCGGTTATCGAGGCGGCGAGCGCGCGTGCGCTGCGGGCGGGCTGCACACTCAACAAACTGCTTGCCCTCGCGGAAAGCGTGAGGGCGGATGTGAATCCCGATGTGCCCATACTGTTTATGACTTATTACAACCCCGTGTTTCACTTCGGCGCGGAGGCTTTCGCCTCGCGTTGCGCCCGGGCGGGCGTGGACGGGCTGATTGTGCCCGACCTGCCGTTTGAGGAACGCGACGAACTGTTGCCGCCCTGCCAAACGCACGGCGTTGAGCTGATTTCCTTAATTGCGCCAACCTCCCGCGAACGCATTGAGCGTATCGCGCGCGCCTCCGGCGGCTTCCTGTACTGCGTGTCCTCCCTCGGCGTTACGGGCGAACGCGCCGTGCTCGGCGAAAGCGCCCGCCACATGACGGCGGCGGTGCGCCGCGTGTGCGATATACCGTGCGCCGTGGGGTTCGGCATATCCACGCCGGAGCAGGCGGCCGCAATCTGCGCCTTCGCCGACGGCGTTATCGTGGGCAGCGCCATCGTGCGGATTATCGCCGAACACGGGCGCGGCAGCGCGGAACATGTGGCGCGTTACGCGCGCGAAATGAAACAGGCGGTAACGCAAAGCGGCCGGGACGGCTTTGCGTAAATACAAGCATAAAGGGAGAAAACGGAATGTACAAAGACACACTGGCAAAAATCACCGCGCGCCAAGAGCTTACCGAGGCGGAAATATCCGAGCTGATTTCGGGTATTAACAAAGGGGCAATCAGCGATGTGCAAATCGCGGGTTTCCAGGTGGCGCTGCTGATGAAGGGCGCGTCGCTGAAAGAAATCGCCTATATAGCCAAGGCCATGCGCGACAACTGCGTGCCGCTCAGGCCGCGCGTCAGCGAGGAGCTGATGGACACCTGCGGCACGGGCGGCGGTTTATCCACGTTTAACATCTCCACAGCCACGGCGCTTGTGGCGGCGGCGGCGGGCATACCCGTGGCAAAGCACGGCAGCCGCTCCATAGCCAGCCTTTCGGGCAGCGCCGATATATTGGAAGCTCTCGGCGTGAATATCAACCTCACGCCGGAGCAAACGGAGAGAATGATTGAAGAAATCGGCATCGCGTTTCTTTACGCCCCGCTCTTCCACCCCGTCATGGGCAAGGTGTTGCCCCCGGAGCAGGACCTCGGCATCAAGACGATATTCTACTCCATCATAGGCCCGCTCATCAACCCCGCGCTCGCGCCGCGCCACCTGCTCGGCGTGTATAAGCCGGAGCTGCTCGATTCGGTGACGTATGTGGCCAAGGAACTGGGTTACACCAACGCCATGTTTGTGCACGGGTTAGACGGTTTGGACGAAATATCCCTGCTCGGAAAGACCCGCGTAAACCACCTGCGCAACGGCGAGGTGAGCTCCTATGAAATCGAGCCGGAAGACTTCGGGCTGAGGCGCTGCGCCCTTGAAGACATCAAGACGGGCACCCCGGAGGCAAACGCCGAGGCCATTATCGGCGTGTTTTGCCAAGGCGTGAAAGGCCCCCAACGCGATGCCATTGTGCTCAACGCGGCGGGCGCGCTGATTATCGGTTCGCGGGCGGCGGACTTTTTCGCCGGCATCAAGCTCGCGGGCGAGCTTATTGACAGCGGCGCGACCGCCGAAAAACTGCGGCGGCTGAAAGAAATGTCTTGCGCCTTCGGGCAAAACGAAGCATAATGCCGGGCGGCACACGCTTTTCCGGCGCGATTATGCGCGAGCACGCGTCGGGGTTCACCGCCGTAATACCCGACTTCAAGCGCGTTTCCCCCAAACACGGGGAACTGTTTCGTTCCCGCGACCCCGCGCAAATAGCGCGCCTGCTTGTGGAGCGCGGCGCGAGGGCGCTGTCTGTGGTCACCGAGAGCGAGCATTTCGGCGGGAGCGCGGAGCTGCTCGCGCAAATAGTCAAGAGCGTGGATGTGCCCGTATTACGCAAAGATTTTATCACGGACGAGGCGGCGCTTGAAGACACGGCGCGCCTCGGCGCGGCGGCCGTGCTGCTCATCGTCGCCATCATAGGCGCGTCGGCGTTGCCGGGGCTGCACGAAAAAGCCCTCGCGCTCGGTTTAGAGCCGCTCGTGGAGGCGCGCGCGCCGGAGGAGATGGCCGCCGCCGCCGCCGTGGGCGCAAGACTTGTCGGCATTAACAACCGCGACATCACGCGCCTTGAAAAAGACGGCGGTTCCGCGGAGCGTACCGCCGCGCTCGCCCACCTCGCGCCAAGCGGCGCGGTCTTAATCAGCGAGAGCGGCATTGCCGCGCCCCAAGACGCGCGCGCCGCCTCGCGCGCCGGAGCCCATGCCGTACTTGTCGGCACGGCGCTTTGGCTCTCGGAAGATATGGCGAAAACCTACGAATCGCTGAGGGTGCCCCTCGCGCCGAACACGGTGCCGTGAACGCCCCGCGAATAAAACTCTGCGGTCTTACGCGGCGCGAAGACATAGACCTTTGCGCCGATTACGGCGCGTATATGCTGGGGTTTGTCACGGAGTACCCCTCGCCCGTGCCCTGGAACCTCACCGCGCAAGCGGCGAAGGCTCTCGTGCGCGCCGTGCCCGCGCGCGTCAACACATGCGTGGTCACAAGCGGCGGCGTGGAAAAAACCGTGCGCCTTATCGAATACGTCGCCCCCGCTTTCGTGCAGCTGCACGGCCGCGAAACGCCGGGCGACACAGCCCGCGTGGCCGCCGCCGCGCCCGGCGTGAAGGTCATAAAGGCAATCTACCCCGATACCCTTGCCGCCGCGGGCGAATACGCCGCCGCGGGCGTGTGGGCGCTGCTCTTCGACCCGCGCTCGCCCGAAAACGCCGCCCTCGGCGGCGAGGCGGACTTTGCCGGATACGCCGCCTTGCGCCGGGCCGTGAACGTGCCCGTGATATTGGCCGGAGGCATCACGCCCGAAAACATCGCCGCCGCCGCGCGCACAGGCGCGCCCATACTCGACGTAATGTCGGGCGTGGAAAGCTCGCCGGGCATAAAAGACAAAATGAAAACAGCGCGCCTGTTCGCGGCGCTCAAAGCCGGAGCGCCCGGATGAACCGTTCCACGGCTCCCCGCCTCCGACAAAAACGCGGCAAGACCGAACGCGGAAGTTTCCCCGCCTCCTTCGGAGGGCGAAAACTTCCCGGTGACGATTACCCGAGTAATACCGCCGCCGCGTTATTGCCAAACGGCGCTCTTGCGTGGTAGAATACGTGTATCGGCAAGGAGGCGCGGAATGTACGAGCAGGTAGTGAATATCGAAAGGGCGGAAGACATAGCGGGGCTTTTCGGCGCGTATGACCGCAATATACGCTGTTTGGAACAAAACTTAGGCGTGTGTGTGCATACGCGCGAGAGCGAATTGAGAATCACGGGCGCGCGGGAGGCCGTGGACAAAGCCGCGAAGGTTGTGGGCGGCTTGTTGGCGTTGATTTCGGGAGGTGAAGCCATCGAGGTGCAAAACATCAACTGTATGATTGACATGGTGGAAGACGGCTCGGAAGACGAGGCTTGGCAGCTCGCCCGCGATGTGGTGTGCGTCACGGCAAAGGGCAGGCCGGTCAAGGCCAAGACGCCGGGCCAGAAGAAATACGCCGAGTGTATACAGCGTTCCACGGTGACCATGGGTATCGGCCCCGCCGGCACGGGGAAGACGTATCTCGCCGTGGCCGCGGCGGTCACGGCGTTTCGCCGCAAGGAGGTCAGCCGTGTGGTGCTCACCCGCCCGGCGGTGGAGGCGGGGGAAAAACTGGGCTTTTTGCCCGGTGATTTGCACAACAAGGTGGACCCCTACCTGCGCCCGCTGCAAGATGCCATGCATGACATGCTCGGCGGCGAAAGCTACGCCCGCCACCACGAGCGCGGCAGTATCGAGGTGGCACCGCTGGCGTATATGCGCGGAAGGACGTTGGACGACAGCTTCATTATATTGGACGAGGCGCAAAACACCACGCGCGAACAGATGAAGATGTTTCTCACGCGCATTGGGTTCAATTCCAAGGTGGTTATTACCGGCGACATCACGCAGATAGACCTGCCGCCCGGGCGTGTGTGCGGATTGAAGGAGGCGGCGAGGATATTGAAAAACATAGACGGCATAGCCATCTGCGAGCTTTCATCCCGCGATGTGGTGCGCCATGAATTGGTACAGAAGATTATCCGCGCATACGAAACCCACGAAAACAAGCGCGTTGCCCGCGCCGACAAGGCATAGATGCGCCCGAATCCGGACATTGTGACGCGCGAGAGCGCGAAGGCGCATATATCGCCGCGCAAGGCAAAGCGGCTGCTGCGCCGTTGCGTGAAGACCGCGCTACGCGAAGTGGGCGGCGGCAGTAGCGGCAATCTGTGCGTGCTGCTCACGGACGATGGGGAAATGCGCGGGCTCAACGGCACATTCAGAGGCACGGACGCGCCCACCGACGTGCTGAGTTTTCCGGCGGACACGCCGGGCGAACCGAGCGATATAGCAATCAGCGCCGAGCGGGCAAAAGCCCAGGCGGACGCTTTCGGCCACAGCCTCTCGCGGGAATTGGGCTACCTTGCGGTGCACGCCGTGCTGCATATACTCGGCTATACCCACGACGACGAGGACGGGGGAAGGATAATGCGCGGAAAAGAGGAAGAGATAATGGCAAAACTGAGGCTCCCGCGATGAGGCGGCTACTGCGCTCGTTTGCCTGCGCTTTCAGGGGCGTGGGCATAGCTTCGCGTTCGCGTAATATGATTATACACCTTTCGGCCGCGGCGGCGGTGAGCGCCGCCGCCGCTCTCGCGCGTATCGAGCCGTGGGGTTGGGCGGCGGTCTTTTTGTGCTTCGGGCTTGTAATCGCCTCTGAATTGGTCAACACCGCCATAGAAAGGCTGTGTGATTTATATACCGCCGAGCAAAGCAAGGCTGTGCGCGACGTAAAAGACATCGCGGCGGGCGCGGTGCTGGTGAGCGCGGCGGCAGCTGTGGCCGTGGCGGCGGCGGTGTTTATATTGGGCAGGGGGAAGGCATGAGCGAGCAGCGTTTCGGCATGGTGTCCGTGCTGGGGCGGCCCAACACGGGCAAGTCCACGCTGATAAACGCGCTGTGCGGCGAAAAGGTATCCATCGTCTCCCCCAAGCCGCAAACCACGCGCGCGCGCCTTTGCGCCGTGGTAAACGAAGGCGGCACGCAAATGGCGCTGCTCGACACGCCGGGGATTACGAACCCGAAAAACCGCTTGGGCGAATATATGCGAAAGACGGCGCGCGAAAGCGCGAGGGGCAACGATGCCGTGGTCATGGTGGCGGAATCCGTGCCGCCCGATGGCGGCGACCGCGCCGTCGCGCGGTATATCGCCGGCACACGCATACCCGCCGTGCTGGCGCTGAACAAAACCGACACCGTGGCCAAAGAAGCCCTGTTGCCGCTCATCGAGGCGTATTCGTCGCTCTGCCCGTTTTTGCATATCGTGCCCGTGTCCGCGAAAAAGAAAGACGGCGTGGAGTTGCTCAAAAACCTGCTCCTGCCGTTGATGCCGCCGGGGCCGCCGCTCTTTCCGCCGGATATGACCACCGACCTGCCGGACATGGTCTTTGTAGCGGAGTTGATACGCGAAAAGGTTTTGCTGTATATGCGCGAGGAGGTGCCGCACGGCGCGGCGGTGGTCACGGAAAAGCTCACGCAGCGCCCCGACGGGCTTGTAGAAGCGCACGCGGTAATCTACTGTGAGAAGGTCAACCATAAGGGTATGTTCATCGGCAAGGGCGGCGCGGCGCTCGGGCGTATCGGCAAAGCCGCGAGGTTAGAAATGGAGCGGCTGTATGAGGGTAAGGTGTCGCTGCGTTTGCATGTGAAGGTGAGGGAAAACTGGCGCGATAACCCCGAAGCGCTCGCCGCGTTCGGTTACCGCTGATGTATATCCGCACAGACGCGGTGGTGCTCCGCGAGACGCGCTACAAAGACGCGGACAAACTGCTTACGGTGCTCACGCGCTCGCATGGGCTGCAGACCGTGGGGGTGCGGGGCGCGATGAGCAAGGGGCATATATGGGCGGCCTCCACCCAACTGCTCGCTTACAGCGAGATGACGCTGTTTGCCCATAAAAATCGGATGCACTTCAAGGAAGCGGATTTGGTGGATGCCTGGCACCCTCTGCGCTCCGACCTCACGCGCGTGTCTCTTTGCCATTACGCCGCCGAGCTTTGCGGTGCCGTGGCTCCGGAGGGACTGGAGAGCGGCGAGCTGATGGACTTGCTTTGCCTCATGCTCAAAAGAGCCTGCTATAAAACCCAACCGGAGTATTTACTCAAAACGGCTTTCGAGGTGGCGCTCATGCGCATTTGCGGATACGCGCCCTATGTGCGCGATTGCGGCGTGTGCGGCGAGACGAACCCGCGCGCGCCAAAACTCCTCCCGCGCGAGGGTCGCTTGCTCTGCGCGTGCCATGAACAGGGCGCGCAGGCTCTGCCGCTCACGGAAGGCGCGCTCGCGGCGTTGCGCTATTTGCTCGAATGTGCCCCGACGCGCGTTTTCAGTTTTACCCTCGAAGGGCACGACTTGTGTTCGCTTTCACGCGCGTCGGAGGCGTATGTGTCCGCGCATTTGGAACGCGGCTTTGCCACGCTGGACTTTTACAAGAAATTAGGTGTGAGCCGATGAGCGTGATAACGGAAAAATCCGTAAAAGCGTTGGAACTCACGCGTGTGGCCGAACTGCTCGCGCGTCACGCCGTGAGCGCGGCGGCGAAAGAGGCCTCGGAAGCCCTGCGCCCGGCCGACGATATGAATGGTGCCCTGCTGCGCCTGCGCCGCACGGGCGCGGCCTGCGACATGATGGCGCAAAAGCCGCCGCCCGGGTTTGCGGGAGTGAAAGACCCCGGCGCGAGTTTAGAACGCGCGCGTAAGGGCGGCGCGTTGAACACGCGCGAGCTGTTAGATATGGCTGCCCTACTGCGTTGCGCGCGCCTCGCGAAGGCGCACGGCGAGAGCGAGGCGGCTGGATGCCTGGGCGAGGTCTTTGCGCGGATGCAAGGCAACAAGCGCTTGGAGGAGAAAATAGAGAGCGCGATTATCGGCGAGGAGGAGATTGCCGACCACGCGAGCGCCGAGCTCGCCGCGTTGCGCCGCCGCCGCCGCGCCTGCGAGACGCGAATCCGCGAAACGCTGAACAAGTATATCACCACGCCCGCTTATTCGCGATATTTGCAAGAACCCATCGTCACCCGGCGGGCTGACCGCTTCGTGGTGCCCGTGAAAGCCGAGCATAAGCAGAACGTGCACGGCTTGGTGCATGATGTGTCTTCCTCCGGCGCCACGTTTTTTATCGAGCCTGCGGCCGTGGTGCGGCTCAATAACGAAATCCGCGAATTGGAATCGGCGGAGCGCGACGAGATTGAGCGCATACTCACGGAGCTTTCCGTCGAATGCGCCGGTTTTTCCGGCGGTATTGAGGATGATTATGCCGCGTTAGTAGAGTTGGACTGCGTGTTTGCGCGGGCGAAGCTCGCTTTTGAGATGAAAGCCTCCGAGCCGCTGCTCACGGAAGACGGCTCGCTGCGGCTTATCAACGCGCGCCACCCGTTGCTGCGCGCGGGCGAGGCTGTGCCCATATCGGTGAGTTTGGGCAAGGGCTACGACACGCTGATAATAACCGGGCCGAACACCGGCGGCAAAACCGTGGCGCTGAAAACCGTCGGCCTGCTGACGCTCATGGCTTCCTGCGGGCTGTATATACCCGCCGACTCCGGCAGCGAAACGCCGTATACGCGAGCCGTGTACGCGGACATAGGCGACGACCAGAGCATTGAGCAGAGCCTTTCCACGTTTTCCTCGCACATGAGCAATATCGTGAGCATATTGGCCGAAGCCGCCCCCGGTTCCCTCGCGCTTTTCGACGAGCTTGGCGCGGGCACCGACCCCGTGGAAGGCGCGGCGCTGGCCGTGAGCATTATCGAGCATATGCGCGAGCGGGGGGTGAAAATCGCCGCCACCACCCACTACGCGGAGCTGAAAACCTACGCCCTCACCGCCGCGGGGGTGGAAAACGCCTCGTGCGAGTTTGACATCGAGACCTTGCGGCCCACATACCGCCTCATAACGGGCGCGCCGGGCAAGTCAAACGCCTTCGCCATATCGGGCAGGCTGGGGCTTGACGCGGACATCATCGAAAGGGCAAAGCAAAGCGTGGGCACGGAAAACGCGGCGTTTGAGGATATTCTCAGCCGTTTGGAAGCGCAGCGCCTTGCCGCCGACACCGAGCGCGAACGCGCGCGGGAACTGTTGGTAAGGGCGCGGGAAGACGGCGCGGCGGCGGAACGGCAACGAATACAGACGGAGCAGGAGCGCGAAAAGATTCTCTCGCGCGCGAGGGCCGAGGCCTTGCTGATAGTGGCGCAAACCCGCGAGCGGGCGGACGGCGTTATAAAACAACTTACAAACGCGAAGGCGGAGGATATAGCGGCTCTGCGCGCGGAGCTGCGTTCGGCGGAAAACGCGCTTTCGGACGCGAAGCGCAAAACCCGGACGCGCCCTTTGCCGCGCGAGCTGCGCGCGGGCGATATGGTGCGGATAGTGAACATAGGGGTCAACGCGTCGGTCGTGGCTCCGCCGGACAAAGACGGGCAGGTACGTTTACAAGCGGGCGTTATCAGCGTCACGGCGCATAGCTCCGAATTGGAGCTGCTCGAAGACGAAAAGCCCCAAAAGCCCGCCGTGTCGGCTATGTCGGCCGTGTCGGCGCGTCCGGACACCGAGTGCGACCTGCGGGGTATGAGTGCCGAAGAAGCTGTGTGGGAAATGAGTGGCTTCATAGACGGCGCGGTGCTGTCTCGCCTGCAATCCGTGACCATTATCCACGGCAAGGGCACGGGTACGCTGCGCGCGGCCGTGCACGAATCGTTGCGGCGCAATAAGTCCGTGAAGAGCTTTCGGCTCGGCGCTTTCGGCGAGGGCGAAAACGGCGTGACTATCGCGCAACTGCGGTGAGTTTCGCGCGTATTCGCTCGCCCATGCGCGCGCAGCTTATGGGCGCGGTGCCGGCGAGGGGCATATCCGCCGTGCGCGCGCCGAGGCCGAGGGCTTGTTCCACGGCGTTTTCCACGGCGAGAGCCTCGTCGCGCAAGCCGAAAGACAAGCGCAACATCATGGCGGCGGACAGTATCATGGCGCAGGGGTTGGCTTTGCCCGTGCCGGCTATGTCGGGCGCGGAGCCGTGCACGGGTTCGTAGAGGCCGAACGCGCCGTCTCCTATGCTTGCCGACGGCAACAGACCGATGGAGCCCGTGAGTATGCCCGCCTCGTCGGAGAGTATGTCGCCGAAGAGGTTGGACGTGACTATGACGTCAAACTGGCCCGGCCGCCTCACAAGCTGCATGGCGGCGTTGTCCACATACATGTCGCCGTATTCCACGGCGGGGTATTCCGCGCTCAGTTTGCGCATGGTCTCGCGCCATAGGCGCGAGGTTTCCAACACATTCGCCTTATCTACCGAACATAGGCGGCCTCGGCGCGCCGAGGCCTGCTCAAAGCCCACGCGCCCAACGCGCGCGATTTCCTCCTCGGTGTATTCCTCTGTGTCAAAGGCCGCTCCGTCCGCCCTGCCGCGCTTGCCGAAGTAAATGCCACCCGTGAGTTCGCGAACTATGAGCAGGTCAAACCCGGCGGCCACCTCCGGCTTCAAGGGGCAAGCGTCCATGAGCGATTGCCGCAACAGCGCCGGACGCAGGTTGGCGTACAGCCCCAAAGCCAAACGGAGGCCGAGCAGCCCTTGCTCGGGGCGCCGCGCGCAATCTGCCCACTTCGGGCCTCCCACGGCGCCGAGCAGCACCGCGCCGCAGGAGCGACAGACGGTTACGGTGCGTTGCGGCAACGGCTCGCCCGTTTTGTCTATGGCCTCCCCGCCGAGCAACGCCTCGCGGTATGTGAAAGTGTGGCCAAAAAGCTCGCCCACGGTATCTAAGACGGCGAGAGCCTCGCGCATTACCTCCGGGCCTATGCCGTCTCCGGCGATAACGGCTATTTCAGCGCGCACATCAAACCCCCCTTGTCTATAACGCGCGCGATAAACGGGGGAAACGGTGCGGTGCGGTATACCTTGCCGCTTGTTTTGTTATATATCTCGCCTTTTTCCGGCAGTAGCTCAAGCTCGTCGCCGTCGCGTATGTCATGGGGGCACTCGGCTATGGTCAGCCCGATGTTGACGGCGTTGCGGTAAAATATGCGCGCGAACGACACGGCGATAACCGCCCGCACCCCGCAGGCTTTGAGCGCGAGCGGCGCGTGTTCCCTGGAGGAGCCGCAGCCGAAGTTTACCCCCGCCGCCACAAAGTCGCCTTCGCGCACCTTCTTGCTAAACTGTGGGTCTATGTCCTCCATGCAATGTTCGCGCAGAAAGGCGGGAGCGGAAAGCGCGAGGTAACGCGCGGGAATGATGACATCGGTGTCTACGTTGTCGCCATACACAAAAGCCCTCGGCATAGCCCTTACCCCCCCATGAGAGCCGCCGGGTCGCATATGCGGCCCGCCACGGCGCTTGCCGCCGCCACGCACGGCGACGCTAAGTACACCTCGCTTTTGGGGTGGCCCATGCGCCCCACGAAGTTGCGGTTGGTGGTGGCCACACAGCGCTCGCCTTCGGCCAATACGCCCATATGCCCGCCGAGGCACGGCCCGCATGTGGGCGGCGAGATTACGCAGCCCGCGTCGAGAAAGATGTCCAGTAGCCCTTCGCGCATGGCCTTACGGTATATGGCCGCCGTGGCGGGAATGATTATGACGCGCACGCCTTTGGCCGCCTTGCGCCCCTTGAATATTTCCGTCGCCGCGAGCATATCCCCGTATCTGCCGTTGGTGCAGGAGCCGATAACCGCCTGGTCTATGGATATATCGCCCGCCCGCGCGGCGGGCACGGCCTTCGCGGGCGAGAAAGGCAACGCCACAAGCGGGCGCAGGGCGGAAAGGTCTATGTCTAAGGTGGCGTCGTATTGCGCGTCGCCATCGGCGGTTTCGGCTTGCCACGGGCGCTTTACCCTGTCGGCAAGGTATGCGAGCGTGGTGTCGTCCACATCGAAAAGGCCGTTTTTCGCGCCGCATTCCACGCTCATGTTGGCTATGGTGAAGCGGTCGTCCATGGAAAGGTGGCGTAAGCCGGGCCCGCCGAACTCCAATGATTTATACAGCGCCCCGTCTGTGCCGAGGGCGGCGACAATGTGCAACGCCGCATCTTTGCCGCACACAAAGCGCGGCGGCGCGCCGCGAAAGACGACCCGTATGGCGGAGGGCGTTTTCAGCCACACGATACCTTTTGCCATGGCGGCGGCAAGGTCCGTGCTGCCGAAACCGGCGGCAAACGCGCCCGCCGCGCCATAGGTACAAGTGTGCGAATCCGCGCCGATAATCAGCTCGCCCGGCGCGACAAGACCTATCTCCGGGAGCAGGGCGTGCTCTATGCCCGCCTCGCCCGCCTCGTAAAAGTGGGTGAGTTCCTGCTTTGCGGCAAATGCGCGGCACTTTTTACACAACTGAGCGGCTTTTATGTCTTTGGCGGGGGTGAAGTGGTCGAGCACTATGGCGATTTTTTCGCGGTCGCGCACACGCTCGAAGCCCGCCGCGTAAAACTCGTCTATCGCCACGGGGGCGGTGATGTCGTTGCCGAGCGCTAAGTCCGCATAAGCCGTAATCAGCTCACCGGGTCGCACGTTACCAAGACCCGCGTGTCGGGCGAGGATTTTTTGCGTGGCCGTCATTCCCATTGGCGCGCTTCGGCGTTGCTTTTGTGCAGGTAATACTCGATGGAATCCGTGAGCGCCGTGCAGGACGCGCTGATGATGTTGGCGGACACGCCCACGGTACTCCATATATCCGCGCCGTCGGAAGACTGGATGAGCACCCTCACGCCGGAGGCCGTGGCGGCCGCCGATTGCAGCACCCTTACCTTATAGTCTATTAGGCGCACCTTTTTCAGGCAAGGGTAGAATATATACAGCGCCTTTCGCAGCGCCTTGTCCAAGGCGTGCACGGGGCCGCAGCCCTCCGATGCCGTAATCTCCTCCGCGCCGTCCACGCGCAGTTTCACCATGGCGAAGGATATGTCGTCTTGTTCGTTGATGACCCTGTAATGCAGCAACTCAAAGTATCTGCGCGCCTGACCGAGCCTGCGCCGCACAAACAGCTCCAAACCGGCCTGCGCCGCCTCAAACTGGTAACCCTCAAACTCCAATTTTTTCAGCGCCTCCGTCAGGTCGCGCGCTATGGGCGAATCCTTGGTAATGCCGGGCGCGTATTTGCGCAATTCCGGCAGCAACGCGCCCCTGCCGGAGGCTTCGCTCACGAGAAAACGCCGCTCGTTGCCCACGGTGTCCGGCTCGATATGCTCGAAGGCGCGCGCGAGCTTTGTCATGCCGTCTATGTGCATGCCGGCTTTGTGGGCGAAAGCGCTCACGCCCACGAACGGCGCGAGCGGATCCGGCGGGGTGTTGGCGGTTTCGGCGATGAAGTGGGCCGTGGCGGTGAGGAGGGGAAGGTTGGCCGGGGGTATGCATTC
Source organism: Oscillospiraceae bacterium (assembly GCA_031253545.1). Classification (GTDB taxonomy): domain Bacteria; phylum Bacillota; class Clostridia; order Oscillospirales; family UBA929; genus WRLJ01. Next base: position 14,172 of record JAIRWH010000056.1, read on the forward strand.
GTGGCCGAGTTTGAGCTGCAAAAGGGGTATCACCGAAGAGAGCGCGGCGTTGCCGCAACGTTCGCCGAAACCCGTGAAGGTGCCTTGCACATGGCGCGCCCCGGCTTTTACCGCCATGACGGTGTTGGCTGCGGCGCAGCCGCAGTCGTTGTGGCAGTGTATGCCGATAACAAGCGGGAAACGGCGCGCCACGAGGCTTGTTATGTCGAAAACTTCGTCCGGGAGCGTGCCGCCGTTGGTGTCGCAGAGCACAAGGCGGCTCGCCCCGCCGCGCGCGGCCGCGTCTAAGGCGCTCATGGCGTATTCGCGGTCTTCCTTGCAGGCATCGAAGAAGTGTTCGGCATCGAAGAATACCTCCATGCCCGCGCCTTTCAGGCTTCGCGCGGAGCTTTCTATCATGGCGAGGTTTTCCTCCGGCGACACGCGCAACACTTTCCGGGCGTGGAGGCTCCATGCCTTGCCCACCACGCAGGCACATTGCGCGCCGGATTCGGGCAGGCGGCAAAGGTTTTTGTCCGTGGCTCCGAATACCGCGAGCTTTGAGTGGCGGAGCGGCAAACCCTTCGCCGCGTCGAAGAAAGCGCGGTTTTTTTGGCAGCTCGCGGGGTTGCCCGCCTCGATGTAGTCCACGCCGAGATTGTCCAATGCCTTTACGATTTCCAACATATCCACCACGGAAAACTGTATGCCTTCGCCCTGCGCGCCGTCGCGCAGGGTGGAATCGAATACCTCCACTTTCATATGGCGGTTATTTTGTTCACACCGTTGATGTATGCCTTTATGCTCGCCTCGATAATATCCGTGGAAAGGCCGCGCCCCGTAGCGCTCTCGTGGCCGCGCCGCAGCTTGACTATGGCCTCGCCCAGCGCGTCCTCGCCCTCCGTGACGGAGCGGATGGAGTAATCCGTGAGCAAAAACTCGCCGCCGGCGATACGGTTTACGGCGTTATACGCGGCGTTGATGGGGCCGTCGCCGGTGCAGGCTTCCTCATACTCCGCGTCGTCGCGCGAGAGCTTGATGGTGGCCGTGGCGGGCAAGTTGCTGCCGTTTAGCACTATAAACCGCTCCAATTTATATCCCCCGCTCACCTCGAAGCTCTTTTCCGACACAAGGGCGATGATGTCGTCGTCGGAGACGAGCTTTTTGCGGTCGGCGAGTAGCTTAAACCGTTCGTAGGCTTCCTCGATTTCCTCCTCGCTTAGGGAATAACCCAGCTCCGCGAGGCGCTCCGTGAGCGCGTGGCGGCCGGAGTGCTTGCCGAGCACCATCTTGTTGGCGGGTATGCCGATGTCTTCCGGGCGCAATATCTCGTATGTTTCTCGGTTTTGCAGCACACCATGCTGGTGTATGCCCGATTCGTGGGCGAAAGCGTTGGCGCCCACCACGGGTTTTGTGGGCGTGGGGGTGATGCCGATAATACCGCACAGGGCGCGGGAGGCGCGGTAGATTTGCCGCGTGTCCACGCGGGTGGCCGCGCCGAAATGAGTCTGCTTGGTTTTGATGGCCATGACCACCTCTTCCAAGGGCGCGTTGCCGGCGCGCTCGCCGATGCCGTTTAGCGTACACTCCACCTGGGAAGCGCCCGCCTCCACGGCCGAAAGCGAATTAGCCACGGCCATGCCGAGGTCGTTGTGGCAGTGCGCGGCCACGCACACGTTTTCAATGCCGCGCGTACGGGAAAAGAGAAAGGTTATCAGTTCGCGCATTTCACCCGGCGTGAGGTAGCCCACGGTGTCGGGCACGTTGATGACGGTAGCCCCCGCGGCGATAACCGCCTCGTAGACCTTAACCAAAAAATCCCTGTCGCTGCGCCCGGCATCCTCGGCGGAAAACTGCACGTCCGGGCAGAGCGCCTTGGCGTAAGCCACGCTCTCGGCGGCCATGGAAAGCACCTCTTCGCGGGTGGATTTGAGCTTGTGTTCGATGTGTATGGGCGAAGTGGGCAACACAATATGAAGACGGGGGGCGACACCGCCGCGCAACGCCTCCCACGAGCAGTCTATGTCGCCCTTCACCGCCCGCGAAAGGCTTGCCACGGCGCAGTCTTTCACGGCCGCGGACACGGCCTTCACGGCGGCGAAGTCGTCGGGCGAGGTCACGGCGAAACCGGCTTCTATAACGTCCACGCGCAAAGCCTCCAAGAGCGCGGCGACCTCTAACTTTTCCTGTAGGTTCATGCTGCACCCGGGCGACTGTTCGCCGTCGCGCAGCGTGGTGTCGAAGATTATCACGTTTCTCATCAAGCATAAGCCTCCGAGCGTCGGTTTCAAGGCATTATACACGCAAAGCCGGGGAGGTGTCAACCTCCGCCGCCGCTATGTCCGCCGGTAAGTGTGTCTGCCGGGAAGCCCGGTGTTCGCCCGCGCTTGACCTTTCTACAATAATGGTGATACAATAGCGTAAACCAAACACACGAAAGGGGCGTTTGCCAATGGTATCGTTTACCACTCTCGGCATCGAATACGCGCACCGCTTCCTCGGCTACAAGGGCGAGGCGCAGTATCTCCACGGGCATCACGGGCAACTGACCATCGAGGTTGAAGGCGCGGTTGACCCGGGCAGCGGCTTTGTGACCCCATGCAACGACATCAAGCGGATTGCGTGGGATTACCTGCAAAACTTCGACCACGCGCTGATATTGCAGGAGGAGGACCCGTTACTGCCCGCGCTGCTCAAAGTCTACGAGCAACAAGGCATAAAAGACGGCGCGCCCGACAACACCACAAAGGGGTTGCCCATAGACACCGCCCTTGCCAAGGCGTATCCCGAATGCCGGCTTGTGGTGGTGAAGAAGGTGGCCACCTGCGAAAACCTCATCGAGCTTTTCCATTCCCTGCTCAAAGACAAGCTCAACATCACGAAGATGACATTCACCTCCGGCGCAAACGGCGCTTCCGCAGCTTACTAATCGGGCAGGCGGAAGGCGTTTTTGCGGTAGTCAATCAAGCCGCGGCGTTTCATGGCGGACAGTTCGCGTGAGAGCGCGCTGCGTTCGCTGTTGAGGTAGTCCGCGAGCGAAGCGCGGTCAAACGGTATCTCAAAGCGGCGCGCCCCGGCTTCCGCCGCCGCCTCCTCCAAGTAATACAGCACTTTCTCGCGCAGAGAGGGGCGGGTCACGCATATAAGCCGTTGTTGCAGCCTGAAATACTTGCGCGATACCTCCCTGAGCATATTGCGCAGCAGCGCCGTGTGGCAGGCGCAGGTTTTGCCGCAGACGTTCAGCAGCCTTCCGGCGGGCAGCAGCAGCACTTCCGCGTCCGTGTGCGCCGTAACGGTCACGGGGCTTTTGCGCGTTTCGTCAAGCGAGAGCACGTCTCCGTATATGCCGCCCGCCGTATGGCGCGCGAGCACCAACCGTTTGCCGGAGGGGTCGAGCATGGTGGCCCTCACCTCGCCGCGCAGCAGCACCCCCACGTTTGCCGCGTCGCATTGCTCCCGCAGCAGCACTTTGCCCTTCCGCGCGCGCAACGTGCGCGCCCCAAGGCAGGCGAGCAGTTTCTCCAATTCGTCGGGGGCGATGCCGCGCAACAGCGGTATGCCGCAATCATAAAGTTTTTTTGTTTCCATGTCATTATTCGTTGCCCGGGCAACATACCTCCCCGCCTGAGCATACTATAATCTTGTTAAGAAAACAAGGGGGGGCTATGTTATGGCGGTGACATTAGACAAAAAAACGCTCTTCGTCACCCGCACGGCGGTGTTCACGGCGCTGTTGGTCGTTTTGCAGTTTGCCGCCGCGCAGCTGGGCAATCAGTTTATCACGGGCTCCGTGGTCAATCTGGTGCTCATTATGAGCGGTACGCTGTGCGGATTTGCCTCCGGGGCGGTGGTGGCGGCGATAGCCCCGGTGTTTGTCCGCTTGCTCGGCGTGGGCTTGCCGTTTTGGCCGCTTGTGCCGTTTATCGCTCTGGGCAATACGGTGCTTGTGGCGGTGTGGTGCGCCGCGGAGCGCCTCGGCGAAAGGGCGCGGAACGCGCGCTTTATCGTGGTCGCCCGCGTGGCGGCGCTGCCTGTCGCGGCGGTGTTGAAGACCGCCGCGCTGTACGCCGGGGTGGTACTCTTCGCCGCGCCGGTGTTGCTTGGGTTGCGTTCGCCGCAACTTGACGCGGTCACGCTCGCCTATTCGTGGCCGCAGATTGTCACGGCGGGTATCGCCGGGGCGATTGCCGTCGCGCTGTTGCCGCTATTCAAGAGGACGCTGAAAAAGTAATATTACCCCTCCGCCGACCGAACATTACTCTATTGCAATCGCGGGAAGAAAACGCGAAGGAGGGCGACATATGCCGCTGAATATCGCGCGCGGCGACATTACGGCGTTTCGCGCGGACGCCATAGTAAACGCCGCAAACACCTCTCTGGAAATGGGCGGAGGGGTGTGCGGCGCCATCTTCAGAGCCGCGGGCGCGGAGGAACTGCGGGAAGCCTGCCGCTCCCGCGCCCCGATAAATACGGGCGAGGCCGTGATTACATGGGGTTTCGACCTGCCCGCCACGTTTATTATCCACACGGCCGGCCCCGTGTACCGCGACGGCAAGAGCGGCGAGGAAGCCCTGTTGCGCGAGTGCTACGTCAACTCACTCGCGCTCGCCGTGACCCACGATTGCAGGAGCGTGGCGTTCCCGCTCATATCAAGCGGCATATACGGCTACCCGAAAGACGAGGCCCTGCGCGTGGCCACCGCCGCCATACGCGGGTTTTTGAGCGAGCGTGACCTTGATGTGACACTCGTGCTGTATGGCGAGGAAGCGCCGAACAGAGAATAGCCAAACGGCGTTGCCCGGCGTACGCCGTTTCGGTAAGCGGGCGTTTTCTTGCTCCTATCCCTCGAAGGAGGACGCAAAGGGAAATCCTCCCGCCCGCCCGTAACTCCCCCGCCCTCAGAGCCACAGCATTTACTCCCCCACAATACACCCTTGCCGCACCCTTGGTCTACATAATATGCTATAATACCCAAGGGCGACGTACATGAACACGCA
>JAIRWH010000034.1 GCA_031253545.1 Oscillospiraceae bacterium
TTTACTGTCTGGCTACGCGCCCTTCCTTGCCTTTCAGCGTGTAGTTTTCAAGGGCCACTTTGCCGAGAGCCATTGCTTTGTTGAGCGAGGGGCCGTATATGCGTCCGTCAACAAAGTACCTGTAGTCGGGGTCATCTTTGGAGATGCCCACCCATTCGTCATCTGAGCTAATCACATCAACCTCGTAAATGGGGTCGTTTTCTCTGTAACCCATATCCAAAAATCTGTCTCTTGCTTCGCTGGAGAGGAAACGTATTTTGTCCTTATAAAGCGACACTTCGCCAAGTTCGGTTTTCAGCGTCCAATCGCTGCCTATTCCTTTCTTGTACTTCGCTTTGCTCAGTTTGTCAACTTGCGCTTTCCGCATTGCTTCCCCTACAGCCCCGCCGAGTTCGCCGCTTTCGCTAACGGGAACAGGGGTGCCTTTAATCGTAATCCAACCTGCTATTTCATCGGGCGGGATATAGGAGTCGCGACGAGCGGCTAACCGAGCGTCGCGGCGTTGGCGGTAGGCGGCCACCTTGTCGGTGGCGGGGGTAATGCCCAGACGTGCGTCCCTGCGGGCGCGGTAGGCTTCTACTGCTTTGGACATTGTGAACAGCCCCTTTCAATTATTCTGTGCAAGCGGTAAGCTGATTTCCGTATCGGTTTTCCTATATGCTGTGGATATATGCCATTTATGCACGATACCAGTATATCACGGTATGGGCGAAAACAAAATGACGGGTTTGTGACATCGGCGTAGCCGCTCCAGATTGTCGGCAAAACAGCAAGAAACGCCGCAGTTACGGCGTTTCAGCATTTGTTGGCTTTGGCGGTTTGCCGCTTGTTTTTCTGCCAATTTTGCTCATTTGCATACATCTCCATCGCAAAGCGCAAATCATCGCCAACCTGCAACCAGTCGGCTTTCATGGCTTTGTAATCAGCCGCTTCTCCGCTTGGTGGATAGTTGTACATTGATAACGTGTCGCCAATGTCAAGAACACGCGCCAAACCGTTCATAAAACCAATGTTCGCGAACAAAAAGGTGGCATAGTTGCTTGGGCAATACATAGCACACCTCCAGTCGTCACCTCCATAATACATTGCCAGCCGGAGAAAGTCAAGAGAAATCCAAGAATTGCCAAGAGGTCTACCGCACTAACTCTCCCCCTCGTCGTAGTCCATCACTTCTCCGTAAGTCCTTGGAGCCGTATTTCCCTTTCTGCCAACCTCAATGCCCCACGTTGCTCACTAATTGGCAAAAACTCAAGCCTGAGTTGCATATCCATCGCCGCCGCAAGTCTTTGCAGGGTCTTAATGGATGGATTACCGTTGCCGCTTTCCAACTTGCTAATATCTCCCTGAGCCATACCTGTTTTTTGGGCAAGCTCCCTTTGCGTAAGCCCCGTATTTTTCCGTGCATCTATCATCGCCTGAATGATAGCGAACTCCGGCTCCAAGGCTTCGTACTCCGCGCGAAACCCCGGTTCTTCCAGCCTATTCGCAAGAGCGTCCTCAAATGTTCTCATCGTTGTTCGTCTCCTTTTCCAAATGTTCTTTCCTGTACGCTTTCGCTGTTTCAATCTCTGGGCGCGGCGTTTTCTGCGTTTTCTTGACAAATCCGTTCGTGAGCACTATCCTTCGTCCAGCCATAAAAAATACAATACGCGAGTGATGTCCGAACCGAGCCGGGCGCGTAGCTCAAATATGCCGTCCTCCAAGTGCCTTGAATATGGCTCACGCAATTTCGGGCCATTCTCCGATACCATCGCAATCAAACGGTAGATTTTTGCCGACATCTTATCGTCGAGCGAATTGATGAACGCCTCCGCCGGGAAGTCTCCGTCTTCTTTCTCAAAGAAAATCGCTTGATATTTCGGCACAGCCTTACCGCCTTTACGCGACCTACTTCATCTGTATTGTATAGGATATTTTCTATGTTGTCAATAGTTTATTCACCATAGCGTTTTTCTGCCGGCGCAAAACACACACCCCTAACTGCCGCGGCAGTTAGGGGTGTGGGACGTTTCAACTGACCTTTGTCAGCCGTTCTTCTTCCTGAAGCTCGCGCCGAAGCAGGATAGCCACGTAGATTAAGTCGTCCACCCTGTCCACAAGGCGGCGCGGCAATTCCACGGGCTTAATCTCAACGGGCTTAATCTCCACAGGCTTGTCCGCCGCCTTGATTTCCACGGGCTTAATCTTCACCACTTCCGTTATACCAAGCTCCGCCAGTTTCTGCTCCGAGTCGTCAATTTCGCCGTAGAACAGCTTCTCTATGTCCTTGCCGAGTGTGCCAAGGAACTTCTCCTTGTATACGGTCGTCGTGTATCCTTTCGCCTGCTCGACAACCTCGCCAAGTGTCACCCCGTGATACGCGAGGTAACCGGCGGATGTTTTGCCGGCGGAAATCTTGGCTACTCTGAACTGCTTGGGTGTCTCGCCGACGATAAGGTACCACGAGTTCTCCCCGTAGCGCCTTCTGACAATCGTGCTCGTCCCGATTAACTCAGAAAGCTCGGCTGCCCTGATGTCAGCCTCAAAGTCGGGGCGCTTGCCGATGCCCCTCTGCTCAGTAACGTATTCCCCGTAGTCGGGGAGCTCTACGGCAAGGAGCGTGGCCCAGTCGATGGCGTTAAGGGCTTCGAGCGCTCTCACCGTCTGGCGAAGGGACTCCAACTGCGGCTCGGTCGTCGCCTGCAAGCCGCTCCAAGAGTTTGTATCCTTTCTGAACATACGTGTACTTTGTCAAGCGTTTTACGAAAAGTTTTTTTAGATTTTTTCAAGTTTTTTTGCACGCAGGTATTTGCCGAGTAGGCAGGGCGCACAGGCTCATTCAGAAAAACCTATTGGCAAGGAAGGTTGTGCTCTATTCTTGAATGTGTAGGTGCTTTTTCAACGCATCCTGCAAAACGCCGGAGAAGTTGACGTTCGCTTGCGTGGCTCGTTCGTTAAGCCACATAGGTAAAGTGAGTGTTTTTTTGACGGATTTCTTCTCATAGAACCGATGGTAGCTTTCTGTGTCCACAGCCACCACGCTTGTGAACTCGCCGTCGGCTATCGCGATTTCATAAGGCTTGCTTGCCTGCGGTATCGGTTTCCCATCCTGTTCCAAATCGTACAGCGTTAGGCATAGAGCGTCCTGCGCCATATAAGCGGCATCCGCCATATCGTCGCCGCAGGTATAGCAGCCCTGCAAGTCGGGGAAGTTGACGCTGTACCCGCCGCTTTCTTCGGGCGTAAACACCGCCGTGTATGCGTATTTCACGTATATCAGCCCTTCCTTTCGTTATAGCCCCAAGTCCCTCATAATATTACGGGCTGTTCCTGTTTTGACTTCTTTGCTTTGGTGGCGCGGTATCCGTGCGGTATTCCCCGTTTTCGGGTTAATCCATATATCGTGCTCCGCTCCGTGACGGCTTATGTGGCAACCATTTCTCTTTGCCAGTCTTACCAGTTCGCTCACTTTCATTGTACCGCCGCCTTGGTGTGTTTTTTGTTACTTCTATTATAACACGTGTAATGCACGTGTGTCAAGCGATTTCCGATATTCAGTTAGAAGAACCTAAGCCCGAATACTCCGAACAGCAATACGGCAAGCTGCTCTGCGGCGATGTCAATGTCGCGGTAGATTGTCCGCTTGTCAACGTGTTCGATGGCTGATATTTCTTCCACCGTTTTTGCGTCCTGCTCGATGTAGAGAGCCATTATAACGCGGCACCTGCGCTTGTCCTCAGCTTTGCCGTATTTTTCGGCGTTGGTTTTGTAGCTGTCGAGCGTACGGTTTACGTGGGCAAGGAGCACTCTCGCGGTAGCCACGCTCTCGCGGATTGACTCAACGCGGAACGTACAGCATAGATACGACGTAAATATCGTATGGTGATTTTAACTTTATATGAAAACGTGGGTGCTCCACAGCCGGGGCAATCGTTTCCGATAGCACCCAGCCCTTTGAGCACAGGCCACGTTCTCCCGCACTCACAGACATAGCCCGCGCAGCCTCTTGGCTGTTAATGCCCTTGCGGAGCATTTCCACGCGTAACTCATTTGTATTCACCAACTCTCTCACCTCCTTATACGTAATTTGGTGCCCATATCTTATTATACCATACTTATGCGTATGTTGTCAAGCGGTTTGAGAAAAATATTTGCAAAAGCCACTAACGTATGTTAGAATATATTTGGGAGGTGCGGACAATGGAAGAAGAAAGCAAAAAGAAGGAAGTGGACAAAACCTTCGCGCGGCAACTCAAGAAGATTATGGACGAGCGCGGTATGACGCAAAAGTGGCTGTCGGATAGGGCGGGCGTGAACGCCCCCACAGTCTCCCGTTACTTAGGCGGGAAGAATCTGCCCGAAGTGCACATCATAATGGCGTTGGCAAAGGCGCTCAACGTGACGGTGGATTATCTCTGCGGCTTGACGGATACCGAGCGCAAGCCTGAGAGTTTGGGTTCGGAGCAGGCGCTCCTGCTCAAATGCTATGAGAGGGCCGACGCGCAGGACAAGAAAACGCTGTGGACGTTGCTGGGCCGGTATATGACAGCCGAAGAAAAAAGGTTTCCGTTCAGTTCGTCAGTAAACTCGGAAGCTGTATAGTGCTCCAATTCCCGAAGTGAAGTACAAATACTACAAAGGCTCATTCGTCATAGGCAAAAAAGCCGACGGTACGCCTGAGCGCGTATACGTTCGCGGCAAAACAAAATCCGAGCGCGACGAGAAGTTATCGGAAGCGAAACGCCTTTACGCCCGCGGCTTACAGGCGGGGGACATAACCGTAAGGGAGTGGGCGCAGCGTTGGCTGTCCGTCTACAAGGCAAACGTGAGCGAGAATATGAAACTCCAACATTCCGCAAGACTGCGTTACGACGTTTTGCCGGCCATAGGGAGCCTGCGTATGCGCGACATACGCCCGTCCACATTACAGCAGTTGCTCAACGAACAAAAGGGCGGGAAGCGCGGCACGGTAACGAAGCTGCGTATGACGCTTAGGGACTTGTTCGGCGCGGCGGAAGTTGAAGGGATAATTGAGCGCAATCCCGCCCAGCGGATAGGGCTGCCCGAAATGAGCGAAAAGGCGCGTAGGCCGCTGACGGAAACAGAGCGGGAAACGGTATGGGCTGTGGCTTGGTGACACAAGCGCGGCTTGTACGTAATGCTTATGCTGTGCTGCGGATTAAGGCGCGGCGAAGCCATCGCCCTGAAAGCCGACGACATAGATTTGGTCGCAAGGACGATAACCGTAAGGCGCTCAATGAGTATGTCGGGCGGGAAGTGGACGCTGAAAATCCCGAAAAGCAAGGCGGGACTCAGGCGCGTCCCCATTCCAAGCGTGATTATCCCAATGTTCGGGGAGCCAGGGGACGGCTTTCTCCTGACAAGGGAGAACGGCTCTCCGATTACGGCGCAGGCTTGCCATTGGTGGTGGAAATCATTTATGCGAGTCTGCCACATAGAAGCGGGGGCTGCGCTGAAACGCAACGCGATTGTGTCGTCGCCAGTATCGTTTGATTTAACGCCCCACTATCTGCGGCACACATACGCCACGGATTTATACGCCATTGGCTTGGACGAGAAATCAAGAAAGTATATTCTCGGACACTCAAGCAGCGACGTAACGGACAGATATACCAAGATGTCGGACGAAGCGTTTGGCAGGGCGGCGGCCGCGATTGACGCGTATTTTTCGGCTAAATGGGGCAAATATGGGGCAAACGAAAAACAGCAATAGGCGTTAAGCTTACTGCCGCAAAAGTTATAAGCGCTAATGCAAACGGCCTTCCAAGCTGACTGCGTGGGTTCGATTCCCATCACCCGCTCCATACAAACAAAGCGCGCCGATGCGGATAGCGCGGCGGAAACGCAGTCACATCAAGGCTTTGCGGGTTACTTGCCGCAAGAGCGCGGGAACGGGGTTTGCGTTTGCGGCGGCGCTGCGAGGCGATGTGCGCGCGGTCGGAACTACACGGAAACGAACGGAGGTAGTGTAACTGCCCGATAACCGCCGAAAACTACTGCTCATATCCATACAAAGCGCCGACTCGCAAGATGCCCTCCGTTTGCTTTCCTTGCCGCGCTTCGCTTCGCTCTGCGCGCGCGGGGCTTTGGTCACGGACGTGGCTCCGGTTTGTCTCAACCGCGAGCACACCCTCTGTGCCTGCGTGGTCACGGGCAGGCATCCGCGCTCCCACGGTGTCACGCATAACCGCGCCGCGCCCCGCGTGGCCGGGCGCAACTTGTATGCCCAGGCGCGCAAAGAGTCCCGCTCCGTATATGCCATCGGCTGGCCGACGGTCACCCGCGGCGAGGTTCACCGCTTCATACCCTGCGCTACGGAGAAGCCGCGCATATCGTCGCTTTATCACCTAATTTCACTGCTGCGCCACGGCGGTGCCGCAAAGGCGGCCTCGCCCGATGCTTTCGCGCTTTGCGCGGCCCGGGATGCCGTGTTGCGCCATAAGCCCGGCTTACTGTTGTTGGGTCTGGCGGGTCTGCTCCGCGCGAAACAAGACCCCGGCAAAGGCGTTTCCGCAATATCCGCGTTGGAGCAATGCGATAAGCATATAGGCACACTCATAGACTCCGTCTGGGCCGCCGGCACGGCCGACATTACGGACTACATTATCTTCGGTGGCGGAGCAGGCCCGGAGCGTGACTTCCCCGTGGACTTAAACGCCTTTTTGGGCAGCTTGAGGGAATACGGGGGTTTTCACGCAAAAGCGGGCTGCTCATTCTTCAAGTATCATACGCGGACGGAAAACCCGGCGCTCCACGCAAAGGCCGCGAGGGTTATCGGCGGTATCTTGGAGAACCCCGACTGCGGCCGCTTACGCCTGCTCACGGAGGCGGAAATGGACAAATCGGGCTTCGCGGGCGAATACGAGATAGGCATAGAACCGCTCGGAACTGCCACAAGCGGGTTCTACTTAGCGGCGGGTGCCAATGTACCCCACGGCCTGCGCCTTACGGGTGGCTCAATGCTTGATATATGCCCTCTCGCCCTGCGCCTTTCGGATATGAAAAAATGGGCGCAAGACGGGTGCCTGCGCGCGGATTTGCTTCTCTGATTATTGCAGTTCCCCGATTAGCGGTCGAAAAGCAGTGAGTTTGCGTATCGCAGGGGTTTTCGCGGCGCATTGTTGTGCAAGAGGTCGTAACACGGTATAATGTAGCGGCATAATGCGGGAAGGAGCGGTTGCCCGTGCGCGTGGAAACCGTCGCGTCAATATTCGCCGTGCCCCGCGTCAGCGCGCCCGGTCGCGCGGCCTTCGCTTCCGCGCCCGTTATGCCCGCCGCTCCCGAAGAAAAGATTACCGATACCCTCACGCTCACCCGCCCTCAAAAGCCCCGGCCGCCATACGCGAATCTATACGATAAACCGCTTCGGAAAACCGCAGACAAACCCACGGGCGAACCATGCGGCATCTGTCGCGCCCGCAAATATAAAGACTCCTCCGCAGACATCGGCGTATCCATGCAAAGCCCCGTAAGCATAGCCTCTTCCGCCGCCGCAGGCACAATACTCTCCCACGAACGTGAGCACGCATCCATAGCCGAGCGCCGCGCCTCGGAAGACGGCAAAGCCGCGCAAACTAACGTCCGCTCGCGCATGGGGATATGTCCGGAATGCCATAAGGTCTACATCGCCGGCGGCATCACAGAGGTAGCGCTCTTCACTCCCGCGTCAAAGCACGCCTACGGCGCGCCGGGCTATGAGCCGCTCGGCACTCTGTCAGACCTGCGCGTGTGAGGGTATTTATGGCGGTATGCCCACGTTTTTACGCCGTTTCTGGATTATTCGCATTCGCGCGCTTTTCGTAATACTCCGGCAAGGGCGTGAGCGCGGGGCGGGCGTTGCGCGGGCAGACAAGTTGACATACGTCGCAACCGAGCGTGGTGTCGCTTCCGCGCAACAGTTCGCGCTGCCAACCTTCCGGCGCTTTCATCTGCGTGATGTGCGAAAGGCAGCGCTCTTTGCGGAAGACGCGCGTTTCGCCTTCTTCGCCGAGCGCCCCCGTGGGGCAGCTCCTCACGCATTCGCCGCACTTTTCGCAATATCCGCCCGCCTTGCCGCCGGTTACCCGAACATCGGTCAGCAGGGCTCCTATGGTAACAAAGCTGCCGTATTCTTCCGTGAGCAATAAGCCGTGCATACCCACAACGCCCAGACCCGCGAGCCTTGCCGCCTGCACGGCGGGCAGGGGGTACGCGTTGCCCGTCACATAAACGCGCGCGCCGGGCAGCGCGGCCGGCAGCGATTCCGCGGCGCGGCGCAGACGCAGGGCGTTTGCCGCCACATAATCGGACCCACGCGCGTAAAGCGCCACATTACCCGGCTGCCTGCCCGTAAAATAGGGAAACACGGCCATTATCGCGCTCACGGGCGCTATATCCATACCTCGCAGCCTTTGGGCCATTTTTTCCGTCATATATTCCCGCACGGTGTCTATGGATACGGCTCCCGCCGCCGTCGCGCCCGCGTCAATCACGGCGCTTACCATCAGCTCCGCACGGTTTTCCATGCGCCGCTACGCCATGACTATCTGGTCTTCGCCCCTGTCTTCGGGGCGCAGCACCATCCCGGTGGCGGGCACGGCGCGCGCCCGATAGCGCGCGAGGTCTTTTATGCCGCTGTCCTTTGCCCCGGCGGCCTTTTGCACAACCGCGTTATGCCGCAAATTCATCACGGTCACGCCTTGCGTTACACGCGATGCCTTCGGCGCGATGGCGGAGGTGTGGAATATCAGTGCGCGCCCGGCGGACGAGAATAGGGCGATTTCCTCCTCTTCCGCCAGGATGAAAACCGCCGAAAGGGCGCTCGCGCCCGAAAAAGCGCCCGTGAGACGGCGGCGGTTGCTCACGGTGGCGTACGAACTCATCTCCACCCTTGCGACCTTGCCGCCGGCAAACACAAACAACAGCGAGCCGGAGTAATCAGCGGGCGCGCACACAAAGACGACGGACTCCCCCTCGTCAAAACTCAATTTCGCGGGCAGGTAATCGCCGAGGGCGGAGGCTTTACCGTCGTCAAACTCATGCAACCTCGCCTTATAGCATTGCCGCAGATTTGTAAAAACGAGCAGCTCGTCTTTGTTTTGCGCCTCGAATTGCCACGCCGGCCCGTCGCCGTCCTTGTACTTCTGTTCCCCGCTCACGCGCAAAGACTGCTGCGTGATTTTCTTTATATAGCCCTCGCGCGAGACAAACACATTCACGGCGTAGTCTTCTATATGTTCTTCCTGCGCGTGCTCCGCATGGTCGTACACAAGCAATGTCCTGCGCGGCGCGGCGTATTTTTTAGCCACGGCTTCCAATTCATCCGCAATCAGGCGCAACAGTTTCGACCTATTCGCCAGTATATCCTCCATTTCGCGTATTTTCTCGCTCAATGCGGCGATTTCCTCCGTGCGGCGCAGTATGAACCTGCGGTTGATATTACGCAGCCGTATATCGGCCACATACTCCGCCTGCCGTTCATCAATGAGGAAGCCTATCATGAGGTTTGGCACCACCTCGTCCTCTTCCTCCGTTTCGCGGATAATGCGAATCGCCTTGTCAATATCGAGCAGTATCTTGGAAAGGCCGCTCAGCAAGTGCAGTTTGTCGCGCAGTATCCCGGCATCGTGGTGCAAACGCCGCTTCACGCACTCGGTCCGCCACGCGCACCATTCGCTCAGTATTTCCCTCACGCCCATGAGGCGCGGCGAGCCCGCTATCAGCACGTTGAAATTGCAGGAAAAGCTGTCGCAAAGCGGTGTGGCTTTATACAGTTTCTGCATAACTTTCTCCGGGTCCTGGCCGCGCTTGAGCTCCACGGCGATTTTCAGGCCGTTTTTGTCTGTTTCGTCGCGCATATCCGCCACTTCTTTGAGTTTGCCGTCTTTTATCAGCTTGAGCGAGGCTTTGAGTATCGCCTCGATGGTGGCGGTGTAGGGTATCTCGTATATCTCAACAATGTTATCCGCCTTGCTGTATCGCCAACGCGCCCTCACGCGAAACGAACCCTTGCCGCTTTCGTACAGCGCGCGCATTGCGGCGGCGTCATACAGTATCTCCCCGCCCGTCGGAAAGTCGGGCGCGGGCATATGTTCCGTCAGGTCACATCCTTGGTCTTTGAGGAACGCCCGCGTGGCGGCGCAGACTTCCGCAAGGTTGAAGCCGCATATCTGCGAGGCCATGCCCACGGCGATGCCCCTGTTTGCCGAGACGAGTATATTGGGGTATGTCGTGGGCAGCAACGCGGGCTCCTTCATCGTGTTGTCGTAATTGTCCGTGAAGTCCACCGTGTCGCTGTCTATATCGCGAAAGAGTTCCTCGCAGAGCTTTTCGAGTTTCACTTCCGTGTAGCGCGACGCGGCGCACACAATCTCCTCGCTGTACACTTTGCCGAAATTGCCCTTGGAATCTATGAACGGGTGCAGCAGCGAGGCGTTGCCGCGCGTAAGGCGCACTAATGTGTCATATATGGCGTTCTCGCCGTGGGGGTTGAGTTTCATGGTCTGCCCCACCACATTGGCGCTCTTTGTGCGGTTGCCCGTGAGCAGACCCATTTTGTGCATGGTATACAAGAGCTTCCTGTGCGAAGGCTTGAAACCGTCTATCTCCGGTATGGCCCTGGACACAATCACGCTCATGGCGTATGGCATGAAGTTTTTTTCCAGCGTCTCGGTAATGGGCTGAAGCGTCACTTCCGCTTCCGCCGCCGCGCTGTGCGTATTGTGTTTTTTCGGCATAGCCGCCCCACCCCATGGCAATAATTTGCGCGAAACCACCCTCGCCGCCGCAGGTTTCGCGTTACTCCGGCGGCGGTGTTTTTATCCATTTCCAACATTTACCCGACACACCGTCGCGCTCAAAACCGTTTTTTTGCAACACGCGGTGGGAGGCGGTGTTGCCCGGAAGGGTACGCGCCGCGACGGAAGTGACGGCGTAACCCGGAAACGCCCACGCGGCTCGGCAGAGCGCGTCCACCGCCTCCGTCATGTAGCCGCGGGAGCGGTATTCGCGCCGGGTGGCGTAACCGATTTCAAGCCGCCCCATCGAGGGCGGTCCCTTGAAACCCGCTTCCCCCACCACCGCCGATGTCTGTTTGTCGCATATAAACCATATTGTGGTGACAAGCCACGCCTGCGGGCTGATTTTCATGATGAGGTATTTCGCCCTGTACATCTTTCGCTGTTTGTGCCGAACCCAAAAACCGCACGGCCCGAGCAGCAGGCCCATGTCGGCGGCCACGCGCGGCGCGTTGCGTATCGCGCGTTTCAACTGCGAGGCCGTGAGCGGAAAGAGGCAAAGCCGTGCGGTTTCAATCTTCATGGCGCGTTCGTGCGCGCGAGCAGCGCGAGAAACTCCCGCTCCGTGAGTATGGCAACGCCGAGTTTTTCGGCTTTGCGGAGTTTGCTCCCCGCGTCTTCGCCCGCCACAAGATAATCGGTGGAGGGCGACACGGCGGAGGCGAACTTGCCGCCGTTTTCCTCAATGAGCTTTGCCGCTCCGTCGCGCGTGAAGGCGGCGAGTTTGCCGGTTACGCAAAAGGTCTTGCCGACAAGTTTCGCGCCTGCGGGTTGCGCCGTGCTCGCAAGGCTGACCCCCGCGTTTCTGAGCGATTCCACCAGCTTTACGCTTGAAGGCAACGCCGCCCACGCGATAAGGCTCGCGGCCGTGGCGCCGCCGATGCCGACCACGGAGGTAAGTTCCTCCACGCTCGCCGCGCGCAGTATGTCCCAATGGGTGAAGCGGTCGGCGAGTAACTTTGCGGCATGCCGCCCCACCATGCGTATGCCGAAGGCAAACAGCAGGCGCGACAGCCCCCTGTTTTTTGAGTGAGCGATGTTTTCCGCTAAGTTTCGCGCCGATTTCTCGGCAAAACCCTCTATGCGCAGCAAATCTTCCGCGTTTAGTGGATAGAGGTCGGCGGGTGTCTTCACCATTTCCCGCTTGACAAGCGCTTCGCATACCGCCGCGCCGAGCCCCTCGATGTCCATAGCGTCACGCGAGGCGAAATGTATAAGCCCGCGCAGCGCCTGAGCGGGGCAAGTGAGGTTCACGCAGCGCGCGGCGGCTTCCGTGTCGTCACGCTGTACTGCCCCGCCGCACACGGGGCAGCGGCTCGGAAACACATACGGCTGCGCGCGGGGCGCGGTGTTGTGGGCGGCGACCCCGGTGATTTCCGGGATAATGTCGCCCGCTTTGCGTAGTATGACCGTGTCGCCGATACGAATGTCCCGCTCGGCGATATAGTCGGCGTTGTGAAGTGTGGCGTATTGCACGGTGCTGCCGGCAAGACGCACGGGTTCCAGTACGGCCTTTGGCGTGAGCACGCCCGTGCGCCCTACTTGCAGCACAATGTCTTTCAGGGTGGTGGTTTTCTCTTCCGCCGGGTATTTGTATGCCACGGCCCAGCGGGGGCATTTGGAGGTGCTGCCGAGCTTTTCGCGCAACAGGAGGTCGTCTACTTTTATGACCGCGCCGTCCATGTCAAACGGGGTGCTGCCGCGCGCGCGGCCCAACGCGGCGACCTCGCGCTTTATCTGCGCCGCGTTCGCAGCAAGTTTGTGGCTGTTTACGGGCAAACCCCAAAGCTCCATGAGCTGCAAGGTTTCGTGGTGGCTTGGGGGAAGCGGGGCGCTCGTGTCTTGTATGTTAAACACCAGTATACTCAGCCGCCGCCGCGCGGCCTCGTCGGAGTCTTGCCGGCGCAGGGAACCTGCCGCCGCGTTGCGCGGATTGGCGAGCAACGGCATACCGAGCGTCTGCCGCTCGGCGTTTTGCTGCGTGAATATGTCTTTGGGCATATACACCTCTCCGCGTACCGTCAGGCGGCGCGGCGCGTTCGTAATGAGCGGCGGGAGGTTTTTTATCGTCAGCAGGTTGTGTGTCACGTCTTCGCCCTCGTAGCCGTCGCCGCGCGTGGCGCCCCACACAAAACGCCCGTTTTCATAGCGCAGCGCCACGGAGAGGCCGTCAATCTTCGGCTCCACGCAAAACAGGGTGTCTGCGGCTATGTTGTGTATTTTTGCCACAAAATCGCCAAGCTCCCCGTCCGTGAACACGTCTTGCAAACTGAGCAACGGCACATCGTGCCTCACGGGGGAAAACGCCGCGCGCGCGCCAACGGCGAGCGTAGGGGAATTGGGGTCGCCGTATTGCGGGTAGGCGGCCTCAAGCTCACGCAGATGCCGCGCGGCGGCATCGTATTGCGCGTCTGTCATAATCGGGTCGTCGCGGATGAAATACGCTTCGTTGGCCTCGCGCAACATCAGTCGCAGTTTCTCAATCTCTTCGCGCACGCGTCCCTCTCCTTGCAACGGTCCGACGAGGTGGTGCCGGTAATCGGAGTCGAACCGATACGGTGTTGCCACCACCGGATTTTGAGTCCGGCACGTCTACCAATTCCATCACACCGGCCAGCCATGGTTATTATATACCGTTTACCGCGCTTTGTAAATAGCCTCGTAACGGATTAACGGACAATGTCTTGCAAACGGCACGCTGCGATGGAAAAACTTTGTGCTGTATACCGCCGTGTTCGACACGAGCGCCGGCGCCGCCGACATTTCGCCCTCGCCCGAATACACTTACGCCGCCTCCGGCTCGCAGCGGGC
>JAIRWH010000073.1 GCA_031253545.1 Oscillospiraceae bacterium
CTATTTTGCGGTTTTGTCAAGCTCCCGCCGCCTCCGGCTTCCAAAAACTGCCCTGTGTTTTCCGGGTTGCCGCAGCGATTGCCGCCACGCTCGTCCGTCACATACAGCCACTTTTGCGCTCACGGCAAACGCTTACGAAATACCGGTTTACATAACACACCCATTATCGTATAATGTTGCCAAAAGAAAGCAGGTGACAATATGTACGAGGGTATCGTCGGCATATTTCGGGAAATACCCGACCCACGAAAGGGCAAGGTCGAAGCACAAGCCGAAAAAATATTTTTAACTTGTGCTTGACATTGTGGTGGTTAGCTGTTAGTGGACGGGGGGCGCGGGGGCGGGGGTTGCGCGCGCGCTTGCGTTGTGGTATATTTTGTAAAAGCGGGAAGGCCGCCCGTCGCGGCGCCCGTGCCGGCAAAGGCAAATAAACAGAAGGGCAGGCGCAAACCATGAAAAAGCACGAAACCGTTGCCATCGCCGCCGCCTCCGTGCTCCTTGCCGTGGGCGTGGTCACCGCCGTCATACTCGCCACGCGCGACAACACACCCCCCGATTCCTCCAAAGAGCCCTCCCCCTCGCCCGTGTCCCCCCCTCCGCCCTCGCCGTCGACCTCCCCCTCGCCCTCGCCCTCGCAGGCCGCCCCGCCGCGCGTGGCGGCTGTGGAGGACCTCGCCGGCGATGTGTCCGCCACGCAAAGCGGCGAGACGTTCGCGGCGTTTCGGGGCCTGGCCCTGGCGCGCAACGACGCGGTGTCTACGGGCGCGCAGTCTTGGACGAGCTTGGAGCTGGGCGAAGGGCAGTATATACTCGTAGAGGAGCATACAAGCCTGCAAGTGGGCGAATACGCGCTCAACGAAGGCAAGGTTTGGGTCAACACAAACAGCCCGCTTGCCGTGACCACGCCCAACGCCGCCCTTGCCGTGCGCGGCACGGTATTCTCCGTGCGGCACGCCGGCGGCGTAACGCGCCTTGCCGTGTTCGGCGGCACGGTGAGTATCGGCGGCACGGACGTGAGCGACGGCGCGGCCGAAGTGGACGCGGGGGGCGAGCTTTCGCTCTTGCCGCTCACGGAGGAGGACTATTACTCCCACATAGACGACCCGCGCCTTCAAGGTTGGCTCGACCAAACGCCGGACGACGCCGTGCCGTTTGCCGACCCCAACTTCGAGGCGGCCGTGCGCGCGCTCATAGACAAACCGGAGGGCTATATATTGAAGGGCGACGTGGCGGGTATAACGCGCCTGTCGCTTTCGTATTCCGAGATAGAGAGCCTTTCCGGCATAGAGTGCTTCACCGCCCTTGCGGAGCTTGATTGCAGGGTAAACAACATCACGGAGCTGAACCTGCGCGGCCTTTCTTCGCTCACATGGCTCGCTTGCAGCAGCAACGGCCTTACGTCGCTGGACCTCACGGGGCTTACCGCCCTCACGGAACTGCATTGCAGCAGCAACAACCTTACGCTGTTGAACCTCACGGGGCTTACCGCCCTCACCAACCTGCACTGCGGCGGCAACAGCCTCACCGGGCTTGACCTGAGCGACAACGCGGCGCTCACCTCGCTCGGCTGCGAGTATAACCTGCTGAGTGAGCTTGACCTGAGCCGCCAGACCGCCCTGACATCGCTCCGCTGCTACAACAACCGCCTCACCGAGCTCGACCTTTCCGCCTGCGGCGACATAATCGAGCTGCGCGCCGACCCGGAGGTGCGGATTATACGCTGATGGGCGCGGGGTCTTGCGACACCTCGAATACCTCCACCTCGGCGGTTTTGCCTTTCACGGCCATGCCGCCTATGTAACGCAACGCCACGCCGCCGCCCTGTATGCGCTCCGCCGCCGAGCGGCTGACGAGGATTTGCCCCGCCTTCGCGCGCGACTCCAAGCGCGCGGCCGTGTTTACCGTGTCGCCTATGGCGGTGTAATCCATGCGGAAGCTCGCGCCGATATTGCCGATTACGGCATCGCCCGCGTTTATGCCTATGCCGAAACGCACGGGCATACCGCTTGTTTCCCTCTGTATATCCACGGCGGCAAGGGCGGCGGAGAGGGCGGGGTTGGGCGTGTCGTAGGGCGCGTTCCAGATGGCCATGACGGCGTCGCCGATAAACTTATCCAATACGCCGCCGCGGCGGCGCACGCAGTCGGAGGCGATGTCTAAGCAGCCGTTGAGCAGGCGCACCACCTCCTCCGGCTCGCTCTGCTCCGAGAGCGCGGTGAACCCGCGCGCGTCGGCGAACAGCACCGCCACAAAGCGCCGCTGCCCGCCCAATTTCAGCCCTTCCTCGCCCTCGCTGAGGATTTTACGGATAACTTCCGGCTCCATATACCTGCCAAACGTGTCAAAGACCGCCTTTTCGTTGCTCCGTGTGCGCGCGTAGTGCCACACCAAGGCCGCCACATAGGCGGCAAGGCAATACAGCGGCGCGGGCGTGAGGGGCGCGGTAATATCCATAAGCACTAAGGCGTATACCGCGAGCCCGTAGGCGGCGAGCGTGGCCGCAAGGGCCGCCAACCCCCAAAGCGGCCTGAGCCGCAAGGAGCAGAGCGCGCTTACGGCGGCAAACAACGTGAAGAACGCGAGCGAGAGCGGCAGCGGCAGCGCTGTGATGTATCTGCCTTCCAAAAGCTGCTGCGTCATGTTCGCGTGAATCTCCACGCCGTAGGAGGCCTTTTCCCCGTCTATGGACGTGAACTGCCAGTCGCTCACCACGCCCGCGGCCGTAAGGCCGATTAGCACAACCTTATCCTTGAAGTAGCGCGGGGGCACCTTCCCCTCGTATACGTCGGCGAAAGACACGGGTCTGTACCACCCCGCGCGCCCCGTGTAGCTGACGTAATACAGTCCGCCGCCGTCAAGGGGCGGGCTTGCCGCGCTTGGGGCACCCACGCGCGAGCGGTACATTTCCGCGAGCGCCCGCGAGAGCGACGGGTAGAACTCGCCGTTATAATACAGCCCGTATAACGCGCGGCGCACCACGGAGTCCGGGTCAATATGCGCGTTTACGTGCGCCACGGCCGCGGGGGCGAACAAGCCCATCGGCGCGACCAGCCCGTCCGCCTCCGGGTAGCCGCTTTGCACGGAGGCCGTCCGGCGCATGAATGTGCCGCTTGCCGCGAGCGCCACGTTTTGCGCGTTCGCGACGGCTTCCGCCAAGAGCGCGTCTTCTTGCGGGTCGCTCGGCGTGTCGTAGAGCACGTCTATGCCCACGGCCGCCGCGCCGCCTTCGGCGAGTATATTCACCACGTCGGCCATTATGCCGCGCGGCCAGGGCCACCTGCCCAACCTGCCCAAGCTCGGTTCGTCTATGCCGATTAGCACAATGCGCGTGTCCGCAGGCCGCACGCGCTGATACAGCGAATCGTACAGGCGGTATTCTATGAGCGCGGGCTGCCCCGCTATCGGCAACGCGGCGCACACCACCCAGAGCGCCGCCGCCGTCAGCGCCGCCCGCAGCGCGAAAGGGTCTTTCCTCATTGGCCCCTCCACGCGCCGCTCTCCGCAAACAGCGCCAGCAGGCGTGTGTCGAGCTGCCCGCCGCGCGCCATGTCTTCGAGTATGGCGAAGGCCTTTTCCGGCGGCATGGGCGGCTTATACGGGCGGTCGTTTGCCGTGAGCGCGTCGTAAATATCCAATATGGTGAGTATGCGCACGGGCACGGGTATATCCTCGCCCGCGAGGCCGCGCGGGTAACCCTTGCCGTTGAGCAGCTCGTGGTGCCCGCTCGCCCAGCCGGGCACATCGCGGTATTGCGCGGGGAAGCTCATTTGCGAGAGTATGCGCTCCGTGATTTGCACATGGCTTTCCATGAGCCGCCGCTCCGTGTCGGTGAGGGTGCCGCGCCGCACGGCGAGGCACGCCGCCTCCTCCGCGGTGAGGTACGGCTCCGGGCCGTCCGGGCCGGCGGCGAGCGTTTCCGCCGCCTCCCTCACGGCGGCAAGCGTTTCGTCCGTGAGGTAGCCGGCCGCGTCCGCTTCCGAGACAAGCGCCTCTATTCGCCCGATTTCCTCCGCGCGGCGTTCGTGTTCGCCCGGCGTAATATCGCCGCGCAGCAGGTCTATTTCCGCCCGCATACGGTATGCGGCAAACCGCTGCCGCAAGGCGGGCATCATCGCCCCAAGGCGGCTTTGCTTATCCATCACCTCGGCGGGCACGGCGAGCTTGCCTATGTCGTGGAGCCACACGCTCATGAGCAGGCCGCGCCCCGGTTCGGGGCCGCCGTCGCCCGGCGATATGCCGTTTTCGGCAAGATACGCCGTGAAGCGTTCGGCCATGCGCGCCATGTTGCGGGTATGGTTGGCGTTGTAGGGGCTTCGCGCGTCAATGGCGGCGGCCATCGCCCGCACAAACGAATCGAGCAGCTCGGTTATCTCAAGGGCGTAGTTGCGGTTGACCAAACAGATTGCCGCCTGCGAGGCGAGCGAATAGATGACCCTCTCGCACTCCGGGGCGAAGGCGGCCACGCTGCCGTCGCAGTCTTGCGCGTTAATCAGCTGCAAGACCCCGATGACGTTTTGCCTGTCGTCTTCCATTGGCACGGAGAGCATGGAGACTGTCTTGTAGCCCGTCATCGCGTCGTAGCGCAATGTGCCGCTGTATTTGTCGCCCTCGCAGGCATACACGTCCGCCACGTTTACCGGGCGGCGGGTCAAGGCCGCGCGCGCGCAGTCGTTTGAGCCGGCGAGCGGCACGGGCGGCAGGTCCACCGCCTCGCCGTCAAAGCCCCGGCGAAACCCGCGTGACTTGGTTTTGAGCAGCTTGAAGTGCAGTTTTTCGTCGCGCAGTATATACAATGTGCCGCCGTCGCAGCGCGATATGTCCATAGCCGCGTCGAGGATAATCTCCAGCAGGCGGTTGGCGTCTTTCTCGGCCGAGAGCGCTATGCCCACGTCTAAGAGTTTTTCGGTAACGTCTGTCATAGCGCGGCATCTAAGGCGCACACCGCCGCCAACGCGGCGATGTGCCAGGCTTGGTCGGTGAGGGCGGCAAGCGCCTCCGAGGGGTGGCTGCGCGTGACGCGCTTGCACCAGAGCCGCACGAACAGGCGGTTATCGAGCAGCACGTGCGAGATGAATATGGCGGCAAGCCACCAAGGGCGCAGGCCGCCCCCGCCCGCGCCGAGCGAAAAGAGCCACACGGCGGCGGAGTAGAGCGCCGAATGGAGCAGCAAGGGCGCGGCGGCGCGGGTCTTGTTTTGCGCCATCCACTTGTTTTGGAGCAAAAAGTCCCCCGCCATGTGCCCCGCGAAAAGCCACGCGAGCATATTGCCTCCCTCCCGCCGCAAGGCGGCGCTT
>JAIRWH010000002.1 GCA_031253545.1 Oscillospiraceae bacterium
GCGGCGCTCGTTTTCTTCCGCTATCCTGTCCAATGTCGCCCACACCGACTCAAAGGTGTGGCTCTTCGCGTTCGAGAGCGCCTGCTCCGCCGTCATGGTTTCCATGTTATGTTCCTCCCGTGTTTATGTATACCGCCTTTATTGTAATTGATGGCGCGATGTTTTACAATAGGTTTGGCGCAAACTTCACGCAAATTACAGAAAGAGGGTGAGAACCATGCGCGACTCCGAACTTATGGACGCGGCAAGGCGGGTTCGCGTGCGCGCCTATGCCCCCTACTCGCGCTATTCGGTGGGCGCGGCGCTGCTCGCGCGCTCCGGCGCGGTGTACGCCGGGTGCAACATGGAAAACGCCGCCTTTTCCCCGTCTGTTTGCGCCGAGCGGGCGGCTGTGGCCGCGGCTGTGAGCGCGGGTGAGCGGGAGTTTGAGGCGCTCGCCGTGGCGGGCCCCGGAGAGGGGCTTTGCGCCCCGTGCGGCGTTTGCCGCCAGACGCTTTTCGAGTTTGCCCCCGCCCTGCGGGTTATCTGTTCGCGCGGCGATGATATGGAGGTATTCACGTTGGACGCGCTGCTTCCGTTTGCATTTTCATTTCGAGCGCTTGATATTTGCGGCGAAAGATGATAGATTTATTTAGCGCCCCCCGTTTCTTTGCGCCCGGCGCCCCGCTTTCCGGCGAGATTACGCTTTCCGGCGAGCAGGCGCGCCACGCCTTGCGTGTGCTTAGGCTGGGAAAGGGCGACAGGCTCACGGTCAGCGACGGCGCGGGGCGCGAGGCCGCCTGCGTGATTACCTCCGCGTCCGGCGGCGCGCTCACGGCGATGGCGGAAGACGTGAGGGTCAGCCCGCGCGAACCCGCCGTGAAGGTGCGGCTGTATCCGTCGCTGTCTAAGGGCGAGCGATACGAGTACACGCTGCAGAAGGCCACGGAAATAGGCGTGGCGAGCATAACGCCCGTGGTCAGCAATCGGTGCGTGGCGGCTTTGCCCGAACCTCCGCGCCTGCGGCGCTGGCGCGGCATTATCTGCGAGGCGGCGAAGCAAAGCCGCAGAGCGGTGCTCCCGGAGCTGCGCGAGGCGGTCACGTTTCCCAAAGCCGCACGCTTGCCCGTGACGGGGCTGCGCCTGTTTTGTTGCGAGAGGGAGAGCCACCCTTTGGGCGAAATACTGCGCGGCGCGGACATAGGCGGCGAGGTAAGCATACTCACGGGCCCGGAAGGCGGCTACACGGAAGAGGAGGAGGCTCTCGCCATTGGCGAAGGCTGGCTTTCCGTGGCGCTTGGCGGGTTGATACTGCGCTGCGAAACGGCACCCGTGGCGGCTGCGGTGGCCGTGTTATACGCGGCGGGGTGCATATAATCCTCAGCTGTTAGTTCCTAGTGGTTAGTTGTTAGCAGTTAGGGAACGTGGCGCGCCGGCGGCGTGTCGGTTGTCGGCAGACGGGATACGGCGGCTTTGCCGCGAAGGAGCGATGGCACTATGGCGAATACCGGGAGGAAAACGGGCGCGGAGCTTGCGAGGAAGCAACGCCAAGACGATTTGTTCACATACCGCGTCTTAGCGGCGTTTGCCGCGGCAATCGGCTATATCATGGCGCTCGTGTGGCTCTACCGCCTGCTCACCGAGGAGGGGAAGGTAACGCTTGTGCACGGCATAGCCCTATATGGCGGCATAGCTTTTCTCGCGCTCGCGCTGGGCGCGGTCTGCGCCGCTTACGCCTTGCGTTCCCGTGCGTTGCTCTCCCCGCTCTGCCTGCATATAGCGGGGCTTGCGGCCGTGGCGGCTTTCGCGTTGCTTTACCTGCGCCGCTATTCCGCGCTCGGCATAACGCCGCTGTATGTGGCTCTGCCCGTAATGGCTTTGCTGTACCTTTTGTGCTACATATACAAGCGTGAGTTTATATTTACAAGCCTCATCTCATTCGGCTCGGCGTTCGGCTTTTGGCTTGTGAGCGAAGGGCTGCGCTATTCCGCGCAAAGGCCGTATGTCAACCGCACCATAGCCGTGTTTTGGGCGGTCACGGCGCTTGCGGCCGCCGCCGCCCTGCTCTGGCGGAGCAAAAAGGGCATAAGGCTCGGCAAACTGCTTTTGCGCCCGCCCGACGGCAAATGCAAGGCGTTGCTTTACGCCTGCGGCGTGACCGCGCTGGGGCTTGCCGCGTCCATGCTGTTCGGCTCCGCCGCCGCGTTTTACGCCATCTTTGCCTGCTTTGCCTATTGGTTTGCCGCCGCCGTGTATTACACGGCGAAACTGATATAGGGCGCGGTGGCAAGACGGGCGGATAACCCGGCGTCTTCGCGCGGGCGGATGTCGGCGCTGTTGCTTTGCGCGGCGCTCATGGCGGTTTATCTGCCCGCGTCCGCCGCCGCGCCCGGCGTTACCGTGCTCGAAAGCCGGGAATATTTGCTCGGCGGCGCGATGCCCTACACCGCGCAAACCGTGACGCATTCGCTCTCCGGGCGGCAGGAAGAACGTATCTTCACCCTCGCGCCCGGTTCGCCCATAGTGCCCGTACTCGCGCGAAGCGATTATGTGTATAACTCCGCGCTCACGCTGCCGCAGGCGGCGCAGAAGCTGAAAGACCAAGGCCGCGCCGTTGTGGGCGGGGTGAACGCCGACTTTTTCAGCACCGCGTATATGACCCCCATCGGCTTGACTGTGGATAACGGCGTTATCATCACCTGCGACAACAACGTGCGCGCCTTGGGCTTTTTGCCCGACGGCAAGGCCGTTATCGGCGCTCCGCAGCTGAGTATCGCATTTACCGCCGGCGGCGTTACGCAAAAGATTGACAGAATCAACCGCGTGCGCGATGTGGATATGCTGTTTTTGTACACGTCCGACTTTTCGGAAACCACGCGCACCACGCGGCGCGGCAAGCATGTGGTGATGAAAGCTTCCGACAGGCTCACAATCGGCGGCAGCGTGGCGTGCGTGGTCACCTCCGTGCATACCGGCACCGCCGCCGTGAATATCGCGCAAGACGAGTTCGTGCTCTCCGCGTCCACTGCCGAGCCGATTGTCCGCATGGATTCCCTCGCGCCGGGCGACGAAGTGACGGTAAGCGTGGCCGCCCTCGGCGGGAGCTATTGGGAAGACGTGGTGACCGCCTGCGGCGGCCTGAGACCCTTGCTGGTAAACGGCGGCGTGGTGTCGGGCTTGGATTCGGACAGCCACGGCGCGTCGCGCGCGCCGCGTACCGCCGCGGGTATCAGGCCGGACGGCTCGGTGGTGTTTTACACCGTGGACGGGCGGCAGAGCGGATACAGTCACGGGCTTTCGCTGCCGAGCGTGGCGCGGCGTATGCTCGACCTCGGCTGCGAACAGGCCTTGGAGCTTGACGGCGGCGGCTCCACGAGCGCGGGCATCGCCGAACCGGGCAAGGATACGTTCATCTTGACCAACAGGCCGTCGGACGGCTCGCCGCGCAGGTGCGTGAACTTTATGATGTTTGTGAACACCGCTCCGGTCACGGGTGATATGGCGGCGCTGCACGTCTACGGCTCGGAGCTGCTTTATACGGGGGCAAGCGGCGAATACGCCGCGTATGCCTCCGACTCCGGCGGGCACCCCGCCCCCGCGCCCGACCCGGCGCTTTTGGACTGGGCGTTTACGGGCACGGAGGTAACGGCGTCCTACGGCGGCATACGCGGCAGCCTTGCCGTGAGATATACCGATACGCTGGACACGCTCGCCATCGCGGGGCCCGCGAGCGTGAAACCGGGCGGCTCGGCTCAATATGAGGCGAGCGGCGGCACATACGGCGGAAAGCCCGTGGCTGTGAAGGGCGCGGCGTTTGCCTGGTCGGCGGACGCGGCCTTGGGCGCAATGAGCGAAAGCGGGCTGCTGCGCGGCGCGTATGAGGCGGGCGCGGCGGGCGCGGTGCGGGCGAGCGGCGGCGGGGCTTCGGCGCAGGCGCGGGTGGTCGTCTCCACGCCGCAGGCCATAACGGCAAAGGACTTCGAGGGCGACGAGAATATCGCCGCGCCGGGGCTCGCGCTCTCACGCACGGGCAAATACGGCCTTGCGGCACGGGGGAGCGGCGCGGGGGAGCTTGCCTACGACTTCGGCGCGGACAGGGCGGGGCTGACGTTGCCTCTGCGCCTTGTGGCCGACGATTACCCCGAATACGTATATTTCTGGCTCAAAGGCGACGGCTCGCCGCACACGCTCGGCTTCACGGCCGTGACCGCCGACGGCGCTTCGCCTGTGGCCGCCGCTCCGCTGAACAACGGGGAATACGCGCTGTATTCCGCGAAGCTGCCGCGGGCGGCGACGGGTATTGACGGCCTGACGCTGACATATGGCGAGGGCGCGCAGGGGCAAAGCGGCGTGTTTTGGCTCGACCATATCACATTCTCCTGGCTGCCGCAGGCGGATGCCGCCGCGCCCGCGCTCACCGCGCCGCAGAGCGGGGACGGCGTTTTATATACCGCCGCCGTGAGCGACAATGCGGGCGCGGTGCCGAAAGAGTACATCTCCGTGACTTGGTGCGGCAAGCCTTTGGACTTTGACTACGACGCGGCGACGGGCGCTTTGCGGGCAAGGGTGCCGGAGACGGACGGCGCGCTTGGGGCGCTCACCGTGACCGCCGCGGACGCTTTCGGCAATTACGCCCGCGCCTCCGCCTACGCGGAGGGAGCGCCCGCCGCGCCGGGAGCGCCGGAAGATATTATCACCCATCCTTACGCGATGTTTTTGCTTTACTTAGACGCGGCGGGGGTGCTCGACACCGCGCAGGGGCAAAACGGCAAACGCCTCTTCGAGCCGGGCAGGCTTATCACGCGCTTGGAGCTGGCGCGCATGACGGCGGCCATGCTCGGCCTTGACGCGCGGGCGGCTACGGCTCTGCCTTCGCCGTTTGCCGATACCGACGACGCGGCGGTGAAAGCGGGCTTTGCCGCGGGGCTTCTCAGCGGCACGCGCGCCCCGGACGGCACGCTGCGGTTCCTGCCCGACGAACCCATCAGCCGCGCGGCCGTGTGCGCGCTGCTGTATATGGCCATGCCCAAGGGCCTGCCCGGCGGCGAGCCCGCGTTTGCCGACATCGCCGACGCGCCGGCCTTTGCCCGCGCCGCCATCACCTCCCTCCACCGCGCCGGCCTTGTGAGCGGCGGGAGCAATAACCGCTTTTCGCCGCAAAGGAATATGACGCGCGCGGATGCCGCCCTGCTGCTCGCGAGGCTTTTCTGTTGACCTCGGAGCGGCATGAGCGCACGGCGGCGCTGCTGGGCGAACCCTCGCTCTCGCGCCTTTCGCAAAGCCACACGGCCGTGGTGGGGTTGGGCGGGGTGGGCGGTTTTGCCGCCGAGGCCTTGGCGCGTTCGGGCGTGGGCGCGCTCACGCTGATTGACTTCGATGTGGTGGCGCAAAGCAACATTAACCGCCAAATCCCCGCCCTTACATCCACGGTGGGGCTGCCCAAAGCCGAGGTCATGGCAAGCCGCTGCCGCGATATAAACCCCGACTGCCGCGTGAGCGCGAGGACCGAACGCTTCACGGCGGTCTCGCGCGAGACTTTGCTCACCGATGAATACGACATCCTGCTCGACTGCATCGACTCCGTGACCGACAAGGCCGACCTCATCGCCTTTTGCCTGCGGCGCGGTGTCGCCGTGCTCTCCGTCATGGGCATGGGCAATAAGGTAAACCCTTTCGCGTTGCGCATGGGCGATATATTCGACACCGCCGTGTGCCCCTTGGCGAAGGCCCTGCGAAGGGAGCTGCGAAAGCGCGGCGTGGAAAGCCACAGGGTGCTTTGGAGCGACGAAAAGCCCGCGCGCCCCGCTTCGCGCCGCGTGGCAAGCGTTTGTTGGGTGCCCGGGTGCGCGGGGCTGATGTTGGCATACGAGGCCGTAACGCGCCTCTGCCACGCCTCGGACAGTTGACAACAACGGAGGAATGTAAGACAATGTATTCGCTCTCGCCCGGTTTATCCGACGAACACGCCCTCGGCTTGACCACCGCCGCCTTAGCGCAGGTGGGCGACGCCGTGTATGAGCTCATGGTACGCACGCGCCTTTGCGCCGAAGGCACGGCGGTCACGGCGCGACGGCTCCACAGCGAGCGTGTGGCGCGGGTGAACGCCTCGGCGCAGGGCGGGGCAGCCGCCCGCATAGCCGGGCTTTTGAGCGAGGACGAACGGGCTGTGTTTTTGCGTGGGCGCAACAGCAAGACCCACGCCGCCCCCAAAGGCGCGTCGGCGCGCGACTACCGCGCCGCCACCGCCGTGGAAGCCCTCTGGGGCTGGCTTTGGCTCACGGGAAGGAGAGAACGGCTTGAAACGCTTTTCGCCGCGGCATACTCACTTCGCGCCTGACCCGCTTTCCTATGTGAAGCGGGCGTTGCGGGCGCTTGCCGCCCCGCTTGCGGCGGGGGCGCTGCTCCTTATTACGGGCGCCGTGTGGCAAGCGCCGCTCTGCGTGGCCCTGCTTGTCGGCGCGGAATATCTCACCGCGAAAGCCGAAGAGCTGCGCGCGCGGAAATTAGCCCTCGGTTTGCAAGGCCTGCCGGACACGGCCACGGTCTACCGCGCCGGGAAGGTGCTGCATATACCGCCGGGCGAGGTGCTGGCCACCGATGCCGTGGTGGTGCGCGAAGACGAGGTTTTGCCCTGCGACGGCGTGGTGGCGAAAGGCGAGAGCAAGATATACGCCTACCCGCCCGCGCCGGGCGGCATTGGTGTGTCGGTAAGCCCGGGCAGCCCCGTGAGGGCCGCCTCGCGCAACGGCTTCGGCCTGCTTGCCATAAAGCCCGCGGGGCCCGCCTCCGAATCGCTGTACGAAAAATGGCGGCGCGCGGCCATCATCGCCGCGGAACGCCCTTCACATTCGGAGCGGCGTATCCTCTCCGCCGCCGCCATATTGCCCATTGGAGCGGCGGCGGCGGCGGCGGCGGGCTTCGCGGCTTCGCTGCTCATGGGCGCGGGCGCGGCGGTGAGCGCGCGGCGCGCGGCGGCCGTGCTGTTTGTGGGCGGTTCCTTCGGCCTTACCGGGGCGATGGCTCACCTGCGGAGGGTGTTTATGCTGGGCGCGGCGCGTGAGGGCTTTGTGGGCGCGGGAGGCGAGGTGATGGATTCGCTGGGCACGGCCACAACGGCCATAATCGGCGCGGCGGGCGCGCAGACCATGAGGGAGGCGGCCGAGGTGAAGCCGAACCCCGCCCTGCGCGAAGGCGCGGAGGGGCTGGGCAAGGCGTTGAGCGAAATGCGTATCGAACCCGTGTATATTACGGGGGCGAAGGCGGAGCAGGCTTCGCGCGTGAGCGCCTTGCTGGGCGTGACCGACGTGCACGCCGCCGTGTTGCCGCGAGACATGGAGCGCGTGTTTTCGGAGCTTCTTGACGAATCCGGCGGCAAGGCGATATACTTGGGCAGCGCCGTGAACGATAAGGTGTTGCCGGAGAAGGCCAACCCCGGGGTATTGCTGGACGGCTACGAAAAGGGGCCCGGAGCCCAGCTTTCGGCGGCGGTGATATTGGGCCACTCTCCCGCGCCCCTGCTCGGCGCTCTGCGCGCGGCAAAACGGGCGAGGCTCTGTATGGCGCTCTGCTCCGTTTTTACGGCTGTGACCAAGGCCGCCGTGGCGGGGCTGAGTTTCGGCGGGGTTACGGGGGCGGTGTTTGCCTGCGCCGCGGAATGCGCGCTCTGCGCCGGGCTTTGGGTGGCGGCGGAACGCGCCGTGGTGCCGACGCGGAAAGCCCGCGCGGAAGGCGGCGCGTGATGTATACGCTGAAGTTTGAGCGCGGACCGGACAGGCTGACGCTGCTTGACCAGACGCTCCTGCCTTCGCGCGAGCGCTATATCGAGCTTACCTCCGCCGAACAGGTGCGCGAGGCCATCGCGTCGCTGCGGGTGCGCGGCGCTCCCGCCATAGGCGTGGCGGCGGCCTACGGGCTTTGCCTTGCCGCGCTGCGCGGCGAGGACGTAGACGCGGCCGCGCGAACGCTGCTTTCCGCGCGCCCCACGGCGGTGAGCCTCGCGCTGGCGTTGGAGCGTTGCCGCGCCGCGGAGAACGCGGAGGCTATGGTGACTGCGGCGCGCGGCTTGGAGGAGGAGGAAGAGGCGGCTTGCCGCGCCATCGGGCGGGCGGGTCTCCCGCTGCTCGCGCCGGGTATGGGGGTGCTCACCGTGTGCAACGCGGGGGCTTTGGCCACTTGCGGGATAGGCACGGCGTTAGCGCCGCTCTACACGGCCAACGAAATGGGCTATAAACTGAAAGTCTACTGCTGCGAGACCCGCCCGCTGCTGCAAGGCGCGCGCCTTACCGCCTTCGAGCTGCTGCGAAGCGGCGCGGACGTGACCCTTATCTGCGATGCCGCCGCCGCAGGCGTAATGGCCGCCGGGCGGGCGGGCGCCGTGTTTGCCGGGGCGGACAGGGTGGCCGCGAACGGCGACACGGCAAACAAGGTGGGCACATTGCCGCTCGCGATTTGCGCCCGCCATTACAACGTGCCGCTTTATATCTGCGCGCCGCGCTCGGCCTTTGACCCCGGTTGCGCCGACGGGCGCGGCATTGCCGTGGAAGAGCGCGACGGCGGGGAGATTACCGACCTGTGGTTCGCGCGACCCGCGGCCCCGCGCGGGGTAAAGACCTTCAACCCCGCGTTTGACATAACGCCCGCGCGGCTGATTGCGGCGTTTATAACCGAGGCGGGGGTGATATGGCCGAACGGCGGCGGGGGCTACGGTTTCGGCCGTTAGGAAAGCGGGAATGACTGTCCGCCGCTCGAACCCCTTCTTTATTCGTTGCAACAGCGGTATATCTTCACACAAAACACACAAAAGCGATGTATGCTGTAATCTACGGGAGGTATGGCGGCTATGATTGAGGTAACGGAACTGACCAAACGCTACGGCAAACAGCGCGGCGTGACCGACATCAGCTTCACCGTGGGCGAAGGGGAGATTGTGGGGTTCCTCGGGCCTAACGGCGCGGGGAAGACCACGGCGATGAACGTCATCACCGGCTATCTCGCCCCCACCTCCGGCTCGGTGTATGTGGCGGGCGTGAATATGCTGGAAAACCCCGTGAGCGCCAAACGCAATATCGGCTATCTGCCGGAGCAGCCCCCGCTCTACCACGACATGAAAGTGGCGGAATATCTCGATTTCGTCTACGACCTGAAAGGCGTGACGGAGCTGCCCCGCCGCCGCCATATAGACGACGTGTGCGAAATGGCGGATATACAGGACGTGCGGCACCGCCTGCTGCGTAACCTCTCCAAGGGTTACAGGCAGCGCGTGGGCCTCGCGCAGGCGTTGCTCGGCGACCCGTGCGTACTCATACTCGACGAGCCGACCTCAGGCTTGGACCCAAAGCAGATAATGGATATGCGTAAGGTCATCAAAGACCTCGGCCAGTCGCACACGGTTATGCTCTCCACGCACATATTGCAGGAAGTGTCGGCCGTGTGCGAACGGGTGCTGGTCATCTCCGAAGGGAAAATCGTGGCCGACGGCAGCCCCGCCGACTTAGCGGGCAGTATGGCGGGCGAACGCAAGTTAGTGGTGCGCGTGGCGGGCCCGCGCGACAATGTGCTCTCGTTGCTCAAAAGCCGCGACGGGGTGAAGAAGGCGGAGCCTATCGGCGAAGTGGAGGAGCGCAGCTGCGATTTCCTCGTGGAGTCTCTGCCCAATATGGACGTGCGCAAGCCGCTTTTCTCCGCCCTTGCGGCGGCGGGCTGGCCCATACTCATGCTGCGGCCGGAGACGGTGTCGCTTGAAGACGTGTTCATTTCGCTCACGGAAAAGAAGGAGGTCCAATGAATGGGCGCGATATTTAAGCGCGATTTCCGCGCGTTTTTCACCTCGATGACGGGCTTTGTGTTTCTGGGGGTTTTCCTGCTGATAATGAACATCTTCTTTTCGCTCGGCAATATCATGGATTCCCGCTCTTCCGTGGCGGGGGTCTTCTCCACCATGATGTTCATCAACCTCTTCACCATACCGCTCCTCACAATGCGGAGCTTCGCGGAAGACTTCAAGCAGAAGACCGACCAACTGCTGTTCACGGCGCCGATACGCCCGATATCCGTGGTGCTCGGCAAGTTCTTGGCCGCGTTCGCCGTGTATGCCCTCGCGCTTGTGGCGGCGCTGCTGTGGGTGCTGATTATCGCCGTATACGGCGCGCCCAACGGCGCGGAGGTGGCGGGCAATTACCTCGCCATGCTGCTTGTGGGCGGCGTGTATATCTCCATAGGCGTTTTTATATCCTCGCTCACGGAAAACCAACTCATCGCCGCCGTCAGCTCCTACGGCGTGTTTTTCCTGCTGTATATCTTAGATATGCTCAAAAACGGTTTCAGTTCCATGCCGGCTTGGATAACCTCGGTGCTCTACTTCATCTCCATCACGGGTCGCCACGACACCATCACCGCCGGGCTTATCGCCTTGGACGACATCATTTTCTTCCTCAGCGCCGCCGCCCTGTTTCTGTTTTTCTGCCACCGCATACTCGAACGCAAGCGCAGGGCATGACGCGGCAAACAGCGGATAACGGATTACAACCGGGACGGAGGACACGGACACTATGAACATCGGGAAAATCAACATAGGGCGCGAGGGCGCGGCGATTGCCTTCGTGGCCGTCGCCGTGGCGGCGTTTGTGCTGCTCAACGTGCTGGCGGGTATGCTCACGGAGCGCTTTTACTTAAAGGCGGACATCACGTCGTTTGACCTCTACACAGTTACGGACGTCACGGCGGATACGCTTCGCGACCTCCCCTTCGGCATCACGTTTTCGTTTTTGCTCTCGGAAAACAGCGCCATGACGCAGGCGCGGGAACTGACGGAGTTTATGCGCAAATACGAGAGCCTTTCCGGCGGGTTGGTGAAGCTGCAATTTTTGGACATCAACCTCAACCCGGGGTTGCGCGAGCAATACGGGCTGACCTCCAACGTGGCGATGGGCGATGTGCTGGTCACGGGCGAGGGCGGGGCGAAACGCACAAGGCATATACCCATAGCGGATATGTTCGACTCCGCCGCAAGCGGCTTTTTGGGCGAGAGGATGCTCACCAACGCCATACTCAACGTCACGGCGGAGTATTTGCCTTCCGTGGCGATTATCAGGGGGCACGGCGAAGAGACGGACGGGCTTGATGAACTGCGTACCCTATATACCGACGCGGGTTTTCAGGTATACGAGATAAACCTCATCACGGAGGAAATCCCCGCCGACACGGAAATACTCGTTATCGCCGCGCCGAGCGCGGAATATTCCGCGCCGGAAATCGAAATGATTGACACTTTCCTCAACGGGAGCAAGGGCAGCTTGATATACCTGACGCACAACGAGCGGAGCGAATCGCTGCGGCGCTACTTCAACGAGTGGGGCATACGTTTGGAAGACAGCTTTGTGCTCGATTCGCTGTTTAACTGGGGCGGGCAGCGCGAACAGGTGGTGCCGCTGCCGACGCAGCACGAAATGTTTGCCTCCCTGCCGCGCAACACATACGGCATAGCCTTCCTGCCGCGCGTGCTCTCGCTCACGGAAAAGCCGAGCGTTACCGCCGAAACCCTGATTGCCTCGTCTTCAAGTTCCTACGCGCGGGCGTTTGACTCGGACAACAAAACCGTGGCGCAAGACGACGACGATGCCGTAGGGCCGTTTGACCTTGCCGTGATGAGCACCGTTTCCACGTTCAGCAACGAGACCTACACCTACGAATACGCCACGGTGGTGGTCATGCCGCTGTATATGATGGACAGCCTCTTCCTTCCGGCGGGCGGCTACCTCAACCGCGACATCGCCGCTTCGCTCATATCGTATCTCAGCCCCGCCGCAAAGACGGTGAATATCCCCGCGAGAACTTTGGAAGACACGCCCCTGAGCCTCTTCGGCATACCGGGCATTGTGATAATCGGCCTGCTCGTGGTGGCGCTGCCGCTCACCATTATCGTCGGCGGGTTGGTGGTGTGGCTGCGGAGGCGGCGCGCGTGAAAGACGGCGGCAAGCTCATTATCGGCGGCGGGGCTGTGCTTTTGCTCGGCGGTGCCGTGGCGCTCTTGGCGCTCCTGCCGGAGAAAGCGCCCGACGAGCAGCCGAGCGAATCGCCCTCCCCCTCCCCCCCGCCGCTCACAGACCTTTCCTATGACTCTTTCGCCTCCGCGCGCGTGACGCTGCAAAGCGGCGAGACTTACACCGTCGCGCTGCGCGACGGGGAGTACGTGTTGGAGGCGGATAACCTACTGTTTCCCGCCAACACATCCATGCTCACCACCGCCTCTTACGCCGCCATGCGCCTTGCCGCCACGTCGCTCGTGCTGGAAAACGCGCCGCAGGCTTTTATGGCCGACTGCGGCTTGCAGCCGCCGCAGGCGCGGGTGAGGGTGACGGCCGCCGACGGCGTGTATACCGACCTGCTCATCGGCGCGCAGACACCCTCCGGCTCCGGGCATTACGCCTGCCTCCTTGCCTCTTCCGACGTGTACATCGTTTCCAATTACCAGGCCTCGCAGCTGCTGAGGACGGCGGAGGATTACTACAACCTCTCGCTCATGCCCGTATACGACGGCTATGACGAGACGGGCGAAACGCTCACGTTTGCCACGGCCATGGAAAACGTGACGCTCACGCGCCCGGACGGCTCCGAATTGGCGATATACCGCCGCGAGGGCGGCGAGCCCTCGGACTATTACCCGTTGCTCTCCGCGGATTATGAGATACTGCGCCCCTTTTCCGGCCCGGCCGACACCGCAAGGCTGAAAGAAAGGTTTCTGAACCCGCTGTGCGGCATAGCCCCGTCCAAGATAGCGGACAAAAGCACGGACGAGCTTTCGCGCTACGGGTTGGACAATCCGTATATACTCCGCCTCACCGACCGCGAGGGGCTTGACCTCACGCTGTATATCGGCTCGGCGGACAGCGAGAGCGGCGGACGCTATATCATGCGCGAGGGCATAGACTGTGTGCTCCTCGACACGGCCGCCGATTACGGCTTCCTCACCACCGACCCCACCTTCCTGCGCGTGTCAATACTCATACTGTACAATATCAACGATGTCGCGCGGGTGGAATACGACCTAAACGGGCTCCGGCGGGTGCTTGACATTGACATAACGCTCGACGCGGACGGTTCGCCGGAGGAGGCGCTCTTTCGGTTAGACGGCAAGGAAATATCGGAGGATAACGGGCGCAGGCTGTATCGCCGCGTACTCGACCTCACGCTCGACGGCCGGGCCGAGGGGCAAGCGCCGCCCGGCGCGGAGCGGTACACCTTCACGTTTACCATGCACGGCGGCGACACGCACACCTTTGAACTGACCGCGCTCGACGGGCGCCGGTATGCCGCCGCCACCGACGGGGAGCAGACGGGCTTCTATGTGGGTATAAATAAACTCCGCAGGATACCCGAGAGCTTTGATATTATTGACGGCGGCGGCACGCTCACTTTGCAGTGAACACCCCCGGAAGCGATACCATCGCCGCCCCCGCCACAGCCGCCGCCCCTTCCGCCGTGGGCATTGTGCGAATCAGCGGGTCGGGGGCGTTCGCCGCCGCGGACGCGCTGTTTTTCCCGCGCGGCGGCGCGAAGGCTTCCGGCGCGCCCGCGCGGCGCGCGGTGACGGGCGAGGTTAGGACAAACGGCGCGTTGCTCGACACGGGGCTGCTGCTCCTGTTTCCCGCGCCGCGCAGCTACACGGGCGAAGATGTGGCGGAACTGCAGCTCCACGGTTCGCCCGCCGTGCTCGCGGCGGTTATGGGGGAATTGGCAAGGCTCGGCGTAAGGCCGGCGGCTCCGGGGGAGTTCACGAAACGCGCCTTCCTCAACGGGCGTTTGGACCTGGCGCAGGCGGAGGCCGTGGCGGATATAATCACCGCCCCCACGGAAGTCGCCGCGCGCGCCGGGGCGGCCATGCTCGCGGGCGCGCGGGGCGAGAGTCTGCGGCGCGAATGTGACGAGCTGACGGGTCTGTTGGCGCACTTTACCGCCTTGGTGGATTACCCGGAGGAGGACCTGCCGCCCGCCGACGCGGCGGATATGGCGCGTCGGCTTTTCGCCGTTTCGCGAAGGTTGGAGCGCTTGCAAAATACATACGAAGAGGTTAGACTGATAAACGAGGGGCTTGCCTGCGCCATCATCGGCAGGCCAAACGCGGGCAAGTCTTCGTTGCTGAACGCGCTTGCGGGCGCGGACAGGGTTATCGTGTCGCCCGAACCGGGCACCACGCGTGATATTGTGGAGCAGCGCGTAACATTCGGCGGCGCGCTGCTGCGGCTGCAAGACAGCGCCGGGTTGCGCGAGGCGGGTTGCCACGCCGAGCGCGAGGGCGCGTCGCGCGCCCTGGAAGCGGCAAACTTAGCCCACGCCGTGCTGCGCGTGTTCGACGGCTCGCAGCCGCCCGACGCGCAAGACGAGGCCGTGTGGAACGCGGCAAAAGGCCGGCGGGCTTTTACCGTGGTGAATAAGTGCGACCTGCCGCTCCGCTTTGAGCCGAAGGGCGACGCGCCCGTGTTTTATGTGTCCGCCCTCACGGGCGAAGGCATAGACCGTTTGCGCGAGGCGCTCTCCGCCCTGCCGCCGCGGCCGGGCGAAAGCGAAGGCGCCGTGCTGGCAAGCGCGAGGCAGGCGGATGCCGCCGCCCGGGCCGCCGACGGCGCGGCTTGCGCCGCCCGGGCGCTGACCGACGGGGTTACGCCCGATGCCGTGCTCGGCGAATTGGAATACGCCATAGGCGCTTTGGGCGAGGTGTTGGGGCTAAACGTGAGTGAAGAAGTGCTGCGGCAGGTGTTTGAGAGGTTTTGTGTGGGCAAGTAGGGGGTGCGGACCTTGGCGCGTGAACGCAGAATCAAGATGTATGTACCCGGCAAGCGGCGGAGTTACAAAACGGCGCTTGCGGCCGCGGCTCTGCTGTTGATTGCCGCCCTCACGGCGGAGGTTTTGCTGTTTTTGCTGCCGGCCGTAAACTTTTCGCGCGCCCGCGCCCTGCTGCTGCTGGGCGATGCCGGCGCGGCGGCGGCGGCAATGCGCTCCGTGCCGGACCGGTTCGGCGGCGCGAAAGACTTCGCCGCTTATTGCGCGGCGCGGCAATACCACGACGCGGGCGACTACGGCGCGGCGGCGGAAGCCTTCGCGCTGCTCGGCGATTACAAAGACGCAAGCGCGCGCGAAAAATCCGCGAGGCTGGACTTAGCGCGCGAACTGCTGGAACAGGGCAGACACCAAGAGGCCAAGACGCAGTTGGACCTGCTCGGCGATTACCCCGGCGCGGCGTTGCTGCGCGACGAACAGGTTTATCAGCGAGCGGTCTCCCTCTTGGGCACGGGCTATTATCTGAACGCCGCCGTGCTTTTTGAGAGCATAGCCCACTATAAAGACAGCGCCCTGTTGGCACAGAGAGCCCGCGAAGCGGGCGGATAGCCAAAACGCCCGCCCCCGGGCAGCCCCTGCCAAGTAATCATTTCCCCGTAGAGGAAAAACTTATGATATTTAGAAGTTTTTCCCCCACAGAGGAAAAACTTATGATATTTAGAAGTTTTTCCCCCGCCGGGGAAAATGTATTGCTTTTTTGCCGGCTTTGCCGTATAATGTCTATGAGGTGAACGCTATGGTTGCCCGGCCGCAGTATATGGAACGCTTGAGAGCGTATAAAGACGGCGATTTGGTCAAGGTCGTCACGGGTCTCAGGCGGTGCGGCAAATCCACGTTGCTGCTGCTCTTCAAGCAAGAGCTTCTGGCATCCGGCGTGGATGCGAACAACATCATTGACATCAATTTCGAACTGATGGAGTTTGACGAAATCCGCGATTACCGCCGTTTTTACGATTTGGTGCGCGGGCGTATCCCGAGAAACGGAAAATGCTACCTGCTGCTCGACGAGATTCAGCAGGTGGCGGGGTGGGAAAAAGCGGTCAACAGCCTTTGCGCCGAAACCGACATAGACGCGGATGTCTATATCACCGGGTCGAACGCCTATTTATTGTCGTCGGACATCGCCACGCTTCTCTCGGGACGCTATGTGGAGATAAAAATGCTGCCGCTCTCTTTCAAGGAGTTCTTGCTGTCCGACCACCTTCCCGCCGACATGACCGTTGCCGACAAATTTCGGCAGTATCTGAAATACGGGAGCCTGCCCGCCGTGACGGCGCTGCCGCAAGAAGAGCCCATTATCAACGAGTTCCTGCTCGGCATATACAATACCGTTGTTGTGAAAGACATCGTGGCGAGGAGCGGAATAAGCGACGTATGGCTACTGGAGAAAATCATGCGATATGTCATAAGCAACACGGGCAACATTATCTCGTCAAACAAAATCAGCGGCTTTTTGAGCGCGCAGGGGCGCGGCGAAAACCTCAAATCGTCCACCGTCGCGTCTTACCTCGACGCGCTGAAGAGGGCATTCATCGTCTATCAGGCGGACCGTTGCGACATCAAGGGCAAGGAGCAACTGAAGACGTTGGCGAAATACTACGTTGCGGACACCGGAATCCGAAACGCGCTGGCGGGTTACTCCGACGGCGACATCGGCCATGTGCTTGAAAGCGTGGTTTATTTCGAACTTTTGCGGCGCGGCTATCGGGTGTTTGTCGGCAAATGGTTCGACAGCGAGGTGGATTTCCTTGCCATCAGGCAGGACACGAGAAAGTATTACCAAGTGACGCTGAGCATGGCGGACGAGAGCGTGAGAAAGCGTGAGCTCGCTCCGCTCGCCGCCATCAAAGACAACTATGAGAAGACGGTACTCTCGATGGACAAAACGTATATAACAGACCACGAGGGAATATTGTTCCGAAACATCATAGACTTTCTGCTGTCGGAATAAGGGCGAAGTTTCGCGCGCCGCGCAAAACCCCTCCCCTTTGGGGGAGGGGCGTGTGTTTTTCCGTGCCGATTGCGGCTTTTTCGCGGGAGCGGTAATTGCGAAATATGCTCAGCCGTATACGTTGTAGCTTTCCGAGAGCTTGTTCATCGCCGCGCAGAGTTTGCTGACATAAACAATCGGGCCTACCAGAATGAGAGCGCCGAGGATGCACCAACCCCAGAAAGTGCCCGCGCCGAAGCTGTAATCAATTCTGCGGCGGGCAAGCTCCGTGCCGACTCTGGCGCTGAGGCCGTGGAACCAAGCGAGCGTGAGGATGCCGAGGGTGAACGGGGTGAGGATGGCCACCAAGATGAAGTTCATTGTCTTCTTGCCGTCGTAGCGCGACGCGATGGCGTTGATGTCGCCGGAGAGGCCGTAAAAGAATACGATGCCGTAGATGCCGAGCGTGACGAGCGAGAGGAGCACAATCTTGATAAAGCCGCGGTTTGTCTTGAGCTGCCCCACGGGAGCGGGATTGGGCTGACCTTGCATTTATCGCACCTCCATAATTTTTTCGAGCCTGTATCGGCTCTATACCGACAAGGATACCATAACCCCCCCCCCGCCCTGTCAAGCGGTTTTTACACTATTTTACGAAACTTTTTCCTGCGGCTCTGTGGAGGGGGGCGGGAGAAAAACTCGCGGATTATACGACTGAACAACCCGCGCCGCCCGGTTTTCCCTTTGCGCAAAGGGGCGCTTAGAGGATAAGCCACGGCGCGGGGCGGATGCCGTACTCGCGCCGCAACCCGGTATGGTAAATGTTCAGCGGCGCAGTTTGCCTTTGAGCACAGCCTTGCCCTTTTGCCAATAGTGCCGCGCGCGCGCGAGGCGGCGGGCTTTTTTGTGGCACTTATCCGCCTTGGCGCGCGCGATGCCGCTTTCCGCCTGCCCGGCGAGCGCGGCGGCCTTTTTCTTCATGGAGGCGAACTGCGTGAGGTATGTGAGCTTATACCAAAAGTTCACGCCCTCGTCGCGGCACGAGGCTTCCCACCATGAGGCGTACTGCGTTTCCATGGGCGCGTACATCACGGCCTCCAGCTGCTCCGGTGTGTAGATACCGCGCTTTACGGCCTCGTCGGCGATTTCCGTGCCCGGCAGGAGGTTGAGGCCGTGCATTTGCAGCGTGAAGCGACCCGGCAGCCGCGCGCACAGCTCGTAGGATTCTTTTATCTCGTCGAGCGACTCAAACGGGTGGCGCAGGATGAGGTCGTATATCACGCGCGGCACTTTCGCGTCCGCCAGTATACGCGCGGCCTCCATTATCTGCTCCTGCGTCTCCGCGCGGCGGAAGGCGTTTTTGCGCACGCTCGGCGAACCGCTTTGTATGCCCATGACCACCTGCTCCAAGCCCGCGCCGCGAAGAGCCGCGATGAGCCGCGCGTTTGTGGTGAGCGGGTGCGCCCAGATGTCGAACGGGAGGTTGACCTCCGCGCGGTAACGCCCGGCAAACTCGCCTATCCACGCCGGGTTGCCGGTGAATATTTCGTCCCAGAAGTGGATAAACGAAAGGTTTTTCATGGCGGCGCGGGCGGCTTTCAGCTCCGAGATAACGCTGTCCACGGAGCGGAAGCGCAGGTAGCGGCCGGCCTGCCCCGCGTACACGCGCTTGATGCCGGCTGTGGAGCAATAGGCGCAGGCGAAGGGGCAGCCGCGCGAACAGGAGGTTTCGTAACTGAGCGAGGCGAGGGCGGGGTCGCCCTTCCTCATCTCGCCGTCTATGAAGTATTTCTCGCCCGTGCCCAAAGCCGCCATGGGCAGCGCGTCTAAGTCTTCGGCAAGCGGGCGCACGGGGTTGACCACCGCCTCGCCTCCGCGCATATAGGCAAGGTTGGGCGTGGAGCCTATGTCCGAGCCGCCGCGCAGGCGGGAGGCTAAGTCCGCTATGGCGCCCTCGCCCTCGCCGCGCAGCACTAAGTCGCAATAGCGCAGGCTCCTCTCCGGGAAAAGCGTGGGGTACACGCCGCCCCACACGAGCGGCGACGCGCCGCCGAGCGCTTTCCGCGCTTCTTCGCTCACGGCCGTCACCGCGTCGAGATACAGCGAGCTCATGACGGAAAAGCCCGTAAAAAGCGGGTTCGCGCCGCGCAAAAAACTTGTGAGCGCCTCTATTTCCGCGCTTGTGGGCTTTTGCGGGCGCACGCTGTGGAAACCCTTGAAATAGACGACCGCCACATCGAACCCCGCCTGCCGCAGCGCGCCTTCCAAGTAGCGCATACCCAGCGATTTGGGGGTATAGAAATTGACCAACACCACGGGTTTATCCATGCTTACCATACCGCCTTTCCGTGTCCGGCTCAACCCGGTCGGATACAGTATACCACAAAACACGCGCGGGGCGGTAGTTGTTAGTTGTTAGTGGTTAGTGGTTAGGGGACGGGGGAGGGGGTTGCCGTCGCCGTCGTCATCTTCATCTCGCCTTTTGCCGTGTTCTGTCGTTATGTTTGATTTAATCCGGTATTTTGATTATACTCATTGGCGAATTGTCTTCGCTTACTTCCCCAGTAAGAGAATTATAATTGAAAGATGCCATGTGATAATATTCCATGTATGCCCA
This sequence comes from Oscillospiraceae bacterium, assembly GCA_031253545.1. GTDB lineage: Bacteria > Bacillota > Clostridia > Oscillospirales > UBA929 > WRLJ01. The sequence continues at coordinate 19,359 of JAIRWH010000002.1, forward strand.
TTGGCTGTTTTGGCTATCGTGTTTTTGTCTCAAATACTCTTCATAAGTTTCCGCAACACTCCAAATGTATCCTTCGGGCAATATCGTAGTGAGATAACATCTGGCTATGCGGTGATGTAGTTCCGTTGTATATTTCAGATATATTGTTCCACTATGTAAAACTTCTTTTCTTTCGTAAATAAATGTTTTTTCAACGTACACTTCTTTTTCGCCGGGATTATTCTCGTAACCTTTTACAGTAATTGCTCCGAGAAAATCAGGGTCAATAAACTCTTCCGGGCATCCTTCGCCGACTTTTATATAAAGCACAGCCTTATATGTTTTCGGCGATGGTGACGGACTGGGGCTGGGCTTTACGCTTGGCGAGGGCGAGGGTGAGGGCGAAGGCGAGGGGCTTGGCGAGGATGAGGGCGAAGGTTCGTCTATGGACGGTGACGGTTCCTCGCTCGGCGTGGGGTCGGGTTCGCTTGGGGTGGGTTGCTCCGAGGGCGAGGGCGACGGCGTAAGGACTGACGGCGAGGGCTGCTCCGAAGGCAAGAGCGAGGATGAAGATGGCGCGCTTGCCGAGGGCGACGCGCCCGCGCAGGCGGAAAACGTGGCGAGGAGCAAAACGGCGGAAAGAATAAGCGCGATAAGTTTTTTCACAAGCAGCACCTGCTTTCGTGTAAAGTGGGAGTAATCCTGTGCAGAATGTAGCATAAGGGCGAGGGGGTTGTCAAGGGGGGTTGGCGGGGGTTAGGAGACGGGGTACGCGCCTGCGGCGCGGTTTAGGGTGACGGCGGGCTGACCGGGTTGTGCCACCCGGCGCGCGTATCTCGCGCGGGTAATGCCCGAAAAAACCCGTGCTTGACAAGTGATGAAAGCGGTGATAGTATAAGAGCGGGTTTTTGTCGCGGCAGCCGCCCTCGGCGCCTGTGAGAAGCGGGGTGAGGTTTTGGGTTCCCAAAAGGCGCGCGGCGGTGCTCGCGTACTCGGCACCGTCTTTCGCGCGGCGCTCATTGCCGTGTTCGCGCTGTTCGCGCTCTCGCTGTTTCTCATTTACTCCGCCTCGCGCGGCGTCCCGCGCATGGTGTTCAACCTCACGGTAATGCGCTACGACGCGAGCGACATGCAGCGGGAAATCCCCTTCGGCTCGGTAATGCTCGTGTTGCGCCTGCCGCCGCAGAAGCTCGCCGAGGGCGACGACATAGTCATCGTCGCCGCCGATGCCCGCCTTTACGCGCGCAGGATTGTGGAGCGCTACGACGATTACAGTTTCGACGGTCACACGGGCTTCCGCGTGCAGGCCGCCGAAAACCCGCTGCCGGACAACGATGTGCCCCTCGCGCCCAATATACTCGGCAAGGTGCTGTTCCACACCACCCTCTTTACCGATATATGGGTTTTCCTCTTGGCTTACCCTGTTTTCTTGGTCCTCTTCCCCGTGCTGTTGTTGGGCTTGTTTATCACCTTAAAGCTCTATTCCGGCGCGAAGTATCTCCCGGAGCCGCAGTCCCTCCCCGCCGCGCCGCCGGACCCGGCTTCGGAAAACCCACACGCGCTTCCCGCGCCGCCGGCGAACCCGACTCCATATCCCGCAGGCATCGCGCCAATCCCCGCCCCGCCGTCCCCCGCGTTCACGGCCGTGCCCGCCCCGCCCGTAAACCCCGTCACGGAGGAACTTTCGGCCTTGCTGGGAGAAGTGGCAAACCTGCTTGCCGCAAAACCGCAAGACGGCGAGAGCGCCGCCGCCCGGAGCCAATCCGCCGAGTATGGCCCGCAACCCGCGTCCTCGCGGCTTTGGAGCATGTTTCGCGCCCTCGTGTGCGCGGCGGCCGCCGTTGTGCTGTTGCACACGTTCCTCTTTCCCGTGTATGCCGTGCAAAGGTCCACCATGACCCCGTTGCTTTCCGACGGGGAATATGTGCTCCTCTTCGCGGCGGGCGGCATCAAAAACGGCGATGTGGTGGCGTTCCACCACGGCAGCCAAGTTCTCATCAAGCGCGTCATAGCCGCCCCCGGCGATTGGGTGGAGCTTGACGGAGACGGCACCGTGCTGCTCAACGGCGCGCCGCTCTACGAGCCGTATTTGAGCGAGGCGCCCCCCGCTCAGGCGCTGCCGCCGCTCCAAGTGCCGGAAGGTCAGTATTTTGTGCTCTGCGACAGGCGCGCCGAACTCCAAGACAGCCGCAGCGCCGAAATCGGCCTTGTGCGCCGCGAGCAGATTGTGGGCAAGACCCTGTTGCGCGTGTGGCCGCCGGACAAACTGGGGTTGCTGCTGTGACGGGCAAGCGCGCGGCAAAAGCCTCCCGCGCGCGTTCGCGCGTGTTTGGCTTCCTCTTCTATCTCGCCTTGGCCGCCGCGCTCGCGGCGGCGCTCTCGCTCCGCTCGGCCTCCTCCGCCCCGCGTATGCTCCTCGGACACGCCTTCCTGCGGGTACTCTCCGGCAGCATGCAGGGCGAACTGCCCGAAGGCTCGCTCATAGTAATACGCCGCACGGCCCCGCAAAAGCTGGCAATAGGCGACAACATCACATACATCGCCTCCGACGGCTCGGTCATCACCCATAAAATCGAATCCATCGTCCGCCCTTCCGCCTTCGGCGAACCGCCATCCTTTGTCACGCGCGGCATCGCCAACCCCTACCGCGACTCCGAACCCGTCCCCGCCGCCGCCGTGGTGGGCAAGGTGATTTTCAGCACCATGTTCTTCGCCCGGGCGGCCGCTTTCGCAAAAGATATTTCGGGTTTCCTGTTGCGCTACCCCGTATTTTTGGTGCTGTTTCCCGTGTTAATCGGCGCAACCGTCTTTTCACTGAGGGTTTACGTCACGTCCAAACCGTCGCGCAGAGCCGGAGAGGGCGGAACCGCCCCGCCGCAGAGAGGATGAAAGCCATGAGCCAAAGCTCGGCAGCCCGCAGGCGCAAAGCCGCCCTCACGGCCACGGCGCTGTTTACCGCCGCCCTGATGTTTACGGGTACGCTTTCTTTCATGTATTACGGCGACCATAAGACCAACCAGGCCGACGCCACGGGCGAGCCCACGGTCTACAAGGCGCGCCTTGTGGATAACTACGACCCCGCCTCCACGCTCAACTGGACCGTGGCGCAGCCCGCCGTGCCAAAGTCCGTGAGCGTGCTCAACCCGGGCAACGAGGTCGGCGGCGACAACACCCGTTACGGCGAAATCTACGCGCGCATACAGTTCAAGCAATACATGGAAATCTTCCTCACCAAGCAAATCTACACCAAAGAGCGTTACATGACCGACGAATACGGCGTTTTCGTGTCGTTTGCCACGCAGCAGGAGGCCGAAGACTACCTCGACGAGCTTGTCGCGCTGGAGCTTGTCGCCTCCGACCGCCCGCGCCGGATAGACCGGGTGCGTATGTACTCCACGCCTTACCTTGTGGCCTCCTACGCCACGGCCACGGAGCCGAGCGCCATCATCGTCCACTACGCCGGCGACTACACCGCGTCCGGCGGCTCGGCCGATAAATATTTGCAGCTTTGCGGCGAATACGGCTTCACGTTCGCCGCCGGGGCAAGCGCGGGGGGCAACTCCGCCCTGTTTGCCTCCGGCCACTTCAACAAAAAAACCCTCGCCGACGGCGGCGTGGCGGACGCGGATTTGCCGTGGTATATCCAAACGGAGGCGGGCGACCCTAACGGCGTATATGGCTCGTTTATCCTCTTGGACATCGCCCGGGAGGATACCCCCGTGCCGCTCGTGGCCGGGCAGCACAGGGAAAGCGCCTCGCAGGCAAACAACTCCGGCGGTCACCACAACGACTACATCGGCTCGGCGAATTACTTAGACGGCACGGTGCCCATATCCACCATCGGCACAGGCAACAACGAGTGCAACTATGTGACCCGCACATGGGAGAGCGGCCCGGTCAAGTTCACGGGCGAAGACGAGCGCCCGCTGAAAAACTCCGACGGCTCCGCCTATTCCCCCTCCCCCGGCGCCGTGCCGTGGCAATACGCCACCGTCGGCTTCGCGGGCACAAACACCGTGACCGCGGACGGCACGCAGTACGACACCTTCCAGACCTATGTGCAGTGGAACCTCGGCGCGAATGTGGTCGGCTACACGGACTGGATACAGTTTTCCGATAAATCCAAGGAAGACGCGAGAGGCCGCTGGGTGATAGACGACCGCTCCCTCACTTTCGTTGAGCCTTCGGGCTTTTGCTCCCACGTCGGCGAACCCGGCCACACCGTGTGCAGCGTCGGCTGGTACGAAGGCTGGGTGTATTGGGACACCCCCATTAAGCCGGGCGAAGCCACCTCCACCTTCATGGACAGCATGCAGCTTGTCACCCAGCCCGAAGGCGCGTTTTACTACGCCATGCACATAGACATGCAGGCCGTGTCGGCGGACAGCCTGCGTTATTGGGAATCCACCATGCCGGAGCAGCTCTACGAGTTCTTAAAGCCCGTGTCCATCACAAGTTTCTCCGTGCTGCCCCTGCACCGCAACGGCTTTGTATCCAACGGCGAGACCTTCGCCAACGTGGTTTCATCGCCCGCGGCAGACACCGCCTTCGGCTTCCTCGCCTTCACAAGCGGGCAGCCGCGCCGCAGGCTCGATTACAAGCCCGTGGTTCGCGTCTACAACAGCGCCGGCACCGACGTGACCGACACCCACTACCAAGACCCCGACCTCAACCCGCCCGCCGAGCCGCCGGAGCCGCCAGACCCGTCCGACGGGCCTCCGCCCGCCGACCCCGACCCGAATAACTACGCGGCGAAAGGCTACCCCGTTACGCTCACCATACCCGCAAATATGCCGAGCGACGCGCTCACCGTGGAGGTGCAGGCCGCGCAAGACGACACGGGCGCCGCCGCCGTGCGCTTCAAGCTCGTGGTCAACCCAATGACCGAATACATAGACGGCCTTGTCTCCGCGGTGCCCCGCACAGCCGCGCAGCTCAACCAAAACGGCAACCAAACCTTCATCATAGACAGTTGGGAATGGCGTGTGCTTTCCGGCTACATCGGCGGTGAAACCGGAGGCTCATATAGGGCGAGCGGCTACGGCGGCGGTGATGTGCTCGTCGTTTCCGAATACATGTACGCCATGGTGCCTTGGCACGACAGCAACGACATCAACACGGGCAAAATCGGCTCAGGCAGCGGCTATATGGCAAGCACCATCCGCAACACCACCTTGCCGGAGTATTACGCGCAGCTTACCTGGGCGCACCCATACGCCGTATTGCCCGTCACGGCCGCGGGCTCCCTCGGCGGCCAACAGAGCTGGACATATCTGCGGGGCGCGTATAACAACGCCAACAACCGCACGTTCAGCACGGGCACGAAGGTAACCACGGGCTCCGGCGAGTCCGCGACGCATAGCCCCGACGGCCTGTTCCTGCTCTCATACGCCGACTTCGGTTACAGCGGGCAGGAGCTGTGGGCCACCGTGAGCAACAAAATCGCCCGCGAAATCCACAGCACCGTCAATACCACCGCCCCCGGCGTGTTCACGGGCAAGGGCAAAGCCGCCATACAGTTCATGCGCACGATGTACGACCCGTCCACAGCCTGGGAGGTCAACGCCTCCGGCGGCCTCGCCTGCTGCACGCTCAACCTCGGCCTCTCGCATAATTACTACCACGGCAACGACAGACTCTGGAGAAACCACGGCGTGCGCCCGGCCATGCTCCTGCGCTTGCCGGGCGAACCGTAATGCGGCAGTTTCCCCCGCCGCCGTTTCGCCGCCCTGTCTTAGCGGGTTTCTCCGCCGTATTCCTGTTCGTTTCGGCCACATTGGCGGCGGCGCTCACCGTCTACTTCGACCACAAGACCAACGTGGCAAACTCCTCCCCGGTATATATCTCCGTCACCCTTGTAAAATCGGAGAAAAACCAAGCGGGGGAGGAAACGGGCAGACCCGTGCCGGGCGCGAAGTTTTGGCTCTTCACGGGCGAAGGCGCGCTGCTGCCCCCGAAAGACGGCGATAACGATTACTACGAAACCGACGTAAACGGCCGCGCGCAGCTTTTCGGTCTGCTGCCCGGCAGCTACTACTTCTGGGAAAACGAATGTCCCTCCGGCTACACCCCCGACCTCGACCCCTTCGGTGTCGAAATCCGCCGCTACGACTTCACGCTCACGGGAAAGGAGTTCGTCTCCTCCTCCGCTCCCCCCGCCGAACAGGTGGTGTTCGTCTCCGCTTACAACCGCCGCGCGGAAGGCGAACTGCAAGTGTCTAAGTCCGTGGTGCGCGCCGAGCTTTCGGACGCCCCGCCCCCCGACGAGCCGTTTTCCTTCACCGTCACGTTTTCCGAAAGCGCCCGCTACCCCTGTGTTATCGGCGAAACCACGCTAACGCCCTCTTCGCCCGCCTTTTCCGTCTCCTTCTCCCTTGCCCACGGGCAAACGGCGCTTTTCCCCTCTCTCCCCGCCGGCATACGTTACACCGTGACCGAGCAGGCCGCCCCCGGCTTTCTCACGCGTTCCACGGGCAGCCAAGGCGTTATCGCCGCGGATACCGCCTCACAAGCCGCCTTCATCAACTACCGCACGGCGCAGGACACCGCCGGAAGCGGCGAAGACGAACCCACAAACGGCGGCCTTGTGCTCCGCAACACCGTAATCAACTCCGACGGCTCACCCCTCACGCCCGCCCAACGCGCCGAGGGCTTTGACTACACCGTCACGGCGGGCGGGGAAACCTACATGGTCACGCTCCGCCACGGCGAGACGTTCGAACTGCCCGCCCTGCCCGGCGGCACCCCGTACACCGTCACGGCGCAGCCGCGCGAAGGCTACGCGACAAATATCGGCACATTTTCGGGCACCATTGTCGCGGGGGAAACCGAACTGCTCCACGCAATCCGCCAGCGCGGCGGCGACGCCCCCTCGCCGGGCACAGCCTCCCTCACCGTGGTCAAACGGGTCGAGGGCGCGGGCTTCGACCCGCAAGCCGAGTTTTCCTTCACGCTCCGGGTGGAGGGCGCGCAAGACGAGGGCTTCACCCTCCGTTCCGGCGAGAGCCGCACGTTCGATAACCTGCCCGCCGGCGCGGCGTATGCCGTTGCCGAACAAGACGCCCCCGGCTATACGCTCAAAGCCGCGCAAAACGCCTCCGGCACACTCTTTGCCTCCGTCACGGCCGTGTTTACCAACGCTTTGCAGGCACATAAGCCCACCCCGCCCGTCGGCGCGGTCAGCAAACAGGCGAGCGTCGGCGTTTATACCCCCGGCCAATCCGTGGACTACACCGTCGCCTTCACGCTCCCGCCCGACATATCCTCCTATTCCGCCGTCGCCGTTACGGACTCCTATACCTTCGGCGAACTGTCGTTCCAATCGGCGGTCTCGCTCACCGTAAACGGCGCGGCCGTCGCCCTCGCCCCCGGCGACACAGACAGCTCACAAGACGGCGTCGTGTCCGTCGCCCTCGCCGCCGAACACCTTACCCCCTCCGCGCAAGTCGAGCTTATACTGCGTTTCTTGGTTACGGGCGGCGGCCCCGTGACCAACACCGTCTCGGTCGCCCCGCTGCCCAAAGCCGGATACGAGCCGCCCGCGCCCTCGCCGCCCTCCTCCGCCCCGCCCTCGGCTCCCCCGCCCTCCCCGCCCCCGGACAGCGACACCGCCGTCATCGTGCCCTCCGGCGGGCAATGGCACTTGGTCACATACGACCCCGGCGGAGGGGAAGGCCGTATGCCGGACGATGCCGCGCAAAACGGCGAGGCATACACCGTCAAAGACAGCGCCTTTTACCGCGACGGCCATACCTTTGCCGGCTGGCAATCGGGCGGCGCGGTGTATCTGCCGGGCGACACCCTCCTTGTCACGGGCGACGTCACCCTCACGGCGCTTTGGTCGCCGCTCCCCACCCCCGCCTCCTACGTCATCTCCGGCGCAAAGCTCGCCGAAGGCCCTTACCCCGCGCCGCTCCCCGCGTTCACCTTCCTCTTGGAGCGCGTTTATCATGAAGAAGAGCCGCCCGACCCCGCCCCGCCCCCGCTCTCCGCGCTTTCCCGCTCCGACGGCTCGTTTGCCTTCCCTCCCGTCACCCTCGCCGAAGGGACGCATTACTTCAAGGTCACCGAGTCGCCCCATAGCTTCCCCGGCTGGAGCCACGACCCCACAACCTACTTCATAGCGGTCACGGTCGTTTCCTCCGGCGGCAGGCTCACGGTGGAATCCGCCCACCAATCGCCGCCCTACACGGCGGGCATTATCTTCACCAACGTCTACTCCCCGGAGCCTTCCTTTCCCGGTATGCCGCAAGTGGGCGGCCCCGGCCGTCTCTTCCTCCTCGCCCCCGCGCTTGTGTTGCTGTCAATCGCCGGTGCTTTGACATACATACCACGAAAAAAGGAGCGGTAATTATGCGAAGACTGAAAAGAGCGTTTGCCTTTCCCCTCGCGCTGCTTTTCCTGCTCTCCCTCGCGCCCTTCACCACCCTTGCCGCCGGCGAAAATTACACGATTAAGGTAAACAAGCCCGCCGTCGGGCTTACCTACGGCGCGTGGCAAATCTTCGAGCCGAGCGCCTCACCTCCGGGGCAGTATGTGCTCACGTCCAATTTTGCAAGTTTCGACTACGACCACGACGGCAACATTAGTACCGACCCCCTCGGCGCTGCCGACGACGCGCTCATGCTCTGGCTTGCCGACCCCGCCCGCACCGCCGACGATGTGAAAGCGCTGATGGACGCGCTCATTACGGCAATCGGGGACGGGTCTATTACTGCGGACGAGACCGAGACGGGCAGCGCAGCCGGAGTGGAGTTTACGGGGCTTGACGCGGGCTATTGGCTCGTGGCGTGGGTGGATAGCGGCGTGATACAGCCGGCCGACAGCTACTTGGTGACGCTCAGCGCGCAGACTGTGGACGGCACGGACACGCTTGAGATTAACCCCAAGTTTGAGGTGCCGGAAGTATCCAAGGAAGTGTCCAACGACACGGACAGTTGGAACGCGTCCACGGCGGCATGGGAAAGCGAAACCGACGCGTCCGTGGGCGACACGCTCCATTTCCGCATAACCGCCACCGTGCCGAACCTCACCAACATGCTCGCCGCCATTGACAACCCTTCCACATTTGGCTACAAATACGTCATAACCGACACGCTCACCAATCTGACGTATGTCGACTCTTCGCTTGCGATTACCTACGACGACGGTCTTTCGTCCGTAGAAATCAGCGAGACGGCAAACGATTTCGCTGACGATAACGAATACAAGCTCGAAATCTCCTCCGGCGTGATTACCGTTACGTTTAACCCGGGGTATATTCTCGGCTTGTCGCAAGAAGGCGGTGTGACCGCCGACACCGACCTGGGCGAGTTTATCGTCATCTACGAGGCCACACTCGCGGCGGCGGCGATTGACGCTACGCCGCAAATGCACGGCTCAAACAGCGCCTTTATCACCTTCGGCAACAACCCGCTCGACGACGGCGGCACAGACGACACGCCCTCCGCCGATACCACCATATTCACCTATGGCTTCGATGTTTTCAAGTATGAGAGCATCACGGCAAGCAAAACCCCCCTTGCCGGGGCTGTATTCAGCCTGTATTCCGACTCTTCGCTCACCGAGCCGATAGAGTTCTATGAGGAAACCGGCTATTACAGACCCGTGATTGGCACGGAAGCGGCGGCGGCGCTCATCTCGCCCGCGGGCGGCGT
>JAIRWH010000084.1 GCA_031253545.1 Oscillospiraceae bacterium
TTGTCGAGACGCTGAACGTCAACGAAGACAACCCGTGGTACGGCACTCCCGGCGGAGAAGACACCATGGACTATATCTTTCCGCTCTCCATCGGGGAGGTGGTGCGCTACTTCGGCGACAGCGGGCAGTTGGAAAACGGCAGTCCGAACGGCGGCTGGCACATAGACGACGAATACAACGACGCGAGGATGGACGCCGGGGGCAACATGTGGTGGTTGCGTTCCCCCGGCAGCAGTTCCGGCTACGCTACCGTCGTCAACAACAGAGGCCAGGTCAGCGTATACGGCTCCAGCGTGTCCTCGTTCGAAATCAGACTCCGCCCCGCCATGTGGATTACGATGTAACCCTCCCCCTCGCGTATGCTTTCCCCGCCCCCGCGACACACGAAATACCCGACGCGGCGCCTGTTCGCCGCGTCGGTTTGCTTTTGGGAGTGATACACGCTATGCGCGGCTACAAGCACCTGACGTTCCACGACCGTCTGAAGATTGAGAAATTGAAAAAACAGGGGGTGAGGCAAAACAGAATCGCGGCGGCAATCCACGTGAGCGAATCCACCGTGAGCAGGGAGCTTCGGCGGGGAGTATACACGCACCTGAACAGCGACTACACCACGGAGCAAAGGTATTCCCCCGATATAGCGCAGGAACGCTACGACATCAACAAGACCGCGAAAGGAAGCCCATTGAAGATAGGTAAGGACCATGCCCTCGCGAAGCACATAGAGCGCAAAATAGCCGGCGAGAAGTACAGCCCCGGCGCGGTATTGGCCGAGCTCGCCGCCTCCGATACCCCCGTCTTCTCCGTCACCCTCTGCCGGCAGACGCTGTATAGCTACATAAGCGCCGGGGTATTCCTCGCCCTCACAAACAAGGACCTGCCGTTCGGAGGCAAGCGCGGGAGGCAAACCCCCCGCCGCGTCCGCCCTGTTCGCGCGTCCAAAGGCGAGAGCATAGAAAAGCGCCCGGAGATTATACAAAGCCGGGAGGAGTTCGGCCATTGGGAGATGGACACGGTAGTCGGCGGCAAACGGGGAGGCAAGGGCTGCCTCTTGGTGCTGACCGAGCGCGCGACCCGCAGGGAGATAGCGGTAAAGCTACCTAACCACACCGCCGCCGCGACGGTGCGGGCGTTAGACCGCCTGGAATACAAATACGGGGAGTTGTTCCCCTGTGTCTTCAAGTCAATTACCATGGACAACGGGAGCGAGTTTGCCGACTGCGAGGGTATGGAGCGGTCAATATACGGCGGCAAGCGGACGAAGTGCTACTACTGCCACCCATACAGCAGCTTTGAGCGCGGCAGCAACGAGAAGCAGAACCAAATGCTGAGGCGGCACTTCCCCAAGGGAACGGACTTCGACCGCGTGAGCGAGGAGGAAGTAAGCCGCGTGGAGGATTGGCTGAACAACTACCCGAGGAAAATCCTCGGTTGGGCAAGTAGCGAAAAGCTGTTCAGCGCCGCAATATCAAGCCTCGCGAGCCTCTGAAAAAATTTGTCAAAAAATCTTGCACTTACCTATTGACATTTGCCGTTACTCCTAATGCCGCCCGTACACTTCTATCTTCTTTGTCTCCATACCCGAAGCGCAAAGCCCGGTGAGGTTTGGGGCACCCGCCGCCTGCCTTGACGCCCGCCCGCGTCAACCCCGCCGCGCGGGGGCGGCCGCTAACCGTTACCCGCCCGTGTTGCCTTTCGGCTTTATCTGCTGTATAATGGCTGTGCGAGAAACAATAATACTATCGGGGAGGTGGCCGGCGGTGAAGAATGTGGGGATTATCGGTTGCGGCGACATCAGCGGCATCTACATCAAAAACCTCAAAGGCATGTTTGCCGAGAAGGTAAACGTGGCGGGCGTGTGCGATGTCAGGCGCGAGAGGGCGCTCTCGCGGCTCACGGAGTATTCCGCCGGAAAGCTCTACGCGAGCGCGGAAGAGCTGCTTGCCGACCCGGCGGTGGACATCGCCGTCAACCTCACGCGCCCGCACGAGCACTTCGCCGTCACGCGCGCCGCCTTGGCGGCGGGCAAGCACGTCTATTCGGAAAAGCCCCTCGGCGCCACGCCGGAAGAAGGCGCGGAGCTTGCGGCCTTGGCGGAGGAAAAGGGGCTGCTGCTCGGCTGCGCGCCGGACACATTCCTCGGCGCGGGCATACAGACCTGCCGCAAGCTCATAGACGACGGGCGTATCGGCGACGTGGTGGCCGCTTCCGCGTTTATGACCTGCCGAGGCCACGAGTCGTGGCACCCGGACCCGGAGTTTTACTACAAAAAGGGCGGCGGCCCCATGTTGGATATGGGCCCGTATTACATCACGGCGCTCGTGGCGCTCCTCGGCCCCGTGTGCGCCGTGTCGGGCGTGGTAAAGACCTCGTTTGCCACACGCACCATCACCAGCCGCGAGAAATACGGCACGGAGGTCATCGTGGACACGCCCACCCACCTGGCGGGCACGGTGGAGTTTGAGTGCGGCGCGGTGGGCACAGTCATCACCTCTTTTGACGTCCACGCCGCGCAGCTGCCCAAAATAGAAATATACGGCTCGGAGGGCACCCTCAGCGTGCCCGACCCAAACACCTTCGGCGGCCCGGTCAAGCTGTATCTGCCCCAAGACGGCGCGTTTCGCGAGCAGCCGCTGCTGTATCGCTACTGCGAAAACAGCCGGGGTTTGGGCGTATACGACATGGTTTGCCACATGGAAGACGGCTCGCCGCTGCGGGTCGGCGCCCCCTTGGCGCTACACGCGCTGGAAGTCATGACTGGCTTCGAGCGCTCGTACAATTCGGGCAAATATGTGCAGCTCGGCGCGAAGCCCCCGCGCCCCGCGCCCTTGGAAGCGCTATTGGCCACATAGGGAAGACCCTGTTCCTCCTTTTTTTCGGGGGAGGCAGGCGAAAAGCGCCTGCGGTGATTGCCGAGGCTGCAAAGAGCGGGAGGGGCTGTTATTCCGGGCGAGTATCGCGGCAACTATGACGACCTTCAACGGCTTTCACTTTCAGAGAGCGAAAGAGAAGCGTTGATGAGGTTGCGCTCCGCAAGTGAGGCGGACGGATTCGAGCACGGCGCGGCGATTATTGACGGCAAACTCTATGAGTTTACAAGCGGGTTCGGAAACAAGGTCAAGATACCCGAAAGCGTAGCCGACACGGTAAACAACGACAACGTAAAGTCTGTGCATTTACTGCACAGCCACACAAACGACACTCCCCACTCTATGACCGATTTGGAAAAACTGTTGGTTGATAAGGTTGACAGGATAAGCGTTATCGCGCATAATGGGGATACGTTTTCGGTTTATGTTGGCCACGGTTGGATACCGACACGCGAGGAATACCGTCAGGCGGCAAAGGAAATCAGCAACGAGGTTGACAGAGACGCGCATAATATTCCGGAGTTTACGGAATGGTCTGTGGACGAAAGGAATTATGCCGGCATTAGAGAACAGGCGTATCGAATAGTCCGCCACTTTAAGTGGACGATGGAAGGAGGCTCTCTGAAATGAGCGGTTTGTTCGGCGAAAATATGACATCGTCCGAGGCAAGGCGGGCTCTTTACAGCGCGTATGAGGGCAAAACGAAAGAGGAACGCGCGCTTCTTTTCGAGGAGTATAAACCCGTGGCAAACGCCATACTTGACAGAGAGATTGACCTTGCTCACCGGGGCTGGATGATGGGCTGAGGGAATAATCCGGCGCGGCGCGAAGCCCCCGCGCCCCGCGCCCTTGGAAGCGCTACTTGCCACATAGGGAAGACCCTGTTCCTCCTTTTCGGGGGAGCCGGAATACCCATTACGGCGAAGGTGAAGACATGGCTTTGAGGGTATATTTTGACAACTGCTGCTTGAACCGCCCGTTCGACAATCAAAAACAGCTCAGCGTGAATCTTGAAACGCGGGCAAAACTGCATATACAAGGGTGCATAAGGGCGAAACGGGTGGAATTGGTTTCGTCATACGTTCTCTCGGTTGAAGTCAACAAGAACCGCGATACGCATAAGCGCGGCATTTATGTTGAAGTGCAAGACGGACAAACTCACCATAATCAACCCCATTGACTTCATTTCGGTGTTGGAGGACGAAGAGAATGACTAACGACATGATTATGCAAAAGGGGATGGAACTGCTTGTAAACCATCTCGGTGTCATCGAGGCCGAGCGGTTTGTGTTCAACATAAAATCCGAAGAACCCTTCGACTACACCGAGTGGCGCAAGACCCAGCCGTGGTATAGCATGACTGCGGAAGAAATCGCCCGGGAGGCGGAGAGACTTTTCCCGCAAAAGTCTTTCGGTTGGGGCGGCCGTTGATTATCGCCTGCGTTGCCGGGCGGCCTACCGGCAATATAACACGGCGCTGCCGCCGGCGTATTCGGCGGCGTATTCGCCCTTGAACCCGGCAATCTCCAGCCGGCCCTCCCCGTCGGTCACATATTGCCGCTCCGGCGTGAGCCATTCGCCCTTTATGAGCCTCCGCAGCGCGGCGAAGGCGGGTTTTTCGCGCGCGTCTTCGGTCATAAGGCCCGCGGGCGCGTTGAGCCAGCCACCGTCGCAAAAGCTCCACCATGTCACGGCCTGCGCAAGGGGGCAGGCGAAGAGCTGCCGATATACCCGCTCCGCCTCCGCCGCCTGCCGCTCCTCGCCCTCGGGCGTAGACGGCCACTCGTCCGCCTTGTAGTCGTTGAGGTCCACGATGTGCGGGGGCATAAGGCGGCCGGAGACGATATTCAGCTCCGTGAAGTGCAGCGGCAGGCCGAAGGACGAGTAGCGCTCCAGCACGGCGGCTAATTGCTCCTCGCCCATGCAGCCTTGGTGCATATGCGTCTGCAAACCGATGGCCGATATGGGCACACCCGCTTCCAGCAGCCCTTCGAGCAATATGACATACGATTCGCTCAGGTCAAAGTCGTTTATCAGCAGCGTAGCGCCGCCGTTGGCCTGCTTTGCCGCCTCAAAGGCCGCCTTAACCAGTTTCACGCGCCCGCGGGCGCGGCATATACGCGTCACGGCGTTGTCGTATTTGTCAAACACGGGCATAATCACGGCCTCGTTCACCACGTCCCAAGCGTCAATAACCCCCGCGAAACCGCCCACTTCGCGCCGTATGCGCGCAAGTTGCATATCATATATCTCATCGTCGCCGTAAGCCATGAGCCAGGGGGCACACACAGTATGCCAGCAAAGTGGGTGACCCTTCACCGTCGCGCCGCGCTCGCGCCACCACCGCGCCGCGCGCATCACGTCGTCTTTGTTTGTCTTGCCTTGCTCGCTCTCGTAGCGCCCCCAGTAAAACGGCATCGTCACGAAGTTAAACACCTCCGCCTGCGCCGCCATACGCGCCTGCGCGTGTTCCCGCTCCGCCCCGCCCGGCCGCCCCGCGAGCAACGCCACGGACTCAAACGCGGCGCAGCCGTACAGAAACGCTTGCGTTACCTGCCGCACACGCACGGGCGCGTGGCGCAAGGGCAGACCGTCCGCCCCGGCGAGAAGCGCGGAGGCTTTGCCGAGCCTGTGCGAGTAATCGTATGCCATCTGTCATACGCTCCTTCCATGAGCGCGCCGAAAGCCTTTGCCCTTGGCGCGTTTCATCCGGCGCTCCCCGCTTGTCATGTCCGGCGCGGCAATCGCGCGGAGACGCGAATATTACCAATTATGGGAAATTACGGCAGATACGCCTTACACGCCGCCTTGATGGCGGTAACGTGCGAAGGCGTGGTGCCGCAGCAACCGCCCACGAGCCGCGCGCCCGCGCGGATTAGCGAAGGCACATACCGCGCCATGCTCTGCGGCGTGTGGGGGTAAATATACTTGCCGTCCGCGTATTCGGGCAGCCCGGCGTTGGGCGAGGCGGCCAAAAACGCGCCCGGCGCGGCGCGGCTCATAAGCTCGATGACCTCAATCACCTGCTCGCTTCCCTTGCAGCAATTCGCCCCCACGATGTCCGCCCCGGCGGCAAGCGCCGCAGTCACGGCTTGCGCGGGCGTAGCGCCCGTAAGGGTGCGGTATTCGCCCTTCGGGGTCTTGTCAAACGTGAAGGAGCAGATAACCTCCAAGCCCGTGTGGTCTTTCACGGCGCGCACGGCCGCCGCCGCCTCGCCCACATCGCTCATTGTCTCTATGCTCACGGCGTCCGCGCCGCCCGCCTCCAACGCCAAGGCCTGCGCCGCGAACGCGCTGCACAGCTCGTCTTCGGTCGTCTCCTCGGCGGCAAGCAGCAGCCCCGAAGGCCCCATAGACGCGGCCACCCATTTGGCCGGCCCGGCGGCCTCGCGCGAGGCGCGCGCGGCGGCAAGGCAAATCTCCGTGGCGTGGGACTCCAAGCCGTGGCGCGCGAGGGCGGGCAGGCAGGCACCGAAGCTGTTTGTGCCGAGCACATCCGCGCCCGCGCGGGCGTAGCCGAGGGCGATGTCGCGCACATCGGCAAAGCGCGTGAGGTTCCAAAGTTCGGGGCACTCCCCAAGCGGCAGGCCGAGGGAGAGCATGAGCGTGCCCCAAGCGCCGTCGCCGACGAGCAGTTTTCCGCTTGCGAGCACTTCGGTTATCCTTGGTCTTGCCATACATGCCCCCCTCCTTCGTTTCTCACTTTTTCCGCGAGGAAAAACAATGCCGCGGGCAGTAAAAAATTGGTTTAGTAGTAACCTAACATACCTATTTCGGCGCGTTTCCGGCGTCCGCGCGGCTCAAAAAACCCTTGTAATACTCATACTGGCGCCTGACCAACGACTGCGGGCGCAAACCGTAAGGGCAGCGGGGGTTACACTCGCCGCAGCCGGTGCAGTTTTCCGTCCGCGCCATAAGCTCCCGCCATTCGGGCGTTATGAAGCGTTGGTACACGGCGCGCCCTAAGAGCATATCCATGCGGCAGGCGTTTTCAAGCGGTATTCCGGCGGGGCAGGGCAGGCAATAGCCGCAACTGCGGCAAAAACTGCCCGCCAAGGCCTGCCTTTCCTCGGAAAGCGCCCGCTCCGTGTCCGGCGTATACGGCGGGTTTTCCCGCTCGTAACGCAAAAACTCGCGCAGCTCTTCCGGCCTTTGGATGCCCCATATGGGCACCACATTGGGGTGCGCGCGTATGAAGGCGAAGTTTTCGCGCACACGCGTAATCAACCCGCCCGCCATGGCCTTCATGGCGATAAACCCCATGCCCCTTTCCCCGCACTCGCGCGCTAACGCTATCTCCTCTTGCGAAGACAGGCATGAAAACGGGTATTGCAGCGTGGCGAAAAGCCCGGAGGCCGCGGCCTGCTTTGCCAAACTCAGCGAGTGGCTCGTTATGCCGTAAGCGCGGATTACCCCCTCGCGCTTCAAGCGCTCGAGCAGAGCCAAAACGCCGTCCGAGGGCAGGGTTTTGGGGTTATGCAGCTGGTACAGGTCTATGTAATCGGTGTTGAGGCTCTCAAGCGATACGCGCAGTTGGGCTTTTATGCCCTCCTCGTCGGCGGCCGCGGCTTTGGAGGCGATTATAATCTTGCCCCGCGCGTCGCCTAAGGCGCGGGCGATTTTTTCCTCGCTGTCGGAATAGACCCGCGCCGTGTCGAAAAAGTTTACGCCGCCCTCATAGGCTTCGCGCAGAAGCGCGCCCGCCTCTTGAAAACCGAGGCGCTGTATGGGCAGCGCGCCGAACGCCGTGCGCGACACGGTAAGCCCGGTATTGCCCAAACGCGTATACTCCATAGCCAAGACCACCTTCCCGCCTTGTGATAAATATTATATCACGCTTGTCAACCCGCCGGGCAGGCGCGGCGGCGGGTTTGCGCCCTGCCGCATTGACACGCCCGCCCGGCTGCGTTATACTGTGTTTGCCGCTTGAAGAAGCGCGGGGCGGCGCGTGCCCCCCCTCCCCGACGGCAACGCGCCTCGCGGCGGCTATTTTCCGAGAGAAGGTTGTGTGCGTGACATGAAAACCGGCAACAGATACTGTATACTTGTTTCGGGCATGGTGGTGCAATTCTGCGCGGGTATCATCTATATGTGGAGCGTGTTCAAGCAGCCCGTGGCCGATTACCTCAAGTGGAGCGCCGACTCCGCCGGGCTTACTTCCTCCATTATGCTCGCCATGTTCGTATTCGGCATTATATTGGGCGGACGCGCCCAGGACAAGCTCGGCCCGGGCAGGGTCACCTTCGCCGGCAGCGTGCTCATTGGCATGGGCATGGCCGCCACCTCGCTCGCCACACCGAACACGCCTTGGCTTGTGTGGGTCACATACGGGGTGGTGGGCGGCTTCGGCGTGGGCACGGTGTATACCTCCACCATCGCCGTGGTGCAGAAGTGGTTCCCCGACAGGCGCGGCTTCGCCTCCGGCATGACGGTGAGCGCGTTCGGCTTCTCGCTCGTGGTGTTCGCCCCGCTCGCCACGGCGCTCATCAAGGCCCTCGACGTAATGAGCGTGTTCTTCATCTTCGGCATGAGTTTCCTTGTCATATGCGGCGTGTCGTCACTGTTTCTGCAAAACCCGCCGCAACAGGCGGCCGCCGCGCAAGCCGCGCAGCGGCGTATGTACTCCCCTTCGCAAATCCTCAAAACACGGCAGTTTTACCTGCTTGTGGGCGGGCTGTTCTTCACCCTGCCCGCCTACTTCATACTCAACCCCAACTTCAAGTCGCTCGCGCTTGAGCGCGGCCTAAGCGAAAACCTCGCCGTGCTGGGCGTGATGATTACGGGCATCGGCAGCGCCTGCGGCAGGCTCGCGGTGTCGTGGGTCTCCGACAAAATCGGCAGGAAGGCGGCGATGCTTTCCATCGCGGGCATCATACTGGCCGCCACGCTGCTCATGATAATCGCGCAGGGCTACCTCTACCTTGTGTGCATCACGCTCATAGCGTTCGGCTTCGGCGGCGCGGCGGGGGTGTACGCCGCCATGACGGCGGAGAGCTTCGGCTCCAAACACAGCGGCATGAACTTCGGCCTTGTTATGCTCGGCTTCGGCGCGTCCGCGCTGGTGTTCCCGCTCATCTCCAAAGACCTCACGGTCTCCTTCATACTCGCCGCCTCCACCTGCGCGGTGGCTATGCTCTTGGTCGCGCTCATGCGTAACCCCAAGGCGATGCAATAATACGCCGCCCACATACCCCCGCGTCGGCTGTTATCCGCTCGCCATTCCCTGTTAACGGTAACCTGTGCAACCGTCCCCCCGCCCCCCGGCCCCCCCCCCCCCCCCCCCCCCCCCCCCCCCCCCCGCAAAATAAACCGGTTTGATACCCGGTGTCCAACCGCGTTGTTTTTTTTTTTCATTTAGTTAAAAAAACCAGGATGGTGTTG
>JAIRWH010000064.1 GCA_031253545.1 Oscillospiraceae bacterium
CGGGGCGGGGGGCGCGGCGTAAAACGCCTGCGGGGGGGAAGAGGGCGCGGGCGCGGGGGGCGCGGCGTAGACCGGCGCGGGGGGGGCCGCGGCAGGTTCGGGGGCGGGGGCGGCGTACACGGTCGGCGCGGGGGCGGGGGGAGCGGCAGGTTCGGGCGCGGGTTCGGGGGCGGGCGCGAGATAATCTTCAATGGGTGTGCCGCAGGAGGCGCAAAACCTCTCGCCGCTTTCGGCAAATGCCCCGCAGGCTGAACAAAACGCCATGTTAACCCTCCTATTATATGTCTGTGTCCGAAGCAATTATCCCAATAATTGTAACATTTCTCCCGGTTTGCTGTCAAGCAATATCTCGCGCGGGCGGGCGGGCGCGGCGGCGGGGGCGGTTGGCGGACGGGGGGCGGGGCGGGGACGGCAGTCGTCGGGTAATCGCCGGCGGCTAAAGTGCCGATGTGTTTCATACGATACTACCGGGTGGAAACGTTGCGCGCGCCGCGCGGATAACACACGGAAAGACGGGGTGACTCTATGCTGCGGGGCCTTTACACGGCGGGCACGGCCATGATGGCGCAAAACAGACGCATGGATGTGATAACCAACAACATCGTGAACATGGAGACCGCCGGCTACAAGGCCGACAGCATGGTGACGCAGAGCTTCCGCGATATGATGATTTCCCGCCTCAACGACCCGTCGGTCTACCGCTATTCCTATGTGGGGCCGCACAACACGGGCATACATATAGACACTATCAAGACCTCTTTCTCGCAAGGGCCGCTGATGGAGACCAACCACACCACCGACCTCGCCCTGGACGGCGACGCTTTCTTTGTGGTGGAATATACGCCGCGTACGCTTGTGCCGCCCACGCGCGAAGACTTGGCCGACCCGGATTACGAGCCGGAATACGAATACGGCGACGAAGAGGAGCGCTACACACGCGCGGGCAACTTCGCCGTGGACGCGG
This sequence comes from Oscillospiraceae bacterium, assembly GCA_031253545.1. GTDB lineage: Bacteria > Bacillota > Clostridia > Oscillospirales > UBA929 > WRLJ01. The sequence continues at coordinate 965 of JAIRWH010000064.1, forward strand.
AGGGCTACCTTGTTACGCCCGGCGGGCTCTATGTGCTGGGGCAGGGCGGCCGCATATGGGTGGGCACGGTGGACTTTCAGGTGGACAGCGCCGGCACGGTGTATGTGAACGGCGAGGAAGCGGACACCCTGCGCCTTGCGCGCTTTGAGGATAACGGCGTACTCCGCAAGGAGGGGGCCAACCTTTTCTACGCGCAGCAAGGGCTGACCGACGAAGACGGCGAGGAATTGGATATTGAGCCGGAAGAGGTCACGGTCACGGTAAAGCAGGGCTTTTTGGAAGGGTCCAACGTGGACGCCGCGCGCGAGACCGTGCGTATGATGGAGGCCTACCGCCATTACGAGATTAACCAGCGTATTGTGCAAATCTTCGACGAAGTGCTCGGCCGTTCCGTGAACGAAATCGCCAAGTTTTAACGGGGGGTTCGGTTGATGTTGCAATGCCTGTACAACGCCGCGTCGGGGCTTTCCTCTCAGCAAAAGAACGTGGACGTGATAGCCAATAATGTGGCCAACGTGGGCACGGACGGCTACAAGAAGACCCGCCTTGATTTTCAGGACTGCCTTTACAGGCAGCTCCGCGCCCCGCACCCGGCGAGCAACGGCCCGGAGAAGAACCTGCGCGGCGGCACCGGCGCGATTGAATACCAAACGGCGCGTATCCTGCTCCAGGGTCCCCTCGCCGCCACGGGCCGCCTCCTTGACTTCGCCATAGACGGCAAGGGTTTCTTTGTGCTTGAAAACCCCCACGCCGACGACCCGGCCTACGGGGAATACGACGACGATGTGGACCGCTCCGTGCTGTACACTCGCGCGGGCTCGTTCTTTGTGTCGCCGGAGGGCGACGAGGACGAACAGAGCTATTACTTGGTTGATTCCCTCGGCCGCTACCTGCTCGATGAAGACGGGCAGCGCATCGCCCTAACCGACGGCGTGGTGCCCCAATGCTCCACCGACGGCGTTTTGACGTATTACGACGAATACGGCGAGGCCACCGTGCTCGCCCGGCTCCAAATCGCCTACTTCACCAACCCCGGCGGTCTGGCCAATGCCGGGGGCGGGGCGTATATCGCCACGGAAAACTGCGGCGAGGCGGCCGAGCCGGGTACTTACGTCTCCTATGTGCTGCAAGGCTACACGGAGTCGTCTAACGTGGACTTATCAGAGGAGCTCACCCGCCTCATACGTTCCCAGCGCGTCTACCAGCTCGCCTCCCGCTGCGTGTCCACCGCCGACCAAATGATGGGTCTTGCAAACAGTATCCGCCGGTGATATAATGCCCTTATATTGAGCCGCAGGCGAAAATGAGGGAGGCTGCACTACCGTGGACATAAAGCAATGCAGGCGTTGCCGCAAAATCTTCCAATACCGCGGCAACCCCACCTGCCCGGACTGTATCCGTGAGCTTGACACGCTCTTCGACGCCGTGAAGAATTTCCTCTACGATAACCCGCGCTCATCCATCGCGGAGATTTGCCAAGCCACCGATGTGCCCGAATCCGACCTCATGACATGGATGCGCGAGGGCCGCCTCATCATGAGCAAGGAAGCGCCGCCCGCGCTGCGCTGCGAGGTCTGCGGCAAACCCATCCACTCCGGCCGTTGGTGCCCCGCTTGCCACGCCAACGTGGTGAAGGGCGTGGAAGACGCCGCCGGGAGTTTCGCCCCCAAGCCCGACGTCCCCGCCCCGCGCGTCGCGGAAGACGATTCCAAGGGTATGCACATCACCACCCGCAAATAGCCCCGCGCCGCTAAAGGTTCACCCGCGTATTACGATATACAGTTATCGGCGTATACCGACAAAGGAGGTGCGCATCATGGACTTGAAAATCGGAGCCGTACAGACCGCCGCCATCCATCGCTACGGCGAGGTGCGCCGCCAAACCCAAAAGGTGGGCGAGACGCGCGGCCAAGCGGATAAGCTGGATATTTCCCGCTCTGCCGGGCTCTTTGCCGAGGCGCTCGCCGCGGCCAAGGAGGCTCCGCCCGTGCGTGACGCGCGTGTGTCCGAAGTCCGCGCGGCCGTGGACAAAGGCGCTTATTTCGTCAACAGTCGGCTCGTGGCCGCGAAGATATTGGAGCAGGCGGGCGGCGCGTAAATGACCGCCCTGCCGGAGCTTGCGGCGCGTTTCCTCGCCGTTATGAGGAGCGAATATGACGTACACGGGGCGCTGCTGCGCCTTTCCTCCGAAAAGAGGGAAGCGGTTGCCGGCAGCGCCGTTTCCGCGCTCAACGACATTGTGCGCGCCGAGCAGGTGCTGCTCTCGCAGCTTTCCGCCCTTGAGAGGCGGCGGCTCGCCTGCGCCGAGGAGCTTTCCCGCGCGGCGGGCATCGCCCCCGAAGACGTGACCATGCTCTCGTTTGCCGAGTACGCCGACGAGGGGCAAAAGCGGGAGCTGACGGAGCTTCGCGCCGGGCTGCAAAAACTGTTTAAGGAATTGCGCGAGGCAAACGATATCAATAGTAGGCTTCTGCGCACGGGCTTGCTGTATATCGAGAGCATACTCGGCGCAACCCCCTCCGAACCCGACGCCTACGATTCCCGCGGTTCGGATATTGCCGCCGCACCCGGCCGGGGCGGCAGACATTCCATAGACAAGAAAGTGTGACATAGCTATGAGAAGCACGTTTCACGGCCTGAATATCGCCAACAGCGGGCTGTTTATGGCGCAAAAGCAGATAGACCTATCCTCCCACAACGTGGCCAACGCCAACACCGTGGGTTATTCGCGCCAACGGTTCGTCACCTCCGCCATAGACCCGCTCGGCTACCTCATGCGTTTCGCGCCGCTGCAGCGCGGGGCTATCGGCGGCGGCGTGGAGCCGCTCAGCTTAGACCAAATCCGCGATATATTCCTAGACCGGCAGTATCGCACGGAGTTTTCCAAAAGCTCCTACTGGGCCACGCGGGCGAGCGCCCTCTACTATATTGAGGACGTGTTCAACTCCGTGGACGCCGCCTCCCTTGACGGCGTGATGAGCGACTTCTTCAACGCGCTGCAGGAGCTTTCCAAGAACTCCACCGACGAGGCCATACGCACCAACGTTATCGCGCAGGCCAAAAAGATGATTGACTGCTTCCGCATGTATTACGACCAGCTCACCGACCTCATGGAGCAGCAGGATTCCAACCTCTACGAGGAAACAAAGCATGTGAACAACCTGCTCACGCGCCTTGCCTCGCTCAACGACGACATTATGAAGTTTGAGGTGGGGGGCAACACCGCCAACGACCTGCGCGACGAGCGCAACCTCATACTTGACGAGCTTTCCTCGTTCATGGACATCAGCTACGCGGAAGTGAGCTTCGAGCCGCCGCTGTTCAATATATTCGGGCGCGAATTGGCCACATTCAAGCTCTATGTGGGCTCGGACGTGAACAACGAGGACAACCTGCTCTGCGACGGCAAATACGCCCAGCTTTTGGTGATGGAAGAGGAAGAGGGGCTTAACGAAATCGCCGACAACAACGAGCCGCCCATCATTACCCACCAAATTTACCTCGCCTCCGGCATCGCGCTCCTGCCCGAAAACATCGAAGGCTACGAGACGGGCATACTCAAGAGCTACCAGGATATGCGCGACGGCGCGGAGATGGACAACCAGGGCATACCCTATTTCATCAACCAGCTCAACATCATGGTAAACGCCCTTGTCACGGAGTTCAACTCCATACACAGCCAAGGCTACACCATGCCCTATTCCGGCGCCGTGTCCTCGTCCGACTCCGTGTCCGGGATAGACTTCTTCGACCCGGACGGCGTGACCGCGAACACCATTGCCATCAGCGAGGACGTGCTGCTCTCGGCGTTTAATATCGCCGCAAGCTCGGAATATGTGACCATGGAGCCGGACGGCCACTTGCAGACGGGCAACAACGAAAACGCCCTCGCGCTCATTCGCGGCATAAAGGAGCGCTCCGACCTCGACGACGTGGGCAGTTTCGAGGGTTACTTCAAGAACTTTTTGGGCAACCTCGCGTCCGAGGTGTCGCTCGCGTACAATATGCGCGACGCGCAGGAAGTGCTTATCGTGAGCATCGGCAACCAGCGCTCATCCATAATGACGGTGTCGCTCGACGAGGAGATGACCGACCTCATCCGTTTCCAGCACGCCTACAACGCCGCGGCGCGCTGTATCACGGTAATGGACGAGGCGCTCGACAAGCTCATCAACGGCACGGGAAGGGTAGGTTTGTAATTATGGCTCTGCGTATTACCAACTCCATAATGATTGACACCTTCATGCGCAACCTCAACCGCAATACCTTCAAGCTGGAGAAGCTGCAATCGCAGCTTGCCACCAACCGCAAGATTGTGCGCCTTTCCGACGACCCCGTGGGCGTTATCAAGACCCTCAACGCCAAGGCGAAGCAGAGCGACATCGGCCAATACCAATCCAACCTCCGCGACGCGCGCGCGTGGCTTTCGCAGACGGAATCCTCGCTCAACGAGGCCAACACCATCGTGGCGCGCTGCTATGAGCTTGCCGTGCACGCCGCCAACGATGTGCTGGGCACGGACGAGCGTTCGAGCATAGCCAACGAGGTGCGCCAGCTGCGCGACCAGCTTATCACGTTGGGCAACTCCGTGCTCGGCGACAAATACCTCTTCGGCAGCTACAACGTGTCGTATCCGCCGTTTTACGGCGAGGCCGTGGACGGCGAGGAGGCCGTTATCACGCTCAACGGCTTTGATATGCTCGGCGAGCCGGACCAAGAGCAGCTTGATTCCATCAAGTACGAAATCAACGTGGGCGAGGACTTCGAGATAGGCTTTGCCGGCGGCGCCTTCATGGGTATGGGCGAATACGACTATCAGCTCCCCGACGGCTCGGTGGTGACCATGAGCCGCAATATGTATTACCAGTTCCATGAGTTTGTGAACGCGCTCATCAGCCCCGAATCCTTCAACCCCGACTTCCTGCCGTTTGTGGACGGTATGCAGGTGCTCCAGCGGCAGCTGCTCGCGCAGATGGCGGAGGTGGGCGGCCGCTATGCCCGTGTGGAGCTCATGGAAAGCCGCTATTCGCAGGATTACATCAACTACACGCAAATGCGCTCCGATGTGGAGGACCTTGACCAGGCCGAGGGCATTATGAACTTCACCATGGCCGAATCCGTCTACCGCGCCGCCCTCAGTGTGGGCGGGCGTATCCTGCCGCCCTCGCTCATGGACTTCCTGCGCTAACCGCCCGCGCCCGCCCGCAAATGGCCCCCCCGCATCCCCCGTCCACTGACAACTTGCAATCGGCGAGCGGGCGGTATATACTAAATCCACGGACAGCGCAAGGATGTGACGCGTGTGAGACTGAGGACATTGGAAATACGCACCACCCCCGGCGAGTTTATAATTCGCCGGCGCGATGCCGCCGTGGTGCCCAATATAGACGACTTCACCTTTTCCGCCACCGGCAACCGCGGGCCGGATTTGCGTATGCACATCACCTACGCGAAGGTGAGTATAGACCAAACGGAGTGCTTCAACACCTCCGGCCTCAAAACAGCCCTGCGCCTCGGCTCGGACTTCTACCGCGAATGTCTGCAAGAGGGCATCAACACCATCGCGCGCATAGCCTCCGAGGGTGTGCGCTGCCTGCGGATAGAGCGCGGCGGGCAGCCTCTCATAGACATAGCCCGCGAAAAGAGCCGCGACGAGGTCCATCTCACCGTGGAGGCCATGCCGAAGGTGCCGCCGGAGGTCACGAGCGAACCGGGCGAGGTGGATATATGGTGGGAAGGCGGGCTTCAGGCGGACTGGACAAGGGGCAGGGATATGGGCTGGTACCGCTCCCCCGGCTCGCGCCTCACCGTGACGCAGTTGCCTTCCATCAACATCTCCATGATGCCGCCGATAACCCAATCGTTGGATATATCTGTGTAACGGGGTGCGAACAATGACGGTAACCACTTCTCGTTTCGGAGAGATTGACATCGCCCAAAGCAAAATAATTGACTTCCCCGAGGGCATACCCGGCTTCGAGGAGTGTTCGCGCTTCGCGCTCATCACCGCCGAGGAGACCGACCCCTTCCTTTGGCTGCAAGCGCTGGATATGCCCGAAATCGCGCTCGCGGTGGTCAACCCCTTCCGCCTGTTTCCCGACTACGCGCCCCGTGTGCCGGAGGCGGCGCTCGCGGAAATCGGCTCGCCGGCAAACGAAGACGTGCTGCTGCTCGCCGTGGCCGTTATACCCGGCGACCCGCAGGCCATGAGCGCGAACTTAGTCTCGCCCCTCATCATCAACGCCGCCGCCTGCAAGGGCAAACAGGTTATACTCGAAGGCACGGACTACCTCATACGCCAGCCGATTTTCGAGCCCGTGAGGGCGCTCATGTGCGGGGAGGGCTGACGGGTTATGTTGGTGCTTACCCGCAAACTCAACCAAAGCGTGAGTATTGGCGAAGACGTGCGCGTCACCGTGCTCGCCATTGACGGCGACCGCGTGAGCGTGGGCGTGGACGCGCCCCGGCAGGTGCGCATCTTCCGCTCCGAGCTGCTCGACGGCACGAAGCAGACCAACCGCGAATCCACCGATTCGGCTCTGCTCGCCATAAAGGAGCTGCGCGGCTCCTCCCCGCGCCCGACGGACAGCGAAAAATGAGCGGGGACCGCCGCCCCGTAGCCCCGTACCCCTCGCCAACCACTGACTACCGGCAACTAACCTCACAAAAGCCTTCGGAAAACCTCACAGAAACCTCACGCCCGCCCCGTTGACAAGTCCCGCCGCCCATGCTACGCTGTTATTGTGGATACGCGGGAAGCGAGGGGCGGATTTTACGGTAAAAGCCCTAAAGTTTCACGCCCTTCGCACGATAATATTGTTGTCTGCTAAAAGTATTGCCCTCAGCGTTGGCGCCGCTTTGGGGAAGGCTTGCGGCAAGACCAATATTATTAAGGCTCAGGCAAGACGCCGGGCCGGAAAAAATTCAAGGAGGAAGACACCATGCGTATCCAAAACAACATTATGGCGATTAACACGCATCGCCAGCTCGGCATCAACCAGCTCAACCAGAGCAAATCCACCGAGAAGCTCAGCTCCGGCTACCGCATCAACCGCGCGGCCGACGACGCGGCCGGTCTCTCCATTTCGGAGAAGATGCGCTCCCAGATTCGCGGCCTCGGCCGCGCCAGCATGAACGCGCAAGACGGCATCTCGCTCATCCAAGCGGCAGAGGGCGCGCTCCAAGAGTCCCAGAGCATCCTCCAGCGTATGCGCGAACTGGCCGTGCAGGCCGCCTCCGGCGTTCCCGCGAAGGAAGACCGCGACGCTATCCTTTCCGAGTTAGAGCAACTCGGCCAAGAGCTTGAGAGAATCGCCTCCACCACCAACTTCAACGGCAAGTATGTGCTTTCGGGCGTATACGGCGGCGAAGAGCAGGGCGACATCAAGCTGCAGGAAGAGAACCTCAGCGATATGCAAGACCGCGGCGTGCTGCCGGAAGAGCAAGAGGTCATTAACCTGCAGGTCGGCTCCAACACCAACATCGGCGATGTCATCACGCTCCGTATACTCGGCGTCTCCCGTATGGACCTGCTCGGCGGCGTGGACGAGTACAGCTACGGCTTGCAGTTCGGCTTCAAGGGCGACGACTTCCCGGTGGGCTTTGAAGACAGCCTCCGTGAAGACAGCTCCACCGGCCAGCTCTTGACCGCCGAAGCGGTGCCCGACGAAAGCGCCAGCCCGGCCAATGAAGACTCCTTCTGGCAGGGCCTCATGAACATCCTCACCGGCAACCTCAACATGGACGGCACCGTGATTGAAGACGGCCCGGCCGCCTACACAGGCCTCGCGCGCATCTCCTTCCTCCGCGGCGAGCTCGGCGCTATCCAGAACCGCTTGGAGCACACGGTGGCCAACCTTGACACCGTGGCCGAGAACGTGCAAGCCGCAGAGAGCCGCATCCGCGACGTGGATATGGCGAAAGAGATGATGGCCTTCACGAAGAACAATATCCTCAACCAGGCCGCCACCGCCATGCTCGCGCAAGCCAACCAGACCCCGCAGACAGTCCTCCAGCTGCTCCAGTAATATACCGTATAGTTCGGCGGCGTAAAAAGCTGCCGAAAGCCCGCCGCCGAAGGCGCCATACAGGAGCCGCTACTTTCAGTAATATACCAAATGGGCCTCCGGGCCCATTTGGTATATTCAACCGAAAATCATCACAAAACCCTCACACGCGCCATACATAATCTTCACACAGTCTGAGAAAAGCGCGTCCCCACGCTCCCCCGTCTACCGACAACTAACCACCGGGAGGCGACCGACATGAAAAAGCTCACAGCCGCTCTCATAGCTCTCGCGCTTGCCGCCGCCGTGGCTGTCTGCCCGCCGGAAGCTCGCGCCGACGAACCCACGCCGTTTGACCATAACCTTGACTATACCGCCGCCGACTATACCGTCGGTACTGCCGACGGCGACAAAGCCATATTCTACATAGACCTCGCCACGGAGCTGCTCCACAACCCCGGCAAAGCGGACGTGGCCGCCATAAGCTACGACGGCGGCAACAAGTGGAAGGCCGTGGTTATACCCGATACGGGGCTTTCGCTCACGAAGGCGTTTGGCAGAGCCACGACCATACAGCTCACGGACACCTGGGACGCGAAGAAGAAAAAGCCGTATGCCGACGATGTGAAGGACGAGGCCGGCGCGACGGTCACGCCGAAGTCCAAGATATACTCCTTCGATGCTATTGAAAAGCGCGCCGCTTTCGGGAAGATTGCCGTCAATTTCGCCGTGTACGCCGACTCCAAGGGCGAGGGCAAAGACCAATGGGTCTTCACCCTCAAAGACAGCAACGCGCCTCTTGACACCTACCAAATCGCCTTTTCCGAGAATAAGAAGACCCCGGGGGAGTGGGGCAAGTTTAAGGAAGACGAGGGCGTCGCCCTCGCGCCGCTGACGGGCGCGAAGCAGACCAAGCTCACCTATTTCGCGCGCGTGGCTCCCGTGGTCACCCCCACGCGCCGCGTACCCGCGTCCAAACCCAAGAAATTCACCGTGGGCGGCCTGGGCAAGCCCACCAAATATAAAGCCGATTACAAGAAAGAGACGATAAAGGTGGCGGCCGCGGCCGCCGCGGACGACGGCGAAAAAATAACCGTATACAACAAAGAAACGGCGAAAACGCCCATTGACATCAGCGGTAAGATGGGCACGGAGTTCCGCTTCTGGCTTTCGGCCACGGCAAAGAAACCCGCCTCCACCCCGCAAGTGTACACACCCGCCGCGCGCGGGTTTATGGACGAGATACAGCCCACGTTCACGGTGTCGTCCGTGAAAATCAACACCTCCAGATACGAGGTGCAGCAAGAGGGCAAGACGACGTGGGGCTCGTCTGTGGGCAAACTTGACAACACCAAGGATAAACAGGAGCTGCCCATACGCATGAAAGCCTCCGTTACGTCTGGCAAGGAAACGGAAAAGAGCTACGCCGCCTCCGCTCCCGGCAAACTCGTGATTGTCTTCGGCTTCACGGACGACAAGAACGAAAAGCGCGGCATTACGGACGCGTATATCGAAGCGCCGGAGCAGGAAGGCGTGCTGCGGTTCAGACCCGTGGCATCCTCGGTCTCGGTGCAGGAGGGCGAAGACACCGCGAAGGAATATACCTTCAACCTGCTCGGCCTTTACTCCGGCGGGCTGCCCGCAGGCATTACCTTCGAGCCTTTGGTGACATATTCGCCCGCGTCCGCGAAAGCCAATTCCGTGAAGGCGGAGCTTATAACGCCCACAGCGGGCGACACCACCGTGAGAGTAAAACTCACGTCCTTCCTGCCGTGCGTGTCGGGCGTGGGGTTTAAGGTTTCCATAGACGAAGGCTTGCAAGACGAATCAACTTCTGCTACAATAATAGAGGCGGACAAATACAGGGTATCCCTTGCCGGGGGGCGCGCCATGCGCTACACGGTGAAAGCCTTGGACGGCGCGCCGGAGCTTACGTCCGTCACGTCCACGGGCGAGGTCACGGCCACCGTGCTCGCCAGAGCCACCGGTTCGCTCAACAAAGAGCGCGCGCTTGACATGAGCGGCATTATGGGCATCACCGGCGACGGCGACCTTGCCTTCACATTCACGGGTTACAGCCTGCGCTTCGCCTATTCGGACACCACCCTCGCCACCTTGAAAAAAGCCGACCCCAACCTCACCGACACGGGCGACCCCAACTACGATAAAGGACTGCCCGCGCTGCTCGGAGGCTTCACCTTCGGCGCTTCCGCCAACGTCAAGCACGGCGGCACGCTCTGCGTGGAGGCCGTGAAAGACGGCGACACGTTCTACTTCTTCTTCGAGCTGCGCGACAACGCGGGTCCGTATATCGTGAGCGCGAGCTACGCGGGGAGCACCGTGACGGTTACGTTCAACGAAATCCTGAAGAGCGGGCAGGCGAGCTTCGAGGTGAGGAAAAACGGCGCGTCTTACTTGGAAACCACCGCGTCCGCCTCCGGCGACACCAATGTGCTGACCGTGAACGCGCAATGCAACGACCCGGGCGACTATGTGCTCCACTTTGCCGGCAACGCCGTCTCGCCTATCCGCGACGGCGCGGGCAACGCCGTCTCGCCCGGCCAGTTTTACATCACGGGTACCACGGGCGGCACAGCCCCCCTCAGAGGCGTGACCTTCGCCAACGGGTTCAACGGCAGACCCTTCCATGTGGCGCAGCTGCCCGCCGTGGGCAGCGAGGGCAGCACATGGGCAAACGGCAATTACCCCGTTATCTACCTGCCGCTTTCCGCCGCCTCCACGGGCAGGATTACCGCGGACGGCTCGGCAACCTACGTCTACTCCACCACGCTCAGAACGGCCGAACCCTCCGGCTGGCTTGCCCTCCCCGCCACAGACGCGGGTATTGTGGGGCTTAGGGCGGGCGATTATATCTACATGAAGTCCGCTTCGTCGGTTTACTGCTTCCGCGTAAGCAGGATAGGAGCCACAAGCGGTTCGCTTTCGTACAGCAGCGGCAGCCTCTCCATGGTCAACGGCAAATATACCGCCACGCTCAACTTCAACGGCCTGCTCTACGGCGCGCGCTCCGTGAACAGAAGCGACTTTACCTTGGGTCTTGCCGGCGCCACCGTGGATAAACTCACTATCAATGGCAGCGTGATTACGTTGGAACTGGGCAATATGGGCGCTTTCAACGCCAATAGCGGCACCTTGTCCGTGACCTACGCGCCGGGGCTTGCCGAATATATCATGAGCGGCTCGGGAAGCGCGCTCGACGGGTTTACAAGACAGCTTACCAACAACCTGCCCTCGCCCTCGCCAAGTTCGCCATAGGAAAAAGGTTTTTCGCACGGAGGTGAAAGGCGCATGAAGCGCGCGGTATCCGTACTGTTGCTGCTCGTTATGACGGCGGCGTGGTTGCCGTTCGCGCCTCCGCCCGCCGCGCAGGCCGCTTCCGGCTCCAATTACATCTATCTGCCGCCGGAAGACAGAGCTGTGGCCGCCGCGAGAAACTTTTCCGTGGTAAACGACAAGTTCACGCTTGACGGCAGGGAAATCGCCATCGGCGTTATGTCGCGCTATGAGTTCATACACCTGCCCGAAGATATCGCCACCTCCGCCGACAGGGCGTGGGAGGCCTTTGACAGCGAGCCGCCCCGCGCCCTGAGCGACAGGATGAAGAGCGGCAAGCACAGTGTATACCGCTTCGGCGCGCGCGACGGCGATGTGATTTACCTGCGTGAAAAGAACCTCTCCGGCGGCCTCGCGGGCAACTGGGCTGTGGTGAAAATCCAGGGGGCTATGCTCGCCATGGCCTCCGGCAACGAACACCTTGTGTATATGGAGCAGGCCACGGAGTTTACCATAAAGGTGGAAAACCCGTATACATACTACGAGTACGCCATAAAGCAAGACGGCGTGGCGTCCACATACTTGGAATGGATTCCCGCCGCCTCGCCGGACGGCGTGTCCATGGAAATCACGGGCTACACCGTGCCGCGCAGCGCGCGCTACACGGTTATCGCGCGCGTGAGCGGCGACCCCAACGCCGCCAATTACCGCGACTGCGTGGGCAGGGTATACGACAAAGTAATGCTTGACCTCCGCAGCGAGACGCTGGCTCTCGGCGGGGTGAACAAGCGCGAGGATACCGTGTACCATGTCACCGTCAAGGGGAAAAAGACCATATACAACGTGGCCTCCGGCACAGACTTCTATATTCCTTTGGGCAAGCTCATAGGCAGCGCGTCGGTGGACGTTACCGTGGAGCAGCAGCTGCCCGTGGAAACCACGCCCGATTCGCCCCCCTCGGCCAAGAAGCAGCCCCTGCCCACCACGCCCATATTGATTAAGACCATAAAACCCCGCCCCAACACGGCAAGCAGCCTCACGCAGATTACGTTTATCAGCAACGACAACCCCGCCGCCTGGTCGGTGGACGGAGCCGTGACCAGCGCGCTCGAATACGCCCCGCCCGGCAAAACCAACGTGGTGTGGACTCGCTTCGACCGCAAGAAGGGTCTGCCACTCCTCACCACCACCCAGCAAGCCGCCAAGCAGAAGGCCACAAGCTACCAAATCCGCTCCGCGCCCGACAACGTGACCATGACCCCCGCCTCCAAGCCCAAGAAGTTTGCCCAGCCCAAGCAGGTGAAGGCCCCGGCGATGAAGCCGGATTACAAGAAGGAGATTGTCAAGCTCAAAGCCGGCATGTTCTTCTATATCGGCGCGCTTTCCGATAACCTTTTGCTCGCCACGTTTAAGGACGCGTCGCAAGAGCCGATACTGTCTATCACCGACGCGCTCACCGATAACCGGGCCGTGTTTATCTACCAAAAGGAAAACGGCAAGAAGTCGCGTTCGGCCATACAGACCATCATACTCGCCAAGCGGTTTACCGCCGTGGACTTCAACGAGGGCGGCCTGATTACGGAAAAGAGCAAGGTCAAGCTGCAAAAGGGCTTCGAGGCGCTCAACGACGACAAGCAAAAGTGGGGCGGCCTGCCCAAGGGTCAAAACTCCGTGCAGGTGCGCCAGAAAACCACCGCGAAATACAACGCGAAAACCAACAGCAACACGGGCAACGCCGCCAGCCCGCCCGTGCTCTTCCAGATTACCTACGACGGCAAGAAGGCCATCGCCGCCGCCTGCCGCAGCAAAGGCCCCAGCGGCCTCGAGGTGCTGCGCGTGTACAACGGCCCGGTGAGCCTTGACGTGCCCTATAACCCCGATATAAACGACTACACGCTCGGTGTGCGCGAGGGCGCGAACACACCGCTCTCGTTTTCGCTCCAAGCCTCCGGCGCTTCGGTGGAGGCCAGTTCCCGGTCGCGCATTTCCGTCCGCGTCACGTCGAGCAACCGCATTGTGGTGGGCGGGGCGCGCGTGGGCGATGCCATAGACATACTCGTGATACCCAACAACATACACGAGCAGCGCACGGAAAACATCACCGTCACGGTGGGCCTGCCCTTTACGCCCACGCCGCAGTCCGTGGCGTGGAAAGCGGGCGAGGGCGAGCGGGGCGTGTTTACCGTGAGCTTCGGCGAAGATATGCCGCTGGCGGGCGACGTTATCGAATGGCAGCTCTTCGCCGCCGTGAAAGGCAAAGACGAAGAGCCCCACGCCGCCGGTTCGCTCACCGTGTCGGCGCAAGACGCGGCCAACGGCACCCTCGCCTTTACCGTGAACGACTGCGCCGCCTATATCAGCTCCTACTTCGACCTCTACCCCCGCGAGCCGGAGGCTTATTTCCGTGTGCAGGCCCGCCTTTCGCGCGAGAACTACACGCCCAGCCGCGTGGCGTCCACGTCCACCCTCACCGTGGACAGAAGCCGCGACTTCCTGCTTTCCGTGGTGCGTTTTTACAGCCTTTCCGGCAACGAGCTGTATAACCTGACCACCGGGGACACATTGGTGCTGTATGCCTTGGACAGCCTCGGCAACGCCATTACCGTGGCAAGCGGCGCGGACATCAAGTGGTATCGCGGGCTCAGGATGAACGAAATCCTCAGCGGCGCAGTGGTGACCACCGGCACGATTACCTACCAAATCAGCGCGGCCGACAACAACAACTACATCGGAGTGACCATTTCCATAGACGGCGCCACGCGTTCCTTTGTTACCTTAGGGCGCGTGGGCGGCTCCGGCGCGAACCTCATGCTCCTTGAAGTGGCCAACGGCAAACCCGTGCTCACGGCGGGCATGGCGTTCACCGCCTTTGGCGACGCTTACGAAGCGCCCCTTATCAACATATTCAGCATTACGCAGGAATACGGCGCGCTCCGCGCGATTATGGCCGATAACAGCACAGATGCCTCGGTGAGCTACTATTTCTCCGATACGCGCCTTGCCGCCGCCCCCGCCTCCTCCTCGTGGAGCGCGTGGCCGACGGGCGGGCCTCCGGCCGCGACGCACAGGAAGTACCTCTACATCCGCGCCGTGTCGGCGGACACCGCGGAGGCTAACAGGGAAACAAAATATTACTGCTTTGAGTTTGCCCTGCTGCCCGCGCCCGTGCTTTCGCTCACCAGCGACTTTGACGAGGAAAACAGGGTGGTGCAGATGGCCGTGGGCGAGATTATAAACGCGGCCGTGTTCACCGAGGGGCGCGGGGGCGTTATGCTCGGCCTGTACGGCACAGCCGGCGCGGGCTTAATCGCGGAAGTGCATATGCGCAACGACAGCGTGGCCACCGTGCAGTCGCTTGCCATCACCGGCGGCGTGATAGACATAGGCTTCTACGCGCGGCAAATCGGCGTGGCTTACGCGGACGTGTATATATACCCCATCGGCGCTTACGCGGGCAAGTTCGAATTTGAGAACCCCACAAACTGGCTCGGCAACAGCGCCACTATGCTCACGCTGACGGTATACGTCAGCGACATCGCCCACGATGATTAGGACGGGAGGGTTGACCGTGAGGAAGCGCGCCTGCAGAATATTGGCCTTAGCGCTGGCTTTCGGCTTCGCGTGGCCGCAAAGCCCTTCCGTGGCCGCGCCCCTTGCCCCGCGCGTGCCGGAGCTGAATATTACCGATAACTGCCTGTATATAGACGGCGTGAAGCAGACCTCGGTAAACACCAACTCCGCCTATCAGTTCCTCTACTTCTACGCCGAGACGGAGGGCATTGACAACGACACGCTCAACGATTCGCAAATCCAAAAGTTCTTCAAGCTCTCGATAGACCCGCTCAATATGCGCTCCGGCTGCATACTGTATAATAAATACCAACTGGAGCTTGTTCCCGGCGACATCATCTACGCCCGCAAGATTAACACCATCGGCCAGCCCACGAGCGACTGGGGCAGGCTTGTGGTCACGGGCGCCATGTTCGGCTTGGAGAGCGCGCGCACTATGGACGACCTGCCGCTGCTCAACGTGACCGAGACCACGCTCATCTTGGTTCCCCCCTCGCTCTACACCCGCTACGAATACTGCGCGCTGCAAACCGGTGACACGCAGCCCGTGTGGATAGCCGTGGGCTCGCTTGCCGAAGGCGGCGGCAGCACCACCATCACCGTGTCGTTTCAGCCGCGCTCTGTGGCGCACGAGTTTCGCGTGCGTATCGCCGGCGACGATAAGCCCGGCTTCCTTTACAGGAGAATCGTCGGCATACCCGTGGCCGTGCCGCGTGTGTTCCTGCGCGAAGAGCTGCTCGGCCCCTTCGGTGGCGGGCCGGAGGGCCGCTCTTGGTATATCAGCACGGACGGCGGCAAGAAGTGGACGTTGTTCACCGCGCCGCCCTATATAGACCGCGTGGTGGACCTCACTAAGGTATTCGGCAATAAGGAAGTCACCATTGTCGTCAAGGAATACGACAAAGACAAAAGTATCGCCGAGTGCGCGGACATCGTGCGAGGCACATACCAACCGCGCCCGAAGTTCCCCGGCGACATCAAGGTTTTCCCGTTTGTGTCGGAGCAGTACCCCGCCAATTACACCTTCTCCGGCCTTTCACCCATGCAATCCTACGAATATAGGGTGGAGGGCAGGGACTTCTACTTCATGGAATACGACCGCACGGTGGGCCTGCCGCTCTTGACGGAGCGCCAGCAGTCCGCCGGGCGCAAGCCCGCCAAGGTATTCCTGCGCCTGCCCGCCGACGAGTATTCCTCCACACCCTCGTCCGCGCCGAAGAAGTATAACCAGGTGAAGCAGACCAAAGCCCCGAAGATGAAGCCGGATTACAAGAAAGAAACCATCAAGACCAAGTCGGACATCTACATGGCCGTGGGCGAGGTGGGCGGCGACCCGTCCGGCCTGCCATACGCGCTCTGCTCCGGCGACCCGGAAGATATTTCCGGCTACCTCACGGAGCGCAAGGCCATATATATGTACACGGCGGAGACGGAGAAAAAGTCCCGCTCCGCGCTCCAAGTCATCAACCTCGCCCCGCGCGACGTAAAGCCCGACAAAGACGACGGCATCACCTTCGACAAAGCCAAGGGCAAGCTCACGTTAGTGAAAGGCTTCGAGGTGCTCGGCGCGAGCGGCAAGTGGGGCAACCTCAAAAAAGGCGAAAAGACCGTGCTGCTCCGCCGCAAGGCCACGGCAAAGTTCAACACCAAGTCCGGCACATCCTCCGGCCTTGCCGCCAGCGTCAGCACACGGGTCACGCTCGCCTACAGCGACGACGGCAAGACCGTGACGGATATGAAGACGGAGGAAAAGCCGATGCTGCCTCTTGCGGGCATTGGCATCAGCATACCCTCCGGCGGCAACGGCTCCGTGGCGTACAGACCGGAGGGCACCACCGCCTCCAACATATACTCGCCCGGCGTATACACCTACTATGTGGCGCAATCTGAGCTGTATGGGGCAAACTTCGCCCCCAGGGTCACGGACTTTACCATCACGCTCACGGAGCAAAAAGACGAGGCGGGCAGGTCGCTCATCTCCGACGCGACGCTCACGCGCGGGAGCGACGAGATACCGTTTGACCCGGACAAGCTGCTGTTTGACTGCTCCGGCTCCAAGCTCGGCGACGTGATTACCCTCACGCTCACACCCTACGATATGGACGCGTACAAAATCACCACATACACCTTCCGCGTCATAGAGCCCCTTGCCGCCAAGCCGGGCTCCGTGGCCTTCGGCGCGAAGACGCAGGCCAAGGCGGGCACGGTCACGGTGCGCCTTACATCGGCCTTAGCGAAAGACCAATACGTAAACGTGGCGGCGGAAATTTACAAGGTCACCGCCTCGGGCGAGGTAAAAATCGCCGAGAATAAGCCCGACACGCGCTATTACGAATACAACGCGCTCCACGCGGAGCTAAACAACAACTTCTCCTTCGACTTTGCCGACGAGATTCTCGCCGACGCGGAGAAAACCCACGGCGGCGACTACCGCGCCTACGCCTACATCATGGGCGAGGCGGGCGCGACCTCCCACAGCGAGCGCGTCCGGGCCGACCTTACGGTGGGTCTGTCCGACATGAAGGTCAACGTCATCAAAACCTCCGTAATCTACAATTCCGATTACCCGCCGCCGGCGGGGGGCAGCCGTGTGCTCGTGAGGGGCGACACCCTGCGCTTTGACGAGGCGCTCGACGCCCTCGGCAACACCATCAGCCCCATGCCCGACGTGGAATGGTTAGTTTCCGACAAAGCCATTTCCAAGGACACCGACCCAAACGACGATGGCACCGACAGCGGCGGAAAGTTCTCGGTGCTTTCCGTGGGCGACAGCGAAACGCTCTCTATGATGGGCAGGTATGTGGGCATACGGGCCGTGCAGCCCGACATCATAGTCACAGCCCCTGTGTCCGACAAGCCCGTGGCGTATACCTTAGACGTAATGCCCTATGAGGAGCTGTATAATACAGGCGAAAGCGACCCGGACGAACACTTTGTGAAGTTCACTTTCACGGTGGAGGGCGCGAAGCCCAATACGGATGACGCGCCGTTTACCGCCGCCGCCTCGGTGGCCTCCGAGGTTGCGGGCGTGTTTGCCATTGAGGGCGCGCCGGAGATTATTTGGGAATCCGGGCTCGGCACGGCGACGGTGGAGGTTACCGTGGCGGTCACCCTGCCGGACGATTATGAGGAAAAACCCCCCGATAGCGGCTTCTGGATAGCCAACGTGACCCTCACCGTCGCCTTGAAGAGCGGCGTGACGGGCTACTACCCCACGAGCATCGAGCCGCTCGACAAAGAGCTGATTGTGGACGGCTACGGCAGGTGGGACGGCTAAAGTCCGGCCGCTGTAACAACGATATTATATCCGTCAAGGACGACTTGGAACGGAGGGGCGGAGTATGACCATCGGCAATCAGGTGCGCCTGACGGGCATGATGTCCGGTTTGGACACAGACGCCATAGTTAGGGCTATGGTGTCCGGCCAGCAGCTCAAAATTGACAGGCTCAACCAACATAAAGACCGCGCGGAGTGGAAGAAAGACCTGCTCACCGACTTCAACAACCAGCTCAAGCAGTTCCGCGACAATTACGCCTCTGTGCTCGGCGCGGGTAACCTTGTGAGCAAAAGCTCGTTTGTGAAATATTCCCTCACCGTGGCGCAGACCACCACCGCCGTGGCCGTGACCGCCACCTCGGCGGCCAAGGCGGGCGCTTATTCCATACGCGTGGAGCAAATCGCCGCCGCCGCCACCATGCACGGGGCAAAGCTCACCACCATTGCGGGGGGCTACAGCCCCGCCGTGGTCTCCGGCGCGTCCATCTCCTCGCTCACCTCGCTTGTGGGCGGGGCGTATACGGGCGCGGACGAGGGCGGCAATTTCTCTTTCTCCATAAACGGCGTGGACTTTTCGTTTAAGACCTCGCAGACCTTTTCGGCGGTGATGAGCGCCGTAAACGCCTCCTCGGCGGGCGTTACCATGTCTTACTCCCAGATTACGGACAGCTTCACTATTACCTCCAAGACCTTCGGCGCGGCAAGCGGCGCGCCGCTCCCCGGCGACGCGCCGGAAGCGCCCGACCCGTCCGAGTATGTGAACGGCGAGGACGACGCGCAGTATATTGTGGACAAAGCCGCCTACGAGAGCGAATTGGCCGACTATAACCAAAGCCTCAAAGAGTACAATTCCGATAAAGCCCGCAATATCACCGTGGACGACGACGACGGCTTCTTGGCGAAACTGGGGCTTTCCGGCGTGACCGCCGGGCACAGCGCCGTGGTTTCCGTCAACGGCGGCGCGGCGCAGGAGTTTGAGACCAACTCCTTCACCTTAGACGGCATTACGTTTGACCTCAAAGCCTCCACCGCCGGGCAGACCGTGAACTTCTCGCTCGCCCAAGACGTAACGAGTGTGGTCGAAAGCCTCAAAACCTTCGTGGAGGACTTCAACAAGCTCATTAAGACATTGTTCGACGCTTTCAACGAAAAGAAGAATTACAAGTATAACCCGCTCACCGAGGCGCAGAGAGCCGACATGAAAGACAGCGAGATAGAAGACTGGACCAACATGGCGAAGGCGGGGCTGCTTGCCCGCGACAACCGTTTGGGCACATTGCTCAACTCCGTGCGCCAGGCGTTTTCCGCCGTGCTCGGCGGCGAGGGCACCGCCGCGTCCATAGGCATAAAGACATCGTCTTACAGGAGCACCTCGGCGTGGAGCATAGAGTTTGACGCGGAGCTGTTTGCCAAGACCTTGGCGGAAAATCCGGACAAAGTGTTCAATATCTTCGCCGCCGCGGAGAAGAGCGGTAGCAACGGCGGTTTGGTCAACGTCATCGCCAAGGCTATGGATAAGTTTGTGGCGGACACAAAGAGCCACGACATCAGCAACCTCACGCAGAGCGTGGACGGCTATGTGAAGAGCATAAAGGAGCAGGAAGACAAGCTCTACACCCTGAGCGAGAGGTACTATATGCAGTACGCCAAGATGGAAACGGCGCTCGCCCAAATGCAGTCGCAGACAGACCAGCTCATGAACCTGTTTGCGACGGGCAACAACAATAACAAGAAATAATCACGGCGCGCGAAGGAGGAAGCGTTTATGGTGGTTCTCGCCGGCGGCAACCCATACAGCCAATACAGGGAGCAAAGCGCCGCCACGGCAAGCCCCGGGGAGCTTACGCTTATGTTGTACGACGGTTGCGTCAAGAACCTCAAGCTCTCGAAACTTTACATCGGGGAGCGTGATTACGCCAAGGCAAACGACACGTCTAAGAAAGCCCAGGCCATTGTGGACGAGCTTATCAAGACCCTTGACCTGCGCTACGATGTGGCCTCGCAAATGCTTAGCCTGTATGACTTCGTGCTTCGCACCATTGTGGAGGGCAACGTGCAAAAAGATGCCGCCAAGATAGACACGGCCATCGAGTTTATCTCGGAGCTGCGCGACACATGGCACCAGGCGGTGCGCCTCAACCGCCAGAAAGTCATGGTCTCGGGCGGGCATATATAGCGCCCGGCAATACGTATCCGCAGACCGCCCGCACAGGCGGTCTGTTTTATAAGAAAAAAGGGGGTTCGGCGCGGTATGGAAGAACTGATGCGGGAAAGAAACGCCCTGTTGGAGCAGCTTTTGCGCTTGACGCGGCAGCAGCCGGAGATGACGGACAGCGACACGGCGCACGAAGAGCTCGCGCGGTGGATGGCCAAACGCCAGCAACTGATGGACGCGCTGACAAAGCTCAACGACAGGATGCCGGACACGCTGCCGGACGATTTGCAGCCGCTGCAGGCGGACGGCACGGCGCTTTATTTGCAGATTGTGCAGAAAGACCGGGAAAACGAGCAGAAACTCAAGGAGCGAATCTCCGACCTTCAGGAGCAGCTCCGCAGAGTGAAGGACGGAAAGACGGCGTTTCACGGCTATGAGCACACCGTGCCCGACCCCGGCGCCACATATTACGATAAAAAGCAATGATAATCCGCGACCTGCCCTCCATCGGCCACATGGTGCGCTCCGGCGCGCCGGTGGGCGGCGGCGGCGCGGCGGCGGGTAAGGGCCACGAGTTTCGCGACGCCATACAAGGCGTGACGCGGCAAAACGCCGAGCAGAAGCTCGCGCAGATGTCGGCGGAAATCACCCGCCAGGGCGCTGTGCTCGGCCGCCGCGTGGATATATTGGAGCTGAAACGCTTCAAGGAAATGATAACCGAATACGTGGGCGAAGCCGTCCGCTTTATGTACGAGCATAAGAGGCAGTCTTCCTTCGACGCGCGCGGCAGGCACAAAATCTACACAACCATCAAGAAACTCAATGATAAACTGGAAGAAATGACGCAAAAAATCCTCGACGACGAAAAAGGCAACTTGGATATGCTCGCGGACATTGACGAGGTCTGCGGGTTGCTGATTGACATTTTCCTGTAACGGTTATAAAATAGCGCAAAGACACTATAGAAGGAGGAAACGATATGCCGGTCAAGCGATTAGGGGTTCTCACAAGCGGCGGCGACGCCCCGGGCATGAACGCCGCAATCCGCGCCGTGGTGCGCACGGCCGTGTCCTACGGTATGCAATGCCTGGGTATCAGGCGCGGCTACAACGGGCTTATCAACGGCGACATCGTCAAGTTGGAGACCTCCGACGTGAGCGGTCTCACGGGTCTCGGCGGCACCATTCTCCACACCGCCCGCTGCAAAGAGTTCATGACCAAGGCGGGCCTTGAAAAAGCGCGCGACACCTGCAAAAACCGGGGCATAGACGCTCTGGTCTGTATTGGCGGCGACGGCACATTCAGAGGCGCGCTCGACCTCGCCCAATACGGCATCTCCTGCTGCGGGGTGCCCGGCACCATTGACAACGACATCGCCTGCTCCAATTACACCATCGGCTTCGACACCGCCTGCAACACCGCCGTGGAGGCCATAGACCGCCTCAACGACACCATGCAAAGCCACGAACGCTGCTCCGTGGTGGAGGTCATGGGTCACCGCGCGGGGCACCTTGCCGTATACGTGGGCATCGCCTGCGGCGCTAACGCCATATTGGTGCCCGAAAAACCCGTGGATTTGCAAAAGGACATAGTAGACAATATCCGCTACGCCCGCGACAACGGCCGTACCCATTTCGTGGTGGTGGTGGCGGAGGGCGCCGGCGGCGCGGTGAGCCTCGCGCCCCGTATCCAGGAGGCCACGGGCATGGACACGCGCATTACCGTGCTCGGCCATATCCAGCGCGGCGGGCGGCCCAACGCCCGCGACAGGGTCACGGCCTCGCGTATGGGCAAATACGCCGTGGACGTGCTGGCGGAAGGCCGCACCAATCGCGTGGTGGGCATCATCGGCGGCAATCTGCAAGACTACGACATCACCGAAGCGCTCAAAATGGAGCGCGGGCTGCAAGAATCCATGTATGAGACCGCCCGCGTGCTGACGCTCCGCTGACGGAAGGCGCTTTCCTCCCCCCGGCAAGACCCATATCGCTGCTTTTGGAGGCTGAGTATGCTCCGTGTGAAGACCGAGGGCGAATCGCTCACCATCTACATAGACGACCGCGCGGTTATCGCCCACACGCCGTTTGAGCCGTTTATCCGGGCGGGGAAGGGCAAATGGGAGGTTCACGGCAGCGAGGCCCACGACCGCCTCGCGGAACGCTCGCCGCTCACCAAGGCGAGTTACGAAGCCCAACGCAGCGTTATCCGCTTCTCCGGGGGCGACTTCTCGCTTTCGTTTCATATCGCCGAAAAAGACGGCAACCTTGTGCTCTCGCCCCAGCGTTCCACCACGGGCCTTTCGCGCGTGCAGCTCTCGTTTCCGGCCTCGCCCGACGAAGCCGTGTTCGGCGGCGGCGCGCAATACGGCTCGCTCAATATGCGCGGCAAGCGCATACCCCTGTGGGTGCGCGAATACCGCGTGGAGGAGCGCCTGCGCCCGCAACCCGCGCTCTCCGTGAAGCACGAGGGCGCGTATCCGACGGCTTTCCCCATTCCGCTGTTTTTCACGTCAAACTGGGTGTGGCATTATTTCGACACCATTTCGCCCGCCGTATTTGACTTTCGGCCTTCCAAGGTTTACCGCGTGGAGCTTTGGGACTTGCCGTCCGGCATTGTAATCGGCAAGGCGGAAAACCCGCTCGACCTCATGCGCCGCGCCACGAGGTTTACCGGGCGGCAGCCGGTGCTGCCGCAGTGGGTGCTGGAGGGCACCTGCGTTGAGATTCAAGGCGGCTCCCCCTCTATCATCAAAACCCTGCAAAACATAAAGGAGAGCGGCGCCACCGTGACATCGCTCTGGCTGAAAGACTGGACGGGCTACATAGACTCCCCCTCCGGCAGAAAGCCCTTCTACGATTGGAGCTGGAACCGCGAGATATATCCGAGTTTAGACAAGGTGATACCGGAGCTCACGAGCAAGGGCATACGCTCACTTGCCTACATCAACCCGCACCTTTCCATCGAGGGGCGGCTGTTTGCGGAAGCGTCCATGCGCGAGTACCTTGTGAAAAAGCCCCAAGGCGGCAACTATATCTGCGACATGGGCGGGTTTATGGCGGGTATGCTCGACCTCACCAACCCTTCCGCCTGCGCGTGGTTTAAGGAAATAGTAAAGCAAAACATCCTCGCCATGGGCTTTTGCGGATATGACGCCGACATGGGCGATTATCTGCCCTCGGACGCGGTGCTGTATAGCGGCGAACACCCCGTGAAAGTCCACAACCGCTGGGCCGTGATGTGGTCCTCGCTCAACCGCGAGCTTATCCGCGAAGCGGGGCGCACCTCCGACACCATCTTTTATTCGCGCTCCGGCTGGGCGGGCAGCGGCTCCCAGGTAATGCTCGCCACAACGGGCGACCATCTTACCGGATGGAGCAAGGAGCATGGCTTTCCCTCCGCGCTTGCGGCATCGCTCAACTTTTCCCTGTCGGGCGTGGGCATTTCCCACTCCTACTCCGGCGGCAACATCTCGTTTATATCAAAACGCACCAAGGAGCTGTTCATGCGCTGGCTCGACTACTCCGCGCTCACGCCGGTCATGCGCGTGGCCGTGGGCGGCGAGGGCTCGTGGCAGTTCAATTCCGACAAGGAAACCTTGGAGCATTTCGCGCGTATGTCGCGCGTGCACACCGCCCTTTCCGGCTACATCAGGCAATGCGTGCGCGAAAACGCCAACGACGGCCACCCCGTGATGCGCCCGATGTTCATGGCCTATCCGGGCGACGGCGCGCTTTATAAGATGAACACCCAGTATATGCTCGGCACGGAGTTGCTCGTGGCGCCCGTGCTCATACAGCGCCAACGCAGCAGGAAGGTGTATCTGCCCGAAGGGCATTGGTCCGCCCTTTGGTCGGGTAAGCACTTCATGGGCGGCGAACACGCCTTCTCCACCCCCATCGGCAGCCCGCCGGTGTTTTACCGCTCCGACTCCAAGTATGCCGACAGCTTCGCGTTGGTGACTAAGAATATATAGCCGCCCCCGCGCCTCACGGCTCCGCGCCGCTTTGCAACGGCGCGGTGAGGTCGTGGCCGCAGTAGGCGAGCAGGTCCTCCCCGTCTACCCGCAGGCGCACGAAAGACACTCCCGGAAACTGCGTGAGTGAATTGACTATGGCAAGCAGCGTCAGGCGCGCGTTTTGGTAATCGCCGTCGGAAGCTGTGACAAACTCGCCGGAAAGGTTCACGCCGCATACCTTATTGTCCGCGCCCACGGACAGCAGGCGGGTGCCCGGCGGCATCACGGGCAGCAACCGCGAGGACACCGGCCCGGCGATAAGCCCTTCCATAACGTAGCGGTACCACTCGGCGCTCTCGCTCTCGCGCAGCACCACGCGCCGGGTTTCGGAGGCAATCTCGCCCTGCGCCGTGGCGAAATAGAGCAGTATATCCTGCTGCGAGGGCACGATGCCCGGCGCGCGCGACAAAAAGTCCCCCTCGCGCATTACGGGCGAGAGTTCGCCGCCGCCGTCCACGCACACGCCCGCCACGCCCTCGAACTGCGTAAGGGTGAGGAACAAGGCGTAGTTGAACGCCACGCGCGCCGCGCCGGAGAGCGAGGCGTAATCGCCCGCAATCTCCGCTATGGCCACGTCGCCGTCCACGGTCACGCCGCCGGGCGCGAAACTTTCGCCAAACACGCTCTTGCGCCCGGAATCCTCCGGCGCTCTCGCCATCTCGCGCAACGCGAAGAGCATAATGTCGCCCTCGCCCGCGAAGTAGCGCGTTTCGGGCAGCGCCGCGCCGCCTTTGTAGCCCTGCGAGGCGTAATACACGCTCACGGGCACACCGCGCTCGCCGCCGGAGCAACCGCCGAACAGCAGCGCCGCGGCGCAAAAGAGCGCGCAAACGCGCGTCATGTGTTTTCCTCCCTTCCTAACGCCGGCAGCGTTACGGTAAAGCGTGTGCCCTTACCCGGCTCGCTTTCGACGTTGACGGCACCGTGGAGGCGCACCAAGGCAAGCTCCACAATTGCCAAGCCCAGCCCCGTGCCGCCCGCCTCGCGCGAGCGCGTTTTGTCCACCCGGTAAAACCGCTCGAATATGCGCGGCAGCTCCTCGGGGGGTACGCCTATGCCGTCGTCGTCCACAATGAGCGTCACGGCTTTGCCGTCTCCAAAGCAGAATACCTTCACCGTGCCGCCGCGCTTATTGTATTTCACGCCGTTTTCCATGAGGTTGTATACCACGGTGTAAAGGTCGTCCGCGTCCGCCGCCACGGCGCAGTCTTCCGAAAGCTCCGGCAGCAGCCGCACACCCGCTTTTTCCGCAAGCGGGGCAAGCATATGCGCCGCGCGGCGCACAACGTCGGAGGGGTTCACGGAAGCGGGCGCGGCGCTCTCGCCCGGCGCGCCCGTGCGCGTCAGCTCTAAGAGTTTTTCCGCCAGGCGCGTGAGGCGGTCAATCTCGTCCCTGATGTCCGTCAGAAACTCGCGTAGCGTGTCCGGCGCCATATTGTCGCTGAGCAATATGGAATCGGTGAGCAGTTTCACGGACGCGAGCGGCGTTTTCAGTTCGTGCGACGCGTCGGACACAAACTGTCGGCGCAACGCCTCCGTGCGGGAGAGTTTTTCCGAAAGCTCGTTAAACCTCAGCGCCACCTCCGAAAGCTCGTCTTTGCCGCGCACGGGCGCTTTCCTGCCCAAATCGCCGTCGCGCAAGGCGCGTATGGCCCGCAGCAACCCGCTGATGCGGTGGCTCATGAGCATGGAGATGACCACGCTGACAATGACGATGGCGGCGGTGATGATGACGGACAGCATGGAAAGGTTGCTCTGCAAATCCTTGAGCAACGCCGCCTGCTCCGAGTCGATGTCATAGAGGTAAAGCGCGCCGATGAGCCGCCCCTTGTTCATGATGGGCGAGCAAAGGCGGCTCTCAAACGCCGAGGAGGCGAATACGCTCACGAACACGTCGCTGCCGGCAAGCGCCTCCACAATCTCGTCGAACACCAACGTCCTGCCCTCGGCGCTGTCGCGCAGCGAGCTGTCATACACGGCCAAGGCGTCTTCGTTGCAAACCACGACCCTGTAACTTTTCAGTTCGTCCATATCGCCCAATATCTTTCCCACGCCTTCGGGCGAAAGGCTGTCCAATCCCGAAAGGGCGGAGGCTATGAGCGAGGCGGACGCGCTCATGGCGCTGTGTTTATAGCCAAACACGATGTTTTGCGTCACAAACAGCGGGTAGGTGTTCAGTAGCGTCAATATCACGGCGATGATGGCCAAATAAGCCGCGGCGGTTTTCAACTGGTAGCGCCCGATGGGCGAGAGGGGCCGTATGAACCTGTCTTTACCGCCGTTTACGGGAGCGGCGAAAACCTTCGGCTTGTTACGTTTCATTCAACGCTTCCTTCATTTATCCGTGTGCGGCTGGGCGCTGAAATAGTAGCCCACGCTCCATTTGGTGAGTATATGCTCCGGCCGGGCGGGGTTTTCCTCCAACTTCTCGCGCAACCGCCGAATATGCACGTCCACGGTGCGTATATCCCCGGGGAACTCGAAGCCCCACACGATATTCAGCAAGCTCTCCCTGCTGTATACCCTGCCGGGGTTCCTCATCATCAGCTCCAGCAGGTCAAACTCCTTGGCGGTCAGCTCGCGCCTCTGCCCGTTTGCCGTCACCGTGCGGGCGGCGGGGTCGAGCGTGATGCCGCCGCGCCGCAGCAGCTCGCCCTCGGGCTCGGCTTGCGCGGAGCCCCTGCGGAGCACGGCGCGTATTCGCGCTTTAAGTTCCAGTATATTAAAGGGTTTTGTGACATAATCGTCCGCGCCGTATTCGAAGCCGATGAGTTTATCCATGTCCTCGCCCTTTGCCGTGAGCATGATGACCGGCACGGAGGAAAACTCGCGGATTCTGCGGCAGGCCTCCAAGCCGTCCACGCCGGGCATCATAAGGTCGAGTATCACGAGGTCGTAGCGGTGTTCCTTGGCCAAGGCCACCCCCTCCGCGCCGTCGTGGCAGGTGTCCACCATATAGCCGTCGCGCTCCAAATTGAACCTCACGCCCTTCACAAGGGGCTTTTCGTCGTCCACAACCAATATGCGCATCAGTCGCCCTCCAACGTAATATAAGGCTCCGCGTTGCGCAGCCGCCCTTCGCCTATGCCCTGCACGGCAAGTAGCCCCTCAAGCGAGGCAAACGGCCCGTGCAACTCGCGGTAGGCGATAATCCTGCCCGCCAGCACGGGCCCTATGCCGGGTATGTCTTGCAGTTCGGCCTCCGAGGCCGTGTTGAGGTTGATAAGCCCCGAACGCGCCGCGGGCAGGGAAGCGTCGGATATGACGACGCTGAAAGAGCCGGCCTTGCCGCGCTCGGCAAGCAGCGAGCCCGCGGCAAACGACAAAAGCGCCGTGAGCGCGAGCGCCGCGCATATTGCAAACCTCTTCACATCCGCGCCCCCCCGTGATATAATGGCAGGGTACGGATATAAGCATACCATATTATGCGGGAGTTATCACTATGCAAGACAAAAAAACTTTCTGCCTTGCCGCGCTCCTTGCGGTCTCGCTGTTTTGCGCGCCCTTTGCCTCCGGCAGCGACATACCCGCCCCTCCCGAAGACATCACGGCCGAATCCGCTCTGCTCTTTGACCCGGACACGGGGCAGGTGCTTTTTGAGAAAAACACGCGTGAGCGCCGCCCCATAGCGAGCGTCACGAAAATCATGACCGCGCTTTTGGCCTTGGAGCAGGGCGACCTCGCCTCCGTGGCCACGGTCAACGCCTCCGCCTTTTTCGATATACTGCCCGACGCGTCCGACGCGGACTTGGAGGAGGGAGAGGAGCTGACGCTGCTGGATTTGCTCTACTGCGTCCTGCTGCCGTCCGCCTGCGAGGCGAGCAACGTGGTGGCCGAGCACATATCCGGCGACGTGGCCTCGTTTGTCGCCGCCATGAACGCCCGCGCCCTTGAGATAGGCTGCTACGACACCAACTTCGCCAATACCCACGGGCTGCCGCACGACGACGCCTACTCCACCGCCGCGGACGTCGCTCTCATTGTGCTTGAAGCCATGCGCAACCCACTTCTCATGGAAATCTGCGGCACGGCCGAATACGAACTGCCCGCCTCCAACAAAAAGGAACGGCCGCGCGTCATACGCTCCACCAATGCCCTTATAAGGAAAGACAGGGAAAACTACTATTACGAAAACGCCACAGGTATGAAGACCGGCAGCACCAGAGCCTCCGGGCTTTGCCTTGCCGCCACGGCCGAGCTGGACGGCGAGCGGCTTGTGGCGGTGGTGCTCGGCATCGCGCGCGAATCGGACTCCCTTATGACGCGTAGCTTCATCGAAGCGCGGGAGCTGCTTATGTGGGGGTTTGATGTGCTCGCCCTGCAAGAACCGGAGCCGAGCGTCGAGCCAAGCCCTTCGCCGAGCCCTTCGCCAAGCCCTTCGCCAAGCCCTTCGCCAAGCCTTTTGCAGAGCCCTTCGCCGGAGCCGGACGGATACACCGGGGAGGGCGAAACGCAAAACGCGCCGCCGCCCGGCGAAGCGCCGCCGCCCGACGATTTTGACGGCGCTAAACGCTTGGTTGCCGCAGGCATCACCGTGTTGGCCGGTTCGGGTTCGCTCGTGCTGCTCTCATTGCTGCGCAAAGGGGGGCGGCGCTTGTGAGAAGGGCCGTCTGCCTGTTGCTGTGCGCGTTGCTCATACCCGTTTCCGTCGCCCTTGCCGCCGAAAACGCCGAGCCGGATATACGCGCCGCCGCCGCCCTGCTCTGCAACGCGGACACGGGCGAAGCGCTGTATGCGCTCAACGAGCATGACCGCCGCGAACCGGCCAGCCTTACGAAAATCATGACCGCCCTGCTCGTGTTGGAAGCCGTGCAGCGCGGCGAGGCGGGCATGGACGATATACTCACCACCCGCGCCTCCGCCTTTACCGACGTTGGCGCGGACGGCTCTGTGGCGGGCTTCACCATAGGCGAAGAGGTGCGGCTCGAAGACTTGTTGTATTGTATCATGCTCCAATCGGCCAACGAAGGCTGCAATATACTCGCCGTGCACATCTCCGGCTCCGTGGCCGCCTTCGTGTCCGCCATGAACGCCCGCGCCGCCGAACTGGGCTGCGCGGGCACAAACTTCACCAATACCCACGGTATGCCCGGCGCCGCCCATTACACCACGGCCGCCGACATGAAACTCATAGCCCTTGCCGCCATGACCACGCCGCATTTCATGGAAATCGCCCACACCGACACTTACGTTGTGCCCGCCACGAACAAAAGCGCCTCGCGCAAGCTCACCACCACCAATTCGCTCATATCCACCTCGCGCTACTCCGAATACATATATACATACGCGCGCGGTATCAAGACCGGCCACACCGCCGCCGCCGGCTACTGCCTTGTGTCCGGCGCGGAGAAAGACGGCCTGCGCCTGCTCTCCGTGGTACTCGGCGCGAAACTCGAAGGCGGCAAAATCCGCAGCTTTGTGGAAACGCGGGAATTGTTTGAGTGGGGCTTCTCTAACTTCACGGTGAAAAAACTGCTGGCGAAGAACAAAATCGTGGGGCAAATCCCCGTTATAATGGGCGTGGGAAAAGACGCCGTCACGCTTGTGCCGGAGGAGGAAGTCACCGCCTTGGTGTCCGCGGACCTCAATGTGGACGATGTACATGTGGAGCTGAGTTTAGAACACCCCGAAGGTATCCACGCGCCGGTATATAAAGACCAAGTGCTCGGCACCGCCACCGTGAGATATGAAGACCGCGATTACGGCACGGTGAGGGTGCTCGCTTCCTTTTCCGTGGAGCGCGACGAAGTGGCAAACTTGTGGGCACAGGCGCGCGATTGGCTGTCACGGCCGTGGTTGCGCCGGCTGCTGATTGCCGTGCCGTCGGCGGTGCTGCTGTATGCCGCGTTTGCCGTGGCGGTCAATCTGCGCCGCCGCGCCGCCAAAAAGAAACAGACCAACTACCGGGGCAAGAAGAAGTATACGGACAGATAGACAACAGCCCGCCGTCTCGGTCGCTCCAACGTCACTATTACCCTCAACACGTACAGCCATTGCCCCTCCGTGACGAGGAAAGGGCGGTTGACGTTCTCAACAGGTGTATAGCATAATCCCGTACACGTTCCGTACACGTTTCCGCTGTAACCTTGCGTTATTTCCAAATAGCAACGGATAGCGTTGGATAGCAAAACACGGCAGTATCAAGGCTTGCAGGGTTCGGGGATAGATTAGCGCAGTAAAGAATAGCGGTTGTTCTGTATGTGTTATACTTTCCAACGGGGGAGGTTTCAGGTATGAAAATACAAGTGGCGGTAATCTTCGGCGGCAGGAGCGTGGAGCACGAGGTGAGCGTTATATCCGCCATGCAGGTGATGGCGGCGCTTGATGTCGGGAAGCACGATGTTATCCCCGTATATATCGCCAAAGACGGCGCTATGTACACGGGGGAAAACCTCACGGACATAAAGGCTTTCGGCGATATACCGAGATTGCTTGAAGACGCGCGGCAGGTGGCGTTCATGCGCGCGGGCGGCAAGGTGGTGCTGCAACCGGCGCACAAGCGCCTCTTTGGCTCCGAAAAACCCATATACATAGATATGGCGCTGCCCGCGGTACACGGCACCTTCGCGGAGGACGGCTCGCTGCAAGGTTATTTGGAGCTGCTCGGGTTGCCCTACTGCGGCTGCGATGTGCTCTCGTCGGCCATATGCATGAACAAACCCGCCGCGAAAAACCTCATGAAGAGCGCGGGCATCCCCGTGTTGCCGCATATTGTCATGGACAAAGACGGCGAGCTTGACTTTTCCGCCGCCGAAAGCGCGTTCGGCTACCCCGTCATCGTGAAGCCGGACAACTTAGGTTCGTCCGTGGGTATCACGAAAGCCAAAGACCGCCCCTCGTTCGAGGCCGCGGCGGAGTTGGCGTTTTGCTACTCTTCACGCGCCGTGGTGGAACCCGCCGTAACGGACTTGCGCGAGATAAACGTGTCTGTGCTCGGCGACAAAGACAACGCGGAGGCATCCGTGTGCGAGGAGCCGCTCGGCCGCGACGAGATACTCAGTTTCAAGGACAAATACCTGCGCGGGGATAAATCGGGCAAAGGTTTGGGCATGACGGCGCAAAAGCGCGTGATACCCGCCGACCTCGCGCCCGAAAAGGCGGAGCGCGCGCGTGAGCTTGCGCTGGCGGCTTTCCGCGCGCTCGGCTGCCACGGGGTGGCGCGGGTGGACCTGCTGCTCTCCGGCGGCCGCGACTTCTATGTCAACGAAGTCAACACCATACCCGGTTCGCTCTCTTATTACCTTTGGGAAAAATCGGGGCTGCCGTTTCCCGCCCTGCTCGATAAGTTAATCGCGCTCGCCTTCGCCCGTTCCCGCTCGCGCTCGGAACTTAGTTATACCTTCGACGTGAACCTGTTGCAAGGCGCGACCGCCACGGGCAAGCCTTGACCCGCGCGCCCTTTCAACCGTCGGTTTGGGCGCGAAAACACGCGGCGGGGGTGGTTTGCGGGGCGGCGGAGAAGCAGCGGTAAGCCGCCTCGCCGATTAGCGAGTATTTTACGCAGGCGCGGCGGTTTTCCGCGGGGGTGAAGGCATACAGAAGCCCCTGCGAATATATCTGAAAATTGTCGCAAGGGTCAAACGGCATGGCCGGCACGGTCTCCAAGGCAAAGTCCATGCGCGTATACTCGCCGCGCAACGTGCCCGCGTAGTGCCAGCCCTCGCGGTTGAGCCAAAGCTCTCCCCTGCCGCACTCCGCCAAACCGTCGCCGCCCGGCGGCCTCATTCGCACGACGGTGTCTATGCGTACATATTCCGCGCCGGGGTTTTCCCGTATGCGCTCCGTTTCGCGTGCGGCTTGCAGGGCGAACCATTGGCGCACGGAGGACGGGAAGGCGCTCTCGCGCAGGGGCGAGAGCGTGGCGTCGCGCCGCATTTCGGCCGCGCCGCCGCACGAATCGCATATTATCATATTACGCTCGGTGCGCAGGGTAAACTCCTTGCCGCACCGGGGGCAGTGGTAGAGTATATTCTCCAAGCCCTGCGTCAGGTCGCGCGCGCGCGCCGTGCCGAGCCGTTTCGGGGCGGCGGCGCTGTCCGCGCCGCTCAGGCGCGCGTCTATGCGCGAGTTGATTTCGTCCACGCTCAGGCGTTGTGTGTCTTCGGCGGTAAAGAGGTTGGCGAGCGTCACATATTCCCTGCCGAAGCGTATGCCTTTGCGCCAGAACGGCATACAGACATACGCGCCTTCCACGCGGCAGCTTACCACGGGCACACGCAGCTTTTTCAGCAGTTTGCCCGTGGCCTTGTGCATACCCGCGTACGCGCCGTCTGTGGAGCAGCGGCCCTCCGGAAACAGCAGCAGCGCGCCGCCGCGCTTTATGACGGAGAGTATGCCCATTATCGCTTTCGGGTCCGGGTCAAACAGGCTTTTGGATATGGCCCCCATTGGGTTGAGTATGCGCCTGAGCGCCGGATAGTAGTAAAACTTCAATGCCGCCACGGCGTTGAGGCGGCGGGGGTAGACCGACCACATGCTCAATACGAAGTCCATGAAGCTCTCGTGGTTGCACAGCACCACAAAAGAGCCTTTCTTCGGCGGAGCGTATGCCTTTCGGTCCACTTTCACGCGAAAGCAGATTTTCAGTACGGGCGTGAGCAACACCACGAGCGCGAAGTAGAGCGGCCCGTTTGGTTTCCTCACCCCGCGCCTTGCCTTTTTCGCCCCGCTCACAGCGTCAGCAGCGCGCGCTGCCTCGCTTCCTCGCCGCCGCTTTCCAGGGCTTGCAGCACCTCTTCGTGCTTTTCTTTTGTAAGGCGGTAGCGTGTGCAGATAAAAATACCCGCGGACATGAATATCAGGGGCGTAAGCGCCAATATGAGTATGATGGCTCTTTGCGCCGGAAGCGGCTGCGCGGTTACTTTTTCGGCGTTTTCGCCCAATTCTTGCTCTATGAACCCGGCAATGCCGATGAGCGTCATTACAAGCGACACGCCCAGCGCCTGCCCGAGCTGGATAACCAAGTTTGCCACCCCGCTGAAAGCGCCCGCCGCCCGCGAACCGAAGCGCAGGTTACCCACGTCTATCACGTCCGGCAGCATGGCGTGGGGTATCAGCCCGGGGCCGCTGATGCCGAAACCGATGAAGGCCGCCAGCACATACAGTATTACGGGAGAGGCGTCTGCGGGCACAACGAACAGAAACGCCGCGCCCGCCACCCAGATAACCGAGCCGAGGGCGTAGGCGAACGCCTTGCCGCGCAGCTTTACGATTTTGAGGTAAAACGGCAACGCCACAATCTGCATGCCAAACATCAGCGCCGCGCCGAGCAACCCCACGATGTTGGTTTCGCCGTTTTCGGTGAGTGTGCGGCAGAAGTAGAAGTCCACATAAAAGAAGAACAGCGCGCTCATGACGGCCATGGTAATCTGGCAGCACAGGAAGATGAGCAGGTATTGGCGGAACGTTTTTACCTGAAACGGGCGCGCGAAGTCCCTCAGCGCGTATTTTTCCGTCTTCGGCGGGGGCGCTATGCCCTCGCGCGCGAAGAGCCCCGTGACGGCCACGCACACCATGAATACCGAGCCAAACACCAAGCTCATGGCAATATAGCCGAAGTTGCCCTCATACATATCCACTATTGCGCCGGGCAGCGCCACGCACACGATGGAGGCCGTGATGGAAAATCCCATGCGCAGGGTGGTCATGCGGGCGCGTTCCGTATAGTTGTC
Source organism: Oscillospiraceae bacterium (assembly GCA_031253545.1). Classification (GTDB taxonomy): domain Bacteria; phylum Bacillota; class Clostridia; order Oscillospirales; family UBA929; genus WRLJ01. Next base: position 34,953 of record JAIRWH010000064.1, read on the forward strand.
GGTAATCTCGCTCGCGAGCGAGTAGTAGGGTATCATCACCGAGCTTTGCACAAGGCTGAAGAAGATATATGACAGCAGCACGGCCGCGAAGCGCACGGCTTCGTTTGGGTTGCCGTATGGAAAGAACATGAGGAAGAGAGAAAGCACCACAAGCGGCGCGGATATGAGCAGGGTTTTGCGCCTTGTGCCGAAACGCGCGCGCAATTTGTCTGAGAGCAGGCCGATGGGCGGGTCGATAAACGCGTCGAAGAAACGGGCGATGAGCATGACCACGCCGGCAAGGTGCGCGGGCAAGCCCACGGCGAGCACCAAGAAGCCCGGATAGAGGAAGTTGATGATGTTGAAAGCGCCGCCGCCGAAAAACTCGCAAAAGGCCACCGACACCATTCTGCCCACGGAAAGTTTCTTCACTGCGTCATCTCCTTTATGTTTTCCCCCCCCACTATCTCGCGGAGGCTCTTTAATATGCCCGTGCCCGCGTCAAGCGATATAGCGCCCACCTTTTCGCAAATGCGCTCTATGTACTCCAACTCCTTGAGCTTATACAGCGTGGCGTTTTCGTCCATGAGGCGGGCCGTGTCTAAAAGGCTCTTCGTGGCCGCGATTTCCTCCCTGCGGGTGATAACGGAGGCCTGCGCGGACTTTTCCGCCACCAACACGGTGTTCATAATGTCGCGTATCTCGCCGGGCAGTATGATGTCTTTCACGCCCGCGTCGGTAAACTCCACGAAAAACTCCGCCTCGCGCTCTTTGAGCTTTTGCAGCGCAAAGCCGCCTATGCTGTCTTTCTGGCGCAAAAGCTCGTCGAAGCGATATTTGCCGACAAGCTCGCGCAGGGCAAGCTGCACGAGCACATGCAATTGCTCCTTATAATCTTTGAGCTTCGCCATTACGCTCATGGGGTCTGTGACCCGGTAGGAGCAAACGAAGTTTATGCGCAGGCTCACCTTGTCGGCGGTGAGTATCTCCTGCCCCGGTATATCGAGTTGCCGCAAGCGTGTGTCCACCACATGCACGGTCACCTTTATGTTATAATTCCAAAAGAAGTGCTGCCCGGAGCCAAGGGTGCGCTGAAACACGCCGTTATAGAAAAGCAGGCCGACGGTGCCGTCGGAAATGTCCGCCTGCACATAATAGCCGCTCGGCGCGTTGAGCATATACAGCACGGGCAGTTTGCCCGCCGAGCCGGGCTCGGTGATGTCTATAATCTCGAAGGTGTGCTTTTTGTATATGTTCCAATACGCGTAGGTGCCCGGCTTCAACATGTCCGTAATGCGCCCGTCCGTGAAATGCACGGCGAGCCTGTCGTCGGGCACCTCCACTATCGCCACGCACTTCTCGAAGTCCGCGTGGCGGCGCAACGCGGGCAGATTCATTTCCGGGAAGTCCAGTCTGCCGTCGGCGTGAAGCCTCACCACGCTCTCGCCCGCCGCCGCGCGCACACGGCGGCGACCCGGTTCGAGCATACGCAGGAATACGCCGTGCTTATAGAGCAGGCCTCTCTCGGTTTCATTGATGATAACGCGCATTGGTGTCCCTCCTTGTGTTCACGCGCCTTCCGAAAGCCCGCGCGAAACTCCCGCCCGCGAATTGAGCGACCGCGAGCGCGGAGCCGGGTCCCGTCCTCCGAGCGGGAATGGGCTCTTCGCCGAGAGTCGCGGTATCCTCCGCGCCGCCGAAAGCCGCGCGCTGCGGCCGCTTGCGGGGGTATGCGCGCAAACTGCCGCCGGGCGTTTCGGAAGTGGTCGCGTGTGTTTCCATTACAGAGGCTTTTTTGACAAAAAGCCGCTTCCGCTCTCCCGTTGAGCTACCCCGTTATCGGGGGGAGGAATCGAACCTCCGGCCTGAAGCAAGGAGCCCCGGCAGCCGGCATACCGCGGCGGCAGAGCCGCGCGGCACCGCGGCGGCGGTCACGACACCGCCGCATAGGTCATGCGGGGCAAGTGTCAGTATATCACGCTTTTGACAATGTGGCAAGCGGATTTTTCCCGCCCGGAGAATAGGGTTGCGCCGGCTTAGCGGCAAGTGTTTCTTTACGCCCCCGCGCCGCCGTGGTAGAATGGCGTATGCCACGTCGGGGTACCGTTCTTTTCCGCGATAGCGGACGAGGAGCGGGCAAAGCGGCTCACGCCGGATAACCCGAATTATCACACCCACGGAGGGCGGTATGACCGCCCTCCGCCGCTATCGCCCATAACTCCACGCCCCGATATGTTCGCGGTAATCGCCCCCGCTCCCTGCCGCTTGTTTCTCACAAGTTTCGCGGGATTCCCCGAGCAAAATCTGCGAGCGCGGGGCACCGAATAAGAAACGAATATTTTCTTTTCCCGTGCAACCAAAGCGGATTTTTTGCGGGATATAGGGTGAGGGCAACAGCGGCAGCACCGACAGCACCGACGGCATCAACAGCGACGGGGGGTGGTTTATACGGACGACGCGCAGATTGTGGACTTGTACTGGCGGCGCGATGAGGCGGCCATCGGCGAGTCCGACAAGAAGTATGGCAGATACCTGATGAAAATCGCGTTCCGGGTCCTCGCGAACTTCGAGGACAGTCAGGAGTGTGTCAACGACACGTATCTCAAGGCGTGGAACTCTATGCCGCCGCACAAGCCGGATGTCCTCTCGACGTATCTCGGAAAAATCGCGCGGCAAGTGTCCATCGACGTTTACAGGAAACGCGCGAGCAAGAAGCGGCAGGGGTCGCAGTACGCGCTGTCCCTGTCGGAGCTTGGGGAATGTGTCCCCGGCGGAGTTGACCCGGAGCGGGAGTATAACGCGTCCCTCCTGGCGGAAACCGTGGACGCGTTTCTCCGCTCGATGCCCTCTGAGACGCGCGCCGCGTTCGTCGGCAGGTACTTCTATATGGACTCAACCCGCGAGGTCGCGGGATACTGCGGGATGAGCGAGTCGAAGCTGAAGAGCCTGCTGCGCCGTACGCGGCTCAAGCTGAAAGAACATTTGGAAAAGGAGGGTTTTTTACCATGAACGCGGAAGCAATAAGCATAGCAATCGGTTGTATCAACGACGATATGCTCGAAGAGGCGGGCGCGCTGCGCGGCAAAGCTCGAGGCGGACACCGGAAGCGTTGGGCGGGGCTCGCGGCTTGCGTCTGCGCGGCCGTCGGTCTCGTCGGCGCGGCAACGGCGTTCTTCACGGGCTTCCCGATTCTCGGCGCAAGAAGCGGCGGGAACTTCGGATGCCTCGCGGGCGGAAGTTACTACTATGCGACGGATTTCAATATCTATCGCTATGCGGAGGGACAGCGCGAGCGGCTGATGTCAACATTCAACGTGCACAACTGGGCGGTTGACGAGCGCGGGCTTTACTTCACAAGGGGGCGGTTCCTGTACGCGAGGGAGCACGAAACGGGTCTGCAACGACTGCTCTACACGGCGAATACCGCCAACAACAAGGTCAACATCTCCCATCTCGGAAACGGCCAAATCACCGTCTCGCCCGTGAACAGTAAGCTCTATTCGGCGACGGGTATGGCGACATACGCGCGCATTGACTGCGGAACAGGCGAGTTGCTGTGGCAGGACGATGTGGCGGCGCTTGGTGAGCAAATGGCGATTATCTATACCGGCACACCGGACTACGAGTTCCCGGTAGGTGGCCATGCGCTCAAAATGGTGCTTGTGCCCAACGAGGGGCTTGCCAATGATGTATACGAATTGTATTTGGACGGCGAGCCCTTCTTCGACCTATCCGAAGACGAACACATGTCTATGGAAACGATGCCTGTATACTACGGGGAAAACCTCTTGATAAACTATCAAAAGAACGTCAAGGTATGGGGATGGGAGCGAAATGGCGAGGTTTGGAATGTCGATGAATGGCACTACGAGGGGACCGGGGAAGTGGGGAATATACTGTTCACTTCGGGCGGCGAGGCTGTGGACTTGCCCGCGGGCAGGTACATAGCCGGCACGGACGATTCCCTTATTTACATCGGCGGCGAACCCGACCACCCTAACCCTGTGCGGGTCAACGCCTACGATGTCAAGTCAGGGGAATCGCTGTATCTGGCGAGCATAGACCTTCACGACGCGGCGACGGACGGGGTTTGGCTGTTCACGACCGCCCCGTGGAGCCGCAGGACGGACTGCTGGAAGTTGGTCTACGACAGCGCGGGGAAACTCATCGGCTTACAGCTCTGGGATGATGACATATAGCGGATGGCGCGCCATCGTTAGCGGAGGTGGCGGCGTTCATCTTACTTTGCGGCCTAACCCGGGACAGTATGAGCAAACTGCCGCCGGGCGTCAGCGGCATTTGGCTCCCGTGATTATCGGGATTATCCGGGTAAAGCGGAACGCCCCGAAACGGGGCGTTCCGCTTTGCTCGTGAGCCCGATTTTACGGTTACGAACCGTCCGGCCGCAACATCCAGCCAAGCAAGGCGGAGCGTTTCCACTATTGACAATCGGCGTGAAACGCGCTATCATGGAATAAACTTTCTATGAAGGAGCGGGTTATGGACAGTTCACTCAACAAAGCGGTGGAGCAATTCACCGGTATTTTGGTCTCACAGCTCGCGCGGGCGGAAGCCATGGAAGCCGACAAGGGCTTTGCGGACTACTCCGCAATGGACAAGCTCATCATCGGCATCTGCGGCGGCGACGGCATCGGCCCGATTATCACTTCGCAGTCCGAGCGCGTGCTGCGGAAGCTGCTCGCCGAGGACACGGCGGCGGGGCGGGTGGAGTTTCGCGGCATAGACAGCCTCACCATTGAAAACCGCGCCCGCGAAGGCAAAGCCATACCCGCGCGCACACTCGCCAAGCTCAAGGAGTGCCATGTCATACTCAAAGGCCCCACCACCACCCCGCGCGAGGGCGACCCGTGGCCCAACATCGAAAGCGCCAATGTGGCCATGCGCAAAGAGTTGGACCTATTCGCCAATGTGCGCCCCGTAAAGGTGCCGCCGCAGGGCATAGACTGGGTCTTCTTCCGCGAAAACACCGAAGGCGCTTACGCCGCGGGCAGCCTGGGCGTTAATGTCGGCAACGCGCTGGCGGTGGACTTCACCATCGCCACCCACCCCGGCTGTGAGCGCATTATCAGGCTCGCCTTCGAACACGCGCGCAAAACAGGCAGAAAGCGCGTGTCTGTGGTCACCAAAGCCAATGTTATCAAAGCCACCGACGGCAAATTCCTCACCATAGCGCGTGAGATGGCGAAAGAATACCCCGAAATAGAGATGGACGACTGGTATGTGGACATCTTCGCGGCGAAGCTGATTGACGAAAAGCGCCGCAGGGATTTTTCCGTGGTGGTGCTGCCCAACCTTTACGGCGACATCATCACCGACGAAGCCGCCGAGTTCCAGGGCGGGGTGGGCACGGCCGGCAGCGCCAATATCGGCAGGAAGTACGCCATGTTTGAGGCCATCCACGGCTCGGCTCCGCGCATGGTGGAGGAGGGCCGCGCCCAATACGCCGACCCGTGCTCCATGCTCCGCGCCTCCGTGCTCCTGCTTGACCATATCGGGCGCGCCGAGCAGGCGCGCCGATTGGAAAAGGCGCTTGACTTCTGTATGTTTGAGGAAAAGAAGTTGGTCATCACCGGGCGCGACACGGGTTGCACCTGCGCCCGTTTCGCCGACTATGTGGTGAGCGCGCTGTAAGCGCGCGCCGGGGAGGCCGCCATGCGTAGACAGATTACCGCCGTCGCGCTCTGCGCGTTGCTCATAACCTGTGTCGCGAGCCTTACTTCCGCCTTGCCCGGCGACTCCTCAGACCCGGTTGTCACCAAGAGCTACATAGACCGCGTGTTTACCCTCACGCTCCGGGAATACGCGCAAAACGCCGTATACGGCTCGTTTGCCGACTACCAAAAGTCCGTTGACCGCATATATGACGAGCTCGAGTCGCTCAACCTTGCCAACGGCGGCTCACAGGCCGCGGCATCCGCCCTTTACAGGGCGGTCGCCCGGCAGATTGACCTTTCCGCCCCGCGCCGCGCCACAATCAACTACTCCCCCGGCGACATATTTATCGGCGGCGGGGGTTGCCAGTTCCGTGTGCTTGGTGGTGAAATGCTCACCGCCGGGGTTTTCGTCAACCTCGCCGCGGGTTCGGAGCTTGCCGCCCACAGCCCCGCCCCGCTTGCCGCCCTGCTCGCCTCCGAGCAGGGAGCCACCCTGACGGCCTACTCCGCCGGCACCGTGGAGGTGCTGGGCAACTTCCGCTATGTGCCCTCGCCCCCCGTGCTCCACGCGGACATCGCCGCCGCGCTCAACGAGCTCGGCCTCCTCTCCGGCACAACGAGCGGGTTTGCCCACGAAAGGCCCGCCACGCGTGTCGAGGGCTTTGTGCTAATGATTATCCTGCGCGGCGAACGCGAACAGGCGCTGGCCTTCACCGGCTCAATGCCGTTTCTCGACGTGCCCGACTGGGCGTACCGCTTCATATCGTATTCCTATTCCAAGGGTTACACGGCGGGTACCTCCGCCACCACATTCTCCCCCGGCCGCCCGCTCTCCGCCGACGACTATTGCTCGATTATGCTCATGCTCCTCGGCTACGCGCCCGGCGCGGACTTCGACAGGACAAAGGCGCTCGACTTCGCCGTGTCGCTCGGCATGTATACTTCGCCCGAACGCGCGCGCCTGCGCGACTTCTTCAACCGCGACGGCCTTTTCTTCATGGAATACCGCTCTTTGGGTTTAAGGCTCAAAGATTCCGACCAAACCCTGCTTGAAAGCCTTGTGGCAAAAGGCACCGTGAGCGAGGCTGCGGCGCGGTCCGTCATGGGTTGAGCCGTGGTCGCCCTCGCGCCCATGGCAGGGGTCACGGACATGGCGTTTCGTTCCCTGTGCGCGTCCCTGTTGCCCTCGCTGCGCACCACCACGGAAATGGTCAGCGCGAAGGCGCTGTGTTACGGCAACGCCAAGACCGCCGTGCTCACGCGTGTGTCTCCGGCGGAGCGGCACGCGTCCGTGCAGCTTTTCGGCTCCGACCCGGAGATTATGGCGTGTGCCGCAAGGCAAACGGCCGCCCTGCCCGGCGTGACCGCCATAGACATCAACATGGGCTGCCCCACGCCGAAAATAGTGGCGTGCGGCGACGGTTGCGCTCTTATGCGGCACCCCGAAAAAGCCCGCGCCGTTATCGCCGCCGTGGTGGCCGCGGTGGACTTGCCCGTCACGGTTAAGTTTCGCAAAGGTTGGGACAGCGCGCACGTCAACTGCGTGGAGTTTGCCGAAGCCGCCGAAGCCGCCGGCGCCGCCGCCCTCTGCGTCCACGGGCGCACCCGCGCCCAGCTCTACTCCGGGCGCGCCGACCGGAAATGTATCGCGGCGGTGAAGCGCGCCGTGGGTATCCCCGTGACGGCAAACGGCGACATAGACAGCCCGGAGGCCGCGCTGCGCTGCCGCGCCGCCACAAACGCCGATATGTATATGGTCGGGCGCGCCGCGTTCGGCAACCCGTGGTTGCTCGCGCAGATAGATTCCGCCCTGCGCGGCCTGCCGCCCCCGCCCCCGCCGCCTGTGGCCGAACGCCTTGAAACGGCGCGGGAGCAATTTACGCAAGCGGCGAAAGACAAGGGCGAAAAAGCCGCGTGTTTGGAGGCGAGGCGACATTTGTCGTGGTATCTGCGCGGGATTCCCGGCGCGGCTTATTATCGGCGCGAAGCGTCCGCCGTGTCCACCCCGGAGGATATATCGCGCTTGATTGCCCGGGTGACGCGAGATTGCGGGTGCGACAATGGATAAACGGGCCTTTGAGCGCTTGGTGCGCGAACATGAAAAGACGCTGTATAACCTCGCGCTGCGCATGACGGGCAACGAGCACGACGCGGCCGACATGACGCAGGAAACCTTTCTGCGCGCTTGGCGCGCGATAGACCGCTTTCGCGGCGAATCCGCCGTTTCCACATGGCTGTACAAGCTCTGCGCCAACGTCTGCATGGATTTCCTGCGCGCCCGCCGCCGCCGCGCCGCGTATGAGACCGAGCCGCCGAACCGCGATGACGCGGCGGGCTACGCCGCCGAAGTGCCGGATATGACCTACAGCCCCGAAACGGAGCTGGAGCGCGCCCTGCTGCGCGAAGGCTTGCAAAACGCGCTGAACAAGCTCCCGCGCGAGCAGCGGCGCGCCCTGCTGCTACGCGAAATAGGCGGCTTACCGTATGCCGACATAGCCGCCGCGCTGGGTATACCCGAGGGCACGGTGAAGAGCCGTATCGCCAGGGCGCGTGAGCAAATGCGCGTATTGCTCACGGAAAGCGGGAACTTTCCGGGCGGATAACGCGTCTAAACGGTATGGAGAGTGAATCGAGGTGACGGAATATGCATGACCATGCCTACTATATGGAGCTTGCCAACCTCCTGTGCGACGGCGAGCTTTCCGCAAGCGAGGAAAGCGCCCTCGCCGCCCATATGGCGCAATGCCCGGACTGCGCGCGCCGCGCCCGGGCGGCTTCGGCCGTCAGCGCCGCCCTGCGTGATAACGCGTTTGCCGCCGAGCCTCCCGCGTTGCGTAAACCCGCCGCCCCGCCGCGCCTGCCGCCGTTTGCCCTGCCCGCCGCGGCGGCTTGCCTCGCCCTGGCGCTGGGGTTGACATGGTTCCTTTCGCCTTCGGGCGGAATATACGGAGGCGACCTCGAATCGCCCGCCGCCGTGCCTCCGGGCGTGAACGCCGAGGCTCCGCCCGCGCCCTTGCCCGGCCGAGGCGGCGATACGGCTATCACGGACCCCGCGCCGCCGGACGACGCGTATGGCCCGCAGGCCGGCGGCGACACGTCCGGCGCGGGCGGCCGGCAAGACGACGCAAACACCCTGCCCGCGTCCGGCGGCGCGGGGCAATACGCGCCGGAGCGATTGCCCGCCGCTGTCCATACATATATCCTGCCGCTGCCGGACGGCTTTTGGAGCGAAAAAAACGGAACGACCGCGGATGATGAAACGGCGGAGCGGTTCTATCACGCGGAGGGATATATCTACGCCTACGTCACGGCCGAGGAACTCTTCGCCTATATGGAAGAATACCCCGGCGGGGAATACCTGCAAACCGCCGAACCGGGGAGCCCCGCCGAGGAAGAGACGCCGACGCCGGAGGCCGTGCTTGTATTTATCCGCTGAGCGTGTTATTATGACGGGTATATAAAACCGACGGGGGTAAACGCGCTTGAAGACCCGCGTGATTGCCGCGAACGCCGCGACGGCGGCCATATACGCCGGCCTTACCGTGGCGCTCGGCGAGATGGGCTTCGGCATCTTTCAATTCAGACCCGCCGAGGCGCTCGCGCTGTTGCCGTTTTTGCTGCCGCAGACCGTGTGGGGGCTGTTTGTCGGTTGCGCCTGCGCCAATATCGTGAGCCAATACGGTCTGCTCGACATGGTAATCGGCTCTCTCGCCACATTGCTCGCCGCCTTTCTCACGTCCAAATGCAAGCGACTCCGCGTGGCAATCCTGCCGCCGATATTCATAAACGCCGCCGCTGTCGGCGCGGTCATCGTCATAGCCACGCCGAACCTCGGTTGGCTTGGCTGGCCGCTTGCCGCCGCCGGCGTGGCGTTTTCGCAAAGCCTGAGCGTGGGGTTTATCGGCGTGCCGTTTATTCTGGCCGTGAAGAAGCTGAATATAGCCGCAAGGTGGGATATGTCCGCCTGAGCAATCCGCCGCGCGCGCCGCCCTTCCCTCTTCGCGCAAAAAGACCTTAGGTTCGGAGCAGGTACGCGCGCAGGCTTTCCAGCACTTCGCCGTGGTTGAGCGGTTTGCCGATGTGGCCGTTCATGCCGGAGGCTATGCAACGCTCCACGTCCTCCTTGAACACATTGGCGGTCATGGCCACTATGGGTATATCTCCCGCGCGCGGCGCGCCAAGGGCGCGAATCAGGCGCGTGGCCTCGTAGCCGTCCATTTCCGGCATCTGTATGTCCATAAATATCATGTCGTATTTGTCCGGCGAGGCGGCAAACATCTCCACGGCTCGCGCGCCGTTTTCCGCGCAGTCAATCTCCAAGCCGGTGTTCCTGAGCACGGAGAGCAATATCTCACGGTTAATCTCGATGTCCTCGGCAAGCAAAATCGCGTGCCCGGAAAAATCGTCGGCCTCGGCGAGGGCCGCCTGCTCCGCGACCTGCTCCTCACCGATACACTCGTTGATGATGTCCACAATATTCGAGCGAAACAGCGGCTTTTGCAAAAATTTCTCCACCCCCGCCGCCTTCGCGTCGTCTCTGATAACGCTCCAATCCGTGGACGAAAAGAGTATGACCACGGGTTTTTGCCCCGTCGGCGCGAGGATACTGCGCGCGAGCTCTATGCCGTCCATGCCGGGGAGCTTCCAGTCTATGAAGTAGATGTTGAATCCGTTGTCTCGCGACAGTAGCTCCACGGCCTCCTCGCCGCTCGCCGCCACTTCGCACGCAAACCCCAAGTGCGAGGCCACGTCCTTGAAAAACTCGCGGATTTCCGGGTCGTCGTCCACGGAGAGCACCCGCACATTGCGCCAATTCACTCCGTGCGGCAGGCATTGCGGGGCGCGGCCGCTCCCGCGCCGCAGAGGCACCGTGAACGTGAACGCGGAGCCATGCCCCGGTTCGGAGTCCACCCATATCTCGCCGCCCATAAGCTCGATTATTCGCTTGGCTATGGCAAGCCCAAGCCCCGTGCCCCCGAACTTGCGCGATGTGCCGGCCTCCGCCTGCTCAAACGAGCGGAATATGCGGGACTTCTGCTCCTCGGTAATGCCGATGCCCGTGTCTTTCACGCTGATTTGCACCCTGCACACGCCGTTTTCCTCGCCGAGCAGCTTTGTGTCCAACGAAATTTGCCCCTCTTCGGGCGTAAACTTCACGGCGTTGGAAAGCAGGTTGGTTATTACCTGCGAGAGCCGCTTGTCGTCGCCGACGAGAATGTCGGGGATTCGCTCGTCGTTGTGCACATACAGCTTCTGCCGCCGCTCGTCCACGCGGAATACGATGATATTCACCGTGTGGCGGAGCATTTTCTCGAAGTCAAACTCTTCCGGCGAAAGCTCAAACCTGTCCGCCTCTATCTTGGACATATCCAAAATATCGTTGATTACGCCCAGCAGATGGTTGGACGCGTCTTCTATCTTCGCGTAGCAATAGTCTTTGCGCTCTATGTCCGGCGCGGACTTGCCGATGGCGGTCATGCCGATGATGACGTTCATCGGCGTGCGGATTTCGTGGCTCATATTGGCCAAAAAGTCGCTTTTCGCGCGGGCGGCGGCCTCGGCTCGCGCCGCCGAGGCGTTGATTCTGTCAAACATATCGTTGAGGTTGCTCACCATTACCTGCAACGATTTGCCCATTGTGTCCGCGTCGGAGAGTATGGCGATGTCGCCCGTGAGGTCGCCGGAGGCCACCCTCTTGAGTATCGCCTCAATCTCGCGCATACGGCTGATAAACGCGGCGGCGCTCTTGAGCGAGGAGCCGATTTCGTCTTTATGGCGCGAATAGGCCGTGATGGTCTTCACATACTCCACGCTGAGGGCGATATTGCCGGTTTCGGCGGCCGCGGCCATGAAACGCGCGAGCCGCAGCAAGGGTTTACTGATGAGCGCGGGGATATAGAGGGCCATTATAAGTATGAGCAACATCACGACAAGCAGAATGGTAACCGACACGCTGAGCGTATTGTCGGCTTTTCTGCCGTTTTCGCCGGCAAGGACGAGCACCACGTTGAGCGCTATGTCGGATATGCCGTTTATCGTTTCCGTCATCGTGTCGGCGTAGCGCGCGCCCACTTCGTCGGACTTCCGCTGAGATTGTATCAAAGCCTCCCGGTAACCGGGGCTGTGTATGGAAATATCGGGTTCGGCAAGCAATATGCCGATGGCATCTTGCGCGTCAACGCGGTAGGCCTCCACCATAGGCAAGGCCGCGCGCACCCTTTCTTGGGTAAGCGGCACGGCCACCTCGTGCAGGGCGTTCAGCTCGGTTATCAGTATGTCCAATTCCGCGTCCAATTCCGCCGACAGGCGGAGCAGGTCGCCCCTTGTATTGTCGGGGTAATACACTTCCCGCGTTATCATGCGCGCCTTTGAGAAGTGGTCTTTTGAGGCGAAGATATGGGTCATGCGGCGGTTGGTGAGGTCCATAGCCTCCGCGTAGTTGCCGTCTATGATTTTCATGTTGATGAGCGTGAAAGCGCCCACTCCCACGGCGGCCGCGAAGATGACAAGATACGACAGCAACAGTTTGGTGCCGACTTTGAGGTTCTTATACCAAGCCATCTCTTGTTACCTCCGAAGACAACGGTCGAGATAAAGCGGGGCGTGTCCCTTCCCCTCCGGGGGAGAGGCGCTCGGAGAATTGCCGCCGTTTGTTTCCGCGGCGCGCGGGCAGACCGCGCGGCCGCAACAAGCCCGGCAGGGCGCGGCGGCCGTGACGCTCCGCGCGGCGCTTCTCACCAGTTACCGAAGACATGGAGCAGCTCTTTGGCGTTTTTCAATCCCAATTTCTTGAATATACGCGTCTTTTGGTTGGCAATCGTTTTATTGGAGGAGATTATATACTCGCCCATGCTGCGTTTGATTATGTGGTTCAGCACCACCCTCTCGGTCACCGTCAGGTCGCTTATTATCAGCTCCCTGATAAACGCCTTCTGGGGGGTATGCGACACGGCGGTGAGATAAATGGCGCCGGGCAGCATCTCGCAGTGGTCCCTGTGTATGCAGCCGGAGGCAAAGGCCCTTTTGCAGAGGCTTGTCACGCTGTCGGGGTGTTCGCAGGACGTGAGCAACAGAACCTTCGCGCCCGTGGCGAGCCTGAGGCTCCTGGATGCCGCCACGCCGGCGTTTTCACCTTCCGGCAGCTTTACGTCTATGACCACCACGTCGGGGCCCAGCTCCTTCGCCTCGTTTGAGCCGTTTTCGTTGCACCCGGCGCAGCCTATGTAGTCTAATTTTACGTCGCCCTGCAAATGCTCCTCAATCTCTTTCGCCGCGTGCCGGTCGTTTTCCAGCAGCATCACCTTGATTTTCGCCGCTTCACCACTCATAGCGCGCCTCCGTTCCTCAAGCCGTATCGCCCCTCACCGCCATTATACCCCTTCGCCTTCCGTTTGTCCACCCGCTTTGTTGTTCCCAAAATATATAGGACTTGCGTTACGAAAAAGTGTGATATAATATTTGTCGCTTATGAGGCTGTCGTTCGGGCAAATCGCGTATATGGGCGGGTGAGTATGTGAAAACCGGTAAAGACAAACGCCGATTGGGAGATATTCTGCTCCAGCAGGGCGTGGTTACCCAAGCGCAATTAGACCAAGCGTTTGAGTTTCAGAAAAACAACAGGTCAAAACGCCTCGGCGACTGCCTTATAGAGTGCGGCTTCATCACGGACGAAGACATAGTATCCGCGCTCAATTTGCAGCTCGGCATCGCCAAGATTGACCTGCGCGGCATAAAGGTTTTGCCGGAGATTATCGGCCTTGTAAACGGCTCCGTGCTCAGGAAGCACAGCGTGCTCCCCGTGGCGTTCGACGAGCTTAACTCCAACGTGCTCATCTTGGCCATGGCCGACCCGCTCGACATGGTGGCGCAAGACGACATATCCATCATCACCAACTGCGTGGTCGAGCCCCGCGTGGCCACATACAGCGCGATTAACGCCGCGCTCGACCGCTACTTCGGCACGGACGAGACCATGTCCGCCGCCGAGCAATACGCGAAGACGCGCGAGACGCAGCTCGCGCAGCTCGCCGCCCTGGACGCGCAAAACGAGGCCAACATATCCTCCTCGCCCATTGTGCAGCTCGTCAAGTCCATCTTAGAGCAGGCCGTGCGCCAAAGGGCGAGCGACGTGCACTTCGACGCCCTTGAAAAACAGGTGCGGGTGAGGTACAGGATAGACGGCGTGTTGGCGGAGAAGAATATGTTCGACATCTCCATCCTCCCCGCCATCACCACCCGTATCAAAATCCTCTCGCGCATGGATATTTCCGAAAAGCGGAAGCCGCAAGACGGCCGCATGACCATCTTTGTGGACAGGGCGGAATACGACATCCGCGTGTCCATGCTGCCCTCGTCCTACGGCGAAAAGATAGTCATGCGCCTTGCCTCGGCCTCCGGGCTCACGCGCGAGAAGGCCGACCTCGGCATGAGGGACTTCGAGCTTGAGCGTTTTGACCATATCCTCACCAACCCGCACGGCATCATCTTGGTCACGGGCCCCACGGGAAGCGGCAAGTCCACCACGCTCTACACGTCGCTCTCGGAGCTGAATGTGGAGCAGGTGAACATCATCACCATCGAAGACCCCGTGGAGGCCAACATCGCCGGCATCAACCAAGTGCAGGTGAACAACAAAGCGGAGCTTACGTTTGCCAAGGCGCTGCGCTCCATATTGCGCCAGGACCCGGACATTATCATGGTCGGCGAGATACGCGACGCCGAGACGGCCGGCGTGGCCGTGCAGGCTTCCAACACAGGCCACCTCGTGCTCAGCACCCTCCACACCAACAGCGCCGCCGCCACCGTGACGCGCCTTCTGGATATGGGCGTGGAGTCGTTTTTGCTTGCCGACGCCCTTGTGGGCATCATCGCCCAGCGCCTTGTGCGCCGGCTGTGTACATCCTGCCGCCGCCCGCGCCCGGCCAAGGAGCACGAGAAAATCTCCCTCAACATTCCCGTGGAGCAAGACCTCACCATATACGACCCCGTGGGGTGCCACCTCTGCGCGGAGACAGGCTATTACGGGCGTATCGGCGTATACGAGATTATGGATATATCCTCGCGGCTGCGTACTGCTATCACCCGCGCCGAGCCCACGGAAACCCTGCGCGATATAGCCGTGGAGGAAGGCATGCACACGCTGCGTATGAGCGCGGGCGATTATGTGCTCAGCGGCATGACGACCCTCAGCGAGATGCGGAAGGTGGCGTTCGAGAAGTAACGCGGGCGTTATTACTTAGGAAACCGGGTTTGCTGTTTTTCTTCCGCTTCTCCCCCGAAGGGGGAGAAGCGGGTTCTTTTGCCCCGTTGCAACCGCAAGCCTCGACGGATGCCGCCGCCCGGCGTTGAGGAAGACCTTCCCGCGCCGATAGGCGCAAGCCGCAGAGTTCCGCGTTGCCGTCCGCCGTCCGTCTCCGTGCCCTACCGCCCGTTTACCTTTGCCATAAACCCTTCCCCGTCCACAATAACGCGCGTGTGGGTGCCTTTGCCTATCGCGTATTCCGCTGTCTCGGCCGACACGGCAAACTCCACGCGCCGACCGGAAATGCGCGTAACCTCGGCCGTGGCGGTAACGGGCGCGCCGGGCAGGCAAGCGGCGGTGTGTTCGGCGGCAATGGCGATTCCCACCGACGTTTGCCCGGGGGCGAGGGTGTCGGCAAGGCATTCGCAGGCGGCGCGCTCCATGAGCGCGAGCATGGCGGGGGTGGAATACACGTCAAGGCTGCCGCTGCCGCGCGCTTTCGCGGTGTCCGCCTCGGCGGCGATTACCGATACGCTTGCGGTTTTGCCCGCAAGCGGGTCGCGCGGGGCAAAATAATCCTCGGCGAGTATGGCGTACCACAGCTCGTCAATCCATTCTTTGTCCACACGCGCCCAAAACGCCTTCCGACGCAGCGCCTCGCGCCGCATACCGCAACGCTCCGCCACGCGGTATGAGCCGCGGTTCACGGCGGCGCACGGCGCTTGTATACGCGCGAGTTTCAAGTCCTCAAAGCCGTATCTTATCAATTCGCCGCCCAGTTCCGTGCCATAACCGCGCCGCTGGTAATCTTTGTGCAGAATCCAGCCCAAGGTGCCCGCATGGTTCGCGTCGTCGGGATATATGCCGCAGCTGCCGATAACGGTGCCCGCGCCTTTGAGCGCGACGGCAAAATCAAGCCCCGGCTTTGACTGCGCCATCCATTCTTTGGTCTGCTCTTCGGTGTTTGGCCCCCATGCCATATAGCGCGTGTTTTCCGGGTCGCCGCACCAAGACTGAAACGCCATGTAATCATCCGGCGCGGGGGCGCGCAACGCCAAGCGCGCGGTTTCAAGGGTTGTTTTGCGGCTTCCGTCCATATCTCCGGCACCTCCGATAAAACAAAGCGCCGCGGAACCGCCCCGCCGCTGCGGGAACACGGCTCTGCGGCGCTTCTTAACGCAAGGCTCCGCGCGTCTACCCTATGAGGTCGCCTTTGGTGTTGGAAACAACGAGCGAGCCGTCTTTCATCTTGGCAAACGCGTCCGCCACTTTGTCGGTAATGTCGCTGCCGAGGTTGGGGTTTTGCTCCGGTATGCCCACGCCGTCGGACGCGGCGTTGTATGTGAGGTCCCTGCCGCCCGTGAACTCGCCCTTGAGGAAATCCACGGTAATGTCGTAGGCGCATTGGCGCACGCCCTTCATGGCGCTGGTGAGCACGGCGGAATCATTGCCCGCGCCGTATAAGCCCAGGTCGTATTGGTCGGTGTCCACGCCCACGGCCCACACCTCTTTGCCGCCGGTGCGCTGCTCCGCGGCTTCATACAGCGCGCCGTTGCCGGTAATGCCGCCGCAGCCGAACACCACCTTCACGCCGCGGTCATACATGACTTTCGCCAATTGCCCCCCGGCGGCGGAATCGTTGAATGTGCCCTGGTATACAACGTCGTCGGGGTTTATGGCGCAGGTTGTGCCGTAAGTGTCGTTGGCGTACTTTACGCCCTGCTGGAAGCCCCAGTTGAAACGCTCCACGGCGGGCACCTGCATACCGCCCACGAAGCCTAAGTTGCCGTCTTGAATCTTGAGGGCGGCGGCCAAACCCGCGAGGAAGCCGGACTCATGCTCGGCAAAGACCACCGACACGGTGTTGGAGGCGGTCTTGAAATCGCTGTAATCTTCGGTATGCGGCGTTTCGTCTATGAGCAAAAACTTGCAATCGGGCAATTTGTCCTGCATTTCGTAGATAGTGGGGGAAAACAGGAAGCCCGGGCAAACGATGAGGCGGCACCCGTTGTCATAAAGGTTCTGTATGGCGGCGGAGTAATCGGCGGGCGTTTCGCTTGCGGGTTTGAGATACAGCGGGTCCGCGGTGCTGTAAAGGGCGGCGGCGGCCTTAATGCCTTCCCACGCGCTTTGGTTGAAACTTTTGTCGTCCACCGAGCCGGAGTCGGTGACCATGCCGACCTTCAGGTCGGTCTTTTCCGAGGGCGCGGGTTCGCCCGAATCGGACGGGGATGTGCCCGGGGAGCTGTTGCTCGGACTCTCCGAGTTGCCGGGGCTTGCGGACGGGCTTGACGACGAACAGCCGACGAACAGGGTTGCGAGCAGCAGCAGCGTGAGCAGAAGCGGCAGTAAGCGTTTCATGACAGTCCTCCTTAAATAATCTCGCGCGGGTACGCAGTACAGTATACAACATATCGGCTCATTACGCAAGTGCCTAATACGCGGAAAACCGCACCCCCTTTGTCCCTTCGTCCGCTAACAACTAACCACTAACAACTAACGCGCCGCAAGCGCGTTCCCCCCGTCTCCTAACCACTAACCACTAACAACTAACAACTAAACCCCTTGACAAGCCCCTCGCCATTATGTTACATTCTGCACAGTTACCCCACTTTATACGAAAGCGGGTGCTGCCCGTGAAAAGACTTACTTCACTCGTTCTTTCCGTCGCTTTGCTCCTATCGCTCGCCGCCTGCTCCGGCGGCGCTTCCCCCTCGCCCTCGCCTTCGCGCAGCCGCAGCCCCTCGCCCTCGCCGTCGTCGCCCTCGGAAAGCGCCGCGCCGCCTTTGTCTCTGAAAGCGGGCGAC
>JAIRWH010000065.1 GCA_031253545.1 Oscillospiraceae bacterium
GTCGCCCGCTTTCAGAGACAAAGGCGGCGCGGCGCTTTCCGAGGGCGACGACGGCGAGGGCGAGGGGCTGCGGCTGCGCGAAGGCGAGGGCGAGGGGGAAGCGCCGCCGGAGCAGGCGGAAAGGAGCAAAGCGAAGGCGAGCGCGAGGGCAGGGAAAGCGGCGCGGGGCTTTCTCAGCAGGCTATTTTCGCGGGCGCGGTGTGTGTGTGTGTGTGTGGCGGGTGGCTTTCATTTTACAAGCACCTCTTTTATTTATTATTGCGGGTATTCCCAATGGTGAGTATAACACGGAACGGCGAAAGACGCAAGGTTAGTTGTTAGTTGTTAGTGGTTAGTGGTTAGGAGACGGGGGAACGGGAGTTGCGGCGGGCGGTTGAGGACAACCGCCCTTACGCGGACGAGGGACGGGGGTTGCGGGGGCGAAGCCCCCGCACCTCTGCGGGCGGGCGGGCGGGAATGGGAACGGCAGAGAGCGGCAAGGCCGCGCCGTTGTCACCCCGGCGCGCCCTCAAACCAATCCAACACGCGCGGCAGGCAGGAATCCCAGTAATCCCAAGTGTGCGCGTGGCCGGGGTGCTCCTGCCAAATATGCGCGTAGCCGAGCGCGTCAAGGTGCTTGTGGAAAGCGAAAAACGGCTCGCGGATAAAGTCGTCCGCGCCCACGGACAGATACAGCGCGGGGCGGAGGGGGCCGGAGGCGCAGACGGAGGCGGCGGAAAAAATATCATCGGAGGGGGCGAATGCGTCGCCGAACACAAAGCCAAACTCGCGCGCCATTTCTTTGTCTTCCTCCGTGTCGGAATAGCGCGAGCGGAAAAGCTCGCCCATGACGGCTGCGGAAAGCGCCGCCGCCGCGCAAAAGCGTTCCGGGCGCAAAAACGCCAGCTTGAGCGCGCCGTAGCCGCCCATAGACAGCCCCGCGGCGAAACAGTCCTCGCGCCGGGGGTCGAGGGCGAAGAAATGCTTCACAAGCGAAGGCAGCTCGCGCGACACATATTGCCAATAGCGCGCGCCGTATTGCGTGTCGGTGTAAAAGCCGCGAAACACGCTCGGCATTATCACCGCCATGTTGCGCCCCATGCAGTAGCGCTCAAGCGAGGTCAGCCGCGCCCAGCCCGTGTGGTCGTCGCCCAAGCCGTGGAGCAGATAAAGCACCCGCGTGTCGCCCGTCAGCTCCGGCTCCCACGGGTGCCGCTGAGGCAGCAGCACATTGACCGCCACTTGGTGGCGCAGGCTCTCGCTGTAACAATGCAGTTCCAAAAACGCCATCGCCGCGTTACACCTCCCGTGTGTTGTCGTTTTGCAAATCATGGGCAGAGGTTTTCCTTGTGCCCCTCCCCTTTTCGGAGGGGTACGCCGTAATCGGGCAACGTCTTGCTCCCCTCCCCGTCGGGGAAGACGGAACATCAGGGCGCGCCTTTCCCGCGCCTTGCCGTGTGAGCAATAATTCTCCCCCCTCACAGCAGCGAGAGCTGCCCGTCGTTCCCGGCGGCGGCCCGTTCCGCCTTCCTCACCGCGTCTGCGGCGAGCTTTATGTCCAAGCGCGCGCCCTTGAGTATCTCCTCCACGGTCACAATACGGATTTTCGGGAACTCTTTCATAAAGTCGTTGCCGTATGTGCCGGCGCTCGCCGCTTCTTTTTTCATATCCGAGGTAGGCGCGTTCAGCGTGATAAACACCCCCGCCGCGGCGTTGTCGCGCTCTATCGCCCCGCGAAAGTCCCTAACCGCCCCCGCCCCCGTTTTGCCCGACTTTACCGAAAACAGTATGTCCGCGTATATACCCTTGCCCGAAAGTATACGCGCGGTGCCGTCTATGCCGTAATCCTTGCCCGCCTTATCGTTTATCATGGCCATGTTGTCCGTATAGGTGAGCACAGCCCACTTCTCAAATTCCTTGCGCAGACGGTCGTCTTTTTTGCGCGCCAGGGCCCTCGCGCTTTCCATGTCGGCGGGTATGCCGCTGACGGTGATGTTGTCCGTTATACCCTCCCCGAAGGTTTCCGTAAGGCGCTTTAACACAAGGGATATGCTGTTGTATGTAATGTCTATGCCTATCCACCGCCTGCCGAGCCTTTGAGCCACGGCCACCGTGGTGCCGCAGCCGCAAAACGCGTCCAACACGGTGTCGCCCTCGTTGCTCGAAGCGGCGATAATACGCTCAAGCAGAGCCTCCGGCTTTTGCGTGGGGTAACCGAGGCGCTCTTTGGAGCTGTTGTTTATTTTGTCTATCCGCCAGACGTCGTCGGCGGGCGAACCGTACTCCATCGCTTCGGCGATATAGCGCCTCACGCGCGTCCCGCCCCCGCCGTCCGAGAGCAGATACTCGTTGCCGTCCTCGTCCCTGCGCACTTTTTGCTTGCGCTTCCTCACGTATTCCTCCCTGCTCTTCCAAGGCTCGGCATACCCGTTGAAAGTGGCGTTTTTTGTCTTTGTGTAGAAGAAAATCACATCATGCCGCCGCTCGAAGCCGACTTTCAGTTTTTTGTTCCAGCCCGTGTAATTCCACACAATCTCATTCCGAAAATCCCCTCCCCGCCTGCAAAACACGGCGTCAAGCACGAGCTTCAAGTAGTGGCTCACCGTGGGGTCGCAGTGCAGGTAAAAGCTGCCCGTGGGTTTGAGCACACGGTATATCTCGTTAATACGCAAGGTCATGGACACAAGGTAAGAGAGCAGGCTGCCCCTGCCCAGTATTTGGTATAGCCCCGTCATAAGGTCGGAGGTTTTCTTGGTAAACACCCCTCCCGCCCCGGCGCATATCTCGCCGTATTCGCGCTCGGCGCGCTCGTTCCACTCCCATGTGTCCACAAACGCCACGGATTGGGCCTTGTCTTCGCGGCCTATGTTGTTGTATATCTGATTGTAATTGCGCTTGGAGTTGAAAGGCGGGTCTATGTAGCACAAATCCACCGATTCGCTCGGTATATGCGTTCGCATTACGTCAATATTATCGCCGTAGTAGAGCGTCTGTTTGTCCATCGGTTTCCCCCCTTCCGCGCTTTCCAGTTTAGCATATATACCCCCGTTTGTCCACCGCCGCGTTTGCCCGGCAGCGGCTTACCCAAAGCATGGCAACACAACGGCCGCCTATGTCGGCATAGGCGGTAACACGGCGGGGCAGGCGGCGCGTCGGTTTATTGCTTTACGCGCCGATGTCCTCCCCTTCGCCCTCGCCGGGCGGCACCGACCCCACGCCCCCCCGCCCGCAACAGACGAGGAACGCGCCTTTCGGGCAAGGCCAAAGGGCTTCACCCCCCGCCCCCTCGTCCACTAACAACTAACAACTGACTACTAACCCCCTACTACGATATATTTACGGTTGAGGCGCGGCAGCCAGCCGCGCCTTCTTCCATCCCGGCGCCCAAACTGTTAGAATGGGGGGCGATTGGTCTGAC
>JAIRWH010000041.1 GCA_031253545.1 Oscillospiraceae bacterium
TCGTCGGCCTCACGCTTGCGGCGCTCGTTTTCTTCCGCTATCCTGTCCAATGTCGCCCACACCGACTCAAAGGTGTGGCTCTTCGCGTTCGAGAGCGCCTGCTCCGCCGTCATGGTTTCCATGTTATGTTCCTCCTTGCAAGGTTTTCGCGCGCGGGGTCTGTTCACAGTATAGCACGGCCGGCGCGGCAAAGCAAGAGCCGCGCCCCGCGACGCGGAGCGCGGCGCATGGCACGCCCGCCGCGACCGTATTACCGATACCGCGCCATCTTGTAGCGCATGTAGCACCATGTGCCGAACGCGGGCAGGCACACCAAAAGCGTATACAGCGGCGGGGCGGGCAAGAGGTTCCAAAGGGCAAAACCCACAAGAATCAGCCCGCCGAACACGCAGAAGGCGATAACGGCGGCTTTGGAAAAGAGCAGCCAACCCAAAGGCCGCCCGCAGAGCATGAGCACCAAACCCGCAATCAATACGACCGCTACGGCGCACAGCGCAAGGGCATCATAGCCCGTGCCCGCGTAGCCCAAGCCAAACAGTATCCTCAAAACCACAAGACAGTAAAACGCCGTCTGCGCGTACAGCCACACGCGCAACGCCCCGATTACCGCGACGCGACCGCCGGAGTCTATTTTCGCGTCCGGCTCTTCGGGCACGTCCATATTGACCGCCCTGAAATACATCGGCGGATACTCGTTCGGCAGTTTATACCCGTCTAAGGACTCTTGCTCCGGCTTTTTTTCAGGCGGGTAAACATGAGCGGGCGGCGTTGAAAACTCCCGCTCCGGCTCTTTCCCGTCGCCGCCGTTGTTCATCAAAACTCACCCCTCCGCGGCAGGGAGCGTCACGCCCCCGGGGTCGCCACGCCCTTCACCGCTTCCGTGAGACCTGCCGCGAGGCCGGCGAGGCTTTGGATTTCAGAGGGGATGATAATCTTCGTGGCCTTGCCGTCGGCGGCTTTGGCAAACGCCTCCAAGCCCTTGAGCTGAATTATGCTCTCCCGCGGGTTGGCCGCGTTGAGTAGCTTGATGGATTCGGCCAAGGCTGTCTGCACCTTCACAATGGCGAGCGCCTCGCCTTCGGCCTCCAAGATTTTGGCCTGCTTGGCCGCGTCGGCGCGCAGTATGGCGGCCTGCTTCTCGCCCTCGGCCACGAGGATTTGGCTCTGCTTCTCGCCCTCGGCTTTCAATATAGCCTGGCGGCGCTCGCGCTCGGCCTTCATCTGCTTCTCCATGGCATCTTGTATCTCCCGGGGCGGGAGTATGCTCTTGAGCTCCACGCGGTTTACCTTAATGCCCCAAGGGTCGGTGGCCTCGTCGAGTATAACGCGCAGCTTGGAGTTGATGGTGTCGCGGCTTGTCAGCGTCTGGTCCAGCTCCAGTTCGCCCACCAAGTTACGCAGCGTGGTGGCGGCGAGCAGCTCGATGGCGTTCATGGGGCGCTCCACGCCGTAGGTATATAGCTTGGGGTCGGTAATCTCGAAATAGACCACCGTGTCAATCTGCATGGTCACGTTATCTTTCGTGATAACGGGCTGGGGCGGGAAGTCCACCACCTGCTCCTTGAGCGAGACTATGCGCGATATGCGCTCAATGAGCGGGATTTTCAGGTGCAGACCCGAATGCCAGACCTTGTGAAACACGCCGAGGCGCTCCACCACAAAGGCGCTCGCCTGCTGCACGATTTTGATGTTGGCGGCGACGCAGATGAGCACGACCAACACAATGGCGCCCCAAATAATGGGCGCGGCGCTGACGCTCTCCGAGAGAAACAGGGAATACTTCATTACGCGCTCTCCTCACTTTCAGTTTGATTGTCTTTGCCCTCGCCGGCGCGGCTGCCGGGCGGCCTCACAAACAGTTTCACGCCTTCTATGCGCGCCACCTCCGCCTTTTCCCCGCGCTCAATCACGCAGCCTGTGTCCGAGCGGGCCGTCCAGTCTTTGCCGAGCACATGCACCGTGCCCGTGCCGAGCACATTGTCCACAGTCTCCGTCACCATACCCGTCTGCCCGATGTTGCGGTCGGCGTTGGTGCCCTCGCGCCTGGCGTTGACATATTTTTTTGCCAGCGGCCGTGTGACGGCAATCAGCGCGGCGCTCACCGCCAAAAACACCACGCATTGCAGCCAAAACTCCGCGCCGAGCAAGCCCGCGACCACCGCCGCGAGCGCCCCAAACGAGAACCAGATGACCCAGAGGCTGACAAACATGGTCTCCGCGAGGGCGAGGATAACGGCCAAGACAAGCCAAATCACTAACTCAATGGTATCCACAGGGCGGCCACCTCCCCTTTCCGATATGATGAGATTATACCACCGCCCCGCCGATAAAGCAACACTCCCCTGCGGGGACGGCTATATGAAAAGCGACCGCTCGCAAACCCGCTTTATCTTGGATGTGGAAGCCTATATGAGGAATACGGCACACCCCGCCGGGCATCGCAAGCCGCGTTTCCGCCCCGCGCATCGTGTTACGTTTCGGTTGCAACGCGGCGCGGCGCTTGACTTTTCGCGCGCGGCGCGGTATGATAAGCGTGCCCTCGGACACGAGGGGGCGTATTGGCTTCGACGGGAATGTTGAAGCACGGTAAGCGGGGCGTGGTGCCGTGCCACGTAAAAAACGGCGCTTATAAATTAAAGAACAACAACGACAAAG
>JAIRWH010000006.1 GCA_031253545.1 Oscillospiraceae bacterium
CGCCCACCCAATTAAGGAGCGGGGGCTTCGCCCCCGCGTCCCCTGTGGAGCAACCAACCGCCACGCAAACGTCCCCGCAAGCCCCGCAAGCGCAACCAACCACGCCCCAAACTCCGCAAACGTCCGCCCCGCAAGCCCCGCAAACGCAACCAACCGCGCCGCAGTCGCCGCAACCGTCCCCGCAACCAACCGCCCCGCAAGCCCCGCAAGCGCAACCAACCGCGCCCCCTGTGGAGCAACCAACCGCCTCGCAAGCGCCGCAACCCCCCGCGCCACCCCGTCCACTAACCACTAACAACTACCAACTAACAACTAACTTCCCCGACATCTTCCGCAAACTGCTCCCTTCGCGCGCGCGAGAACTGACGCGCGAGCTTGACTTCCGCGCCGTGCTGTCGGACATACGCCGCGTGGCCCAAACCCTTGGAAAACGCGCGGAGAAACTGCCGCCGCGCGAGCGCGAGACGTTCGAAACCCCGTTGCGCGAGCTTACAAGGCAGCTCACGTTCATGGAGCGGCTGAATAACTTCACCCATTATGTGCAGCTGCCCGTGGACGTAAACGGCGAAAAGGCCACGGCGGAGCTGTATGTGTTCGGCAACGGCGAAGGCAAGGGCAAACGCGTGGACCCGGACAACGCCACCATGTTTATCTCGCTCGACACGGCCGCCCTCGGCGTGGCCGAATGTTTCGTGCGCCTTGCCGGGAAAAACGTGGAAACGGACTTCTCGCTGCAAACGCAAGAGGCCGCCTCGCTTGTTTCCTCCATGTTGCCCTCGCTTGCGGAAAGCCTGCTCGCGCAGGGTTACAGCCTTGTCCGCGCAAACGCGGCGCACGCGGAAAGCCGCCGCGACGTTGCCGCCGTGTCCGCCGAGCGCGGGAATCTGCTCTCGCGCCACAGAATTGACGCGCAGATATGACGGGGAAGAAGAAACGCGAAGCGGCGGCGTTGGAATACGACGCGTCCAAAGGCGCGCCCAAAATCATCGCGCAAGGCAAGGGCCTTGTGGCCGAGCAAATCATCGGCAAGGCCAAGGAGCATAATATTCCCGTTTATGAGGACCCTGAGTTGGCCCACGCGCTCAACCTGCTGCGTATCGGCGACGAGATACCGCCGGAGCTATACGCGGTTGTGGCGCAAATCCTCGTGTTCGTGGCGGAGGCGGACATGAAAGCCGCCGCGTCACACTCCGGCTTGCGGTAGCCGCTCACTCCCCGTCTCCCGCTCCCTCGTCTCCTAACAACTAACTACTAACCGCTAACGCGCCGCGGGCGCGTTACTCCGTCCGCTGACCGCCGGCGGCTAACTTGCTTATTGACAGCGCGGCGAAAAAGCGTTATGCTGTATGGGTAAAACGCGCCGCGCCGCCCGTTAATCGCGCGGGGGCCGCGCCGGCGACCCCTGTTTTAAGGCAATATTTTGGGAAAGGCGGTGTCTTGATATGGCTACCGTGATGCACAACTACATGGAGGAAATTGTCACCCGCAATATTGACGCGATGATTCGTCATATAGACGTTTGCGACTGCGACATTTGCCGTTTGGACATCGCCGCCATCGCCCTCAACAACCTCCGCCCCATATACGTCGTGACGGAAAAAGGCGTGCTTTACAGCAAAATCAACGATATGGAGCTGCAAGTGCGCGCGGACGTCTGCGCCGCCATAGCCGCCGCGGCCAATTTGGTCAAGTCCAAGCCCCGCCATTAGCCGTCCGCCGGTTCGGCTATACATTCGGGCGGTGAGGCGATGGTTCACTCGATATTGATGATAGAAGACGAGCCGCGCATACGCAACTTCGTGCTGCCGTATCTGCAAAAAGCGGGCTACGCCGTGGACGAGTGCGGCGACGGCGGCGAGGGTTTGGCCCTGGCGAAAACGGGCAAATACTCGCTTGTGCTGCTCGACATCATGCTTCCGGGTATGTCCGGCGACGAAGTGTTGCGCGAGCTCCGTAAAACCTCGCAGGTGCCGGTGATTATGCTCACGGCGCGTTCGGAGGAGTCCGACATTGTGCTCGGCTTCGACACGGGGGCCGACGATTACATCACCAAGCCGTTTTCGCCGCGCGAATTGGCGGCGCGGGTGCGCGCCCTCCTCACGCGCGCCTATCCGCCCGCCCCCGCCGCCCCCGTCGTCACCTGCGGCCCCCTCGCGCTCCACGGCGCGGCTCTCACCGCCACGCACGGCGCGGAAAAGCTCTCGCTCACGCCCAAGGAGTTTGACCTGCTGTTTCTGCTGTGCGAGCACCCGGACACCGTGTTTTCCCGCGAAGAGCTGCTCTCGCGCGTGTGGGGCTACGAGTTCGCGGGAGACGCGCGCACTGTGGACACGCACATAAAGCAGCTGCGGGAAAAACTCGGCGCTTCGCGCGGTATGCTCGTGACGGTGTGGGGCAAGGGCTATAAAATCACCGCGCCATGAAAATCACCGCGCGCCTTTGGCTCTACATCGCGGCCATTGTGGCGTCCATGCTTGCCCTTATATGGTACTTCCTCGTGCTCATGCTCCCCGGCAGTTACCGCGACGATGCCGTGGCGGCGTTAGACGCTCACTCCGACATCATTTTGCAGCTTTGGGAAAGCGGCGGCGAAGACGATTTTGACGCGGCCGCCGCCATTGTGCGCGACAACGCCCTCAGCGCCGAAGCGCGGACGCTCTCCGGCGATATACTCTTGCAAGCCGGCTGGCAGACGGAGTTTGAGGCGCTCACATATCCGGAATTGGAGCAAATACAAGGCGGGCGCTATATGACCAAGCAGTTTTTCCGCCCCGGCCACGGTCAGACGCTGCTGCTCGCGAAACCCGTGTACCTCCGCGCATACGGCAGGGCGATTATGATAATCCGTATGCCCATGGCACCCGTGGAGGAAGCCCAAGCGCTGCTCAACAGGCAGCTGCTCCCCGTGTCGCTCTGCTCTTTGGGCGCGGCGCTGATTATCGCCTTCTTGGCCTCGCGTATGTTCCTCAAGCCCATCAGGGTCATCGAACGCATGGCGGGGGCGATTGCCGAGGGCGACTTTTCGCGCCGCATAGGTTCCAAAGACCGCTCGGAATTGGGCGACCTGGCGCGCGCCGTGGACGCTATGGCGGAGCGGCTGGGCGGCTTGGAGGCCATGCGGCGCGACTTTATCGCCCGCGTGTCGCACCAATTCAAGACACCGCTTTCCATAATACAGGGCCACGCGGAGCTGATACAGGACTCCCTGCCGCCGGACACGGCCGCGGCGCTCGCGCCGTCTTTCGGGGTGTTGTTTGACGAAATAGACCGCCTTTCGCGTATGTCCGGGGATATACTGCTGCTCTCGCGCCTGCAAAGCAGCCCCGGCAGGCTCCGCCTCGCGCCGCTGCGCCTGAAAGAGTTTTGCCTCGGCGTGGTCCGCTCGCTCTCGATATTGCCGGGCGGCGCGGCGCTTACCGTGGACGTGCCGGAAAGCGTTTCGGTTATGGCGGACGCGGCGGAGCTTGACCATGTGCTGCGTAATATCTGCCAAAACGCGCTGCTGCACTCCGGCGCTTCGCGTATCGCCATTTCCTCGCGGGCAAAACCCGGCTCCCTCGTGGAAGTCAAGGTGAGCGACAACGGCCGCGGCATGAGCCCCGCGCAGCTCGAAGGTTTGTGGACGCGCTTTTACAAAGGCGACCCAAACAGCCGCACGGGCTTTGGCCTGGGCATGGCCATCGCCGCCGCCGTCTTAGACGCTCACGGCAGCTCCTACGGGGCTTATTGCGAAGGCGGTGCCACGGTTTGGTTTACCCTCCGCGCGGCGGCCGCGCCCCGCGGCGCGAAGAAACAAGCGCCCGCAATCAGCCAAGGTAGTGTTCCGCCAGAACCTTCACGCCCATGAGCAGCAATATGGCTCCGCCGGCAAACTCGGCCTTGGACTTAAACCTTGTGCCGAACGCGTTGCCGACCTTTACGCCCAAGGCCGAAAGCAGCAGCGTAATCACGCCGATTAGCAGCGCGGCGGGTATGATGCTGTCGAGCAAAAACGCGAACGACACCCCCGCCGCAAGCGCGTCCACGCTGGTGGCCAAGGCGAGCGGCAGCATACGGGCGGGTCGCAACGAGGTTTCCGCGCCCCGCCCCGCCTCTTTCTCTTTCTTGAAGCTGCCGATAATCATGGCCGCGCCCAGATAGCCCAGCAGCGCGAACACAAGCCAGTGCTCGTAATCGGTGATGAGCGAGGTAAAGCGCGAGGCCGCCATATATCCGAGCAGCGGCATGAGGGCTTGAAACGCCCCGAAATACAGCCCCACGACCAAGGCGCTTTTCAGGGTGACCTTCCGCATACCCAAGCCCGCGCACACCGCCACGGCGAAAGCGTCCATGGAAAGCCCCGCCGCGAGCAGAATCAATTCAACAATATGCAATAAAAGCCCCTCTCCCTTCGCGCCGCGTTTCCCCGCCGTTTATAACATAACGCGCCCGGGCACCCAAAGTCAAGCGCCCGCGCGGAACATGGGGCGGGGCGAAAGGGCGCGGGCGGAGCTTATGTCGCGAAAGGGGCAAATCCGCGAAATCGCGAAAGGCGCAAATATTTTTGTTGTATTTTGACCTTGCGGGGTCTATAATGGTTATTGTGTGGAAATAAAAAAACGGAGGTATGGTTGTTATGAACTACGACAAAAAGAGCATTGCCGACATCGACGCGCAGGGCAAGACGCTTTTGGTGCGCTGCGACTTCAATGTGCCGCAGGACGAGCAAGGGGCGATTACCAACGACAAGCGCATTGTGGAATCGCTGCCCACCATACGCAACCTCGCCGAGCGCGGCGCGAAGCTCATCCTCTGCTCCCACTTGGGCCGCCCGAAAGGGAAGTTCGACATGAAGTATTCCCTTGCCCCCGTGGCGAAAAGGCTCTCCGAACTGCTGGGCAAACCCTGCGTCATGGCGAGCGACGTGGTGGGTGAGGACGCCGCCGCCAAGGCGGCCGCGCTTGCCCCCGGCGACGTTATGCTCTTGGAAAACGTGCGTTTTCACGCCGAGGAGGAGAAAAACGACCCCGCGTTTGCCAAGAAACTCGCAAGCCTTGCCGAGATTTTCGTCAACGACGCGTTTGGCTCCGCCCACAGGGCCCACGCCTCCACCGCCGGGGTGGCCGATTACCTGCCCGCCGTGTGCGGTTTCCTCATCCAAAAGGAAATCGGCGTTATGGGCAAGGCGCTCAACGACCCGAAACGCCCGTTTGCGGCGGTGCTCGGCGGCGCGAAGGTGTCTGACAAAATCGGCGTTATCAACAACCTCTTGGAAAAGTGCGACACTATCATCATCGGCGGCGCGATGGCGTACACCTTCATCAAGGCCCTGGGCAAACCCATCGGCGCGTCGCGCTGCGAGGAAGACAAGCTGACCTATGCCTTGGATATGCTGGCGAAAGCGAAGGAAAAGGGCGTGAAGTTCCTCCTCCCCGAAGACAGCCTCTGCGCCGATAAGTTCGAGGCCGACGCGAAGGCTCAGGTTTTCGCGGACATACCCGACGGCCTTATGGGTTTGGACATCGGCCCGAAGACCGTGGAGAAATACTCCGCCGAGCTCGCCGGCGCGGGCACCGTGGTTTGGAACGGCCCTATGGGCGTGTTTGAGTTCCCCGCGTTTGCCGAGGGCACAAAGGCTGTGGCAAGGGCCATTGCCGCCTCCGGCGCGGTGAGCGTTATCGGCGGGGGCGACAGCGCGGCCGCCGTGGAGCAGCTTGGTTTTGCCGACAAGATGACCCATATCAGCACGGGCGGCGGGGCCTCGTTGGAGTTCTTGGAAGGTTTGGAACTGCCGGGCATCGCCTGCCTGCTCGACAAGTAGGAGGAATCATTTGAACAGAAAATACCGCAAGACCATCATTGCCGGCAACTGGAAGATGAACACCCTCCCTTCGGAGGTAAAATCCCTCTTCGCCGCGGTCAAGGCCTCCTGCGGCAGAGCCGCGTGGTGCCGCATGGTGCTGTGCGTCCCCTACACGCACATACAGCAGGCCGTCAAGGCCACGCGCGACTGCCGTATATCGGTGGGGGCGCAGAATCTCCATCAGTCGCCGCACGGGGCGTACACGGGCGAGGTTTCCGCCCCCATGCTCAAAGACCTCGGCGTTAAATACGTCATTGTCGGCCACAGCGAACGCCGGCAGTATTACGGCGAGACCGACGTTTCGGTGCGCGAGAAGACCCTCGCCGCCTTGGAGGCGGGTTTGCGCCCCATAGTCTGCGTGGGCGAAACCTTGCAGCAGCGCGACTTGGGCGTTACCAACGAGCTTGTGACGCTCCAGGTGGCCACATTACTCGCCGCGTTAGACAGCCATTCGGTTAGGAAAGTGGTGTTCGCCTATGAGCCCGTCTGGGCCATCGGCACGGGCAGGACGGCCACCGCCGAGCAAGCGCAGGAGGTGTGCGCCCTCATACGCGCCCTGCTGCGTAAATCTTTCGGCACGGTGGTCGCAAGGTCGGTGCCCATACTCTACGGCGGCTCCATGAACGCTTCCAACGCCAAAGAGCTGTTGGCGATGGGCGATGTGGACGGCGGGCTTATCGGCGGCGCTTCCCTCAAGCCGGAAGAATACGCCGAGATTGTGCGGGCCGCCAATCAATGAAAAAAACACCAATCGTCCTTATTATTATGGACGGCTACGGCATCGCGCCCCCCGGCCCCGGCAACGCCATATCGCTCGCGAACACGCCCGTGCTCGACAACCTCATGGCCACCTGCCCCCACGCGCCGCTCTCCGCGTCGGGCCTCGACGTGGGTCTGCCGCAAGGGCAAATGGGCAATTCCGAGGTAGGCCACACCAACATCGGCGCGGGGCGGGTGGTGTTCCAAGACCTGCCGCGTATCACCAAATCCATTGAAGACGGCGATTTCTTTACCAACGAGGCGCTCACGGAGGCTATGGTAAACTGCCGGAAGGGCGACGGCGCGCTCCATCTTATGGGTCTTATGTCCGACGGCGGGGTGCACAGCCACAACACCCATGTGTGGGCGTTGCTGGAGCTTGCCCGCAGGCACGACCTGCACAAGGTCTACCTGCATTGTTTCTTGGACGGGCGCGATGTGCCGCCCTCCTCCGGCAGGGACTATGTGGCGGAGGCTAAAGAGCAATGCGACCGCGCGGGCGCGAGAATCGCCACGGTAATGGGCCGCTATTACGCTATGGACCGCGATAAGCGTTGGGACAGGCTGGAGAAGGCCTACAACGCGCTTGTGCATGGCGAGGGCGCGCGCATAGCCGACCCCGTGGCCGCCGTGGAAGCGAGCTACGCCGCCGGCGTGACCGACGAGTTTATGCTGCCGGCCGTGTGTGAGCGCGACGCCGCCGTGAAACCCTACGACAGCGTTATCTTCTTCAATTTCCGCCCCGACCGCGCCAGGGAAATCACCCGCGCCTTCACCGACCCGCAGTTTACCGACGTCAACCGCCGCAACGGCTACTTCCCCGTCAACTATGTGTGCATGACCGAATACGACGCGCATATGCCGAACGTGAAAGTGGCGTATCCGCCCAAGCCGCTCAAAAACATATTCGGCGAATACGTCAGCAATATGGGCCTCACGCAGCTGCGTATCGCCGAAACGGAGAAGTACGCCCATGTGACATTCTTCTTCAACGGCGGCGACGAAACCGTGTTTACGGGCGAGGACAGGGTGCTGATACCCTCGCCCAAAGTACCCACATACGACACAAAGCCCGAAATGAGCGCGCCGGAGGTGTGCGCGGAAGCCGTGGCGCGCATACGCGGCGGCAAATACGACATTATTGTGCTCAATTACGCCAACTGCGACATGGTAGGCCATACGGGCGTTATACCCGCCGCCGTGAAAGCCGTGGAGACAGTGGACGAATGTGTGGGCAAGACCCTTGCCGCCGTGTCCGAAGGGGGCGGTATCGCCATTGTCACGGCCGACCACGGCAACGCGGACAAAATGCTCGACGACGACGGCGTTACCCCGCATACCGCCCACACCACCAACCCCGTGCCGTTTATATTGGTCGGCGCGCGCGGCAATGTGGCCGAAGGCGGCAAACTCTGCGACATCTGCCCCACGCTCCTCGACCTCATCGGCTTGGAAAAGCCCTCGGAAATGACGGGACAAAGTCTGATAATAAAGGAGTAAACGGAATGAAAAAGTTTTTGGACATCGTGGATGTCAACGGGCGCGAAATCCTCGACAGCAGAGGCAACCCCACCGTGGAGGTGGAAGTAGTTGCGGAAGACGACAGCGGCACATACGTCGGGCGCGCGGCCGTGCCCTCCGGCGCGTCCACGGGGGCGTTTGAGGCGTATGAGCTGCGCGACGGCGACAAAGACCGCTACATGGGCAAGGGTGTGCTCAAAGCCGTGGAAGCCGTAAACACCGAGCTCGCGGAGGCTATTACCGGTTTCAACGCCTTGGACCAGGCGGAGATTGACCGCACGATGATTGCCTTGGACGGCACAGACAACAAATCGCGCCTCGGCGCTAACGCCATACTCGGCGTGTCGCTCGCGTGCGCGAAGGTGGCCGCCGCGGCCTGCGGCCTGCCGCTGTACCACTACATCGGCGGGGTCAACGCCAAGACGCTGCCCGTGCCCATGATGAATATACTCAACGGCGGCGCTCACGCCACCAACAATGTGGATATTCAGGAATTCATGGTCATGCCCGTGGGCGCGCAAAGCTGGTCGGACGCGCTGCGTATGTGCACGGAGGTTTTCCACAAGCTAAAGAGCGTGCTCAAAGACAACGGCACGCCCGCCGCCGGTATCGGCGACGAGGGCGGCTACGCCCCCAACCTCAAGAAAGACGAAGACGCCCTTCGCATGATAGTCAAGGCCATTGAGGAAGCGGGGCACAAGCCCGGCGACGACTTCATGATAGCTATGGACGCCGCCGTGAGCGACTGGTACCGCGAAGACGGCACATACTTCCTGCCCAAAGCCAAGAAGGTTATGACGCGCAAGCAGATGGTGTCCATGTGGAAAAACTTCGCCGAAAAATACCCCATCATCTCTATGGAGGACTGCATGGGCGAGAGCGACTGGGAAGGCTGGGATATGCTCACCCACGCACTCGGCTCCAAGGTACAGCTTGTGGGCGACGACCTCTTCGTCACCAACGTGGAGCGCTTGAAGAAGGGCATTGACCTCGGCGTGGCCAACTCCATACTCATCAAGGTAAACCAAATCGGCTCGCTCACGGAAACCCTCGACGCTATACAAATGGCCAACCGCGCGGGCTACACCGCCGTGGTTTCCCACCGCTCCGGCGAAACGGAAGACACCACCATCGCCGATATATCCGTGGCTCTCAACGCGGGGCAGATTAAGACCGGCGCCCCCAGCCGCACAGACCGCGTGGCAAAATACAACCAGCTCCTCCGTATTGAGGAAGAGTTGGGCGATTCCGCGCAATACCTCGGCCGCAAGGCTTTCTTCAACCTCAAATAGCCCCCTCGCCCCCGCCGCGTGTGCCGAGGCTTCCCCGAAAAGCGGAATCTTCGGCACACGCTTTGCGTTCGCCGTTTCGCTTGTTGACACGGCGCGGGGAATAACGTATAATCTTTCCATATTCGGCACGGAGAAGTACTCAAGTGGCCGAAGAGGCGCCCCTGCTAAGGGCGTAGGCCGGGAAACCGGCGGCTAACAGCCAACCTTGCGCCGCGCGGACACAATCCGCAGCCCGTGCAGCGTGAGGTCGGGGTCAACCTTCGTGATTACGCCCGTGTGCGCGGCAATCAGCCCCGCGAGCCCTCCCGTGGCCACCACGGGCGGCTGCGCGCCCATTTCCGCGCACATTTGCCGCACCACGCGCTCAATGCCCCCCACAAACCCATACACCGCGCCGGCCTGCATCTGCTCCACGGTGTTCACACCGATAACGCGGCGGGGCTTCACGATTTCCACGCGGGGCAGCATCGCCGCCCGCGCCGTCAGCGCGTCCATGGAGATTTTTATGCCGGGGCAGATAACCCCGCCCATATATTCCCCTTTCGCGTTGAACGCGTCGGCTTTCGTGGCCGTGCCGAAGTCCACGACTATCACGGGCGCGCCGTATAGCTCGCAGGCGGCTATGCCGCTCACGGCGCGGTCTATGCCGAGCGGCTCCTCACAAAGGTTCACAAGCCCCGTGTCCATATCCTCGCCCGGCACGCGCACCGGGCAGCCGACATACTTGGCGAGCGCGCGCCGCAGCGTGTACATAACCGGGGGCACCACGCTGCCGACGATAATCTCCCCCGTGTGTTCCGGCAAAAGCCCCGCGTGGGCGTAAAACCGCGTCAGCATCACGCCGATTTCGTCGGCGGAGCGAGCCGTGTCCGTGGCGAGCCGATACTTGGCGCGCAACTGTCCGTCGGCAAACATACCGAATACGATGTTGGTGTTGCCCACATCAACGCAAAGCAGCATACATTTCCTCCAATTTCCTCAGCCTGTGTTGCAGCGCGGACCTGCCTATGCCCAAATACCGGGCCAGTTCGCTCAACGTGTCCTCCCCGCGGGCCACGCGGGCGGCGGCGGTTTCCCTCAGCGGCGGCGGCAACGCGCCTTCCGCGAGCAGCCGCTCAAACATGGGCAGCTGCCTTGCGGCGGCGGCGGCCGAACGCGCGATATTGCCGCTTTCGCAGTTGACCCGCCTGTTCACGGAGTTACGCAGCTCTTTTTCCGCCTTTGTGTTCATAAGCTCCAAGGCCGCCACGGGCGCGCCGATATATGTCAAAAAGTCTTCCGTGCCCTCCGAGGAGGCAAACATCATGGCATACACGCTGCCCCGCAGAGACAGGCTCGGCTCGAAGCCGTCCTCCCGCAGCAGCGGCAGCAGCTCCCCCGTGAGGTAGCGGCGCGGCGTGAGCAGCTCCACGCGGTATTTGCGGTCGGGCGTGGCGGCAAAGCCGCCCGCGAGGAACGCGCCCCGGCAAAAAGCGCCGCGCGCGGGGGCGCTTTGCAACACGGCGTGGTTTAGGTGGAGCGCGCGGCTGCGGGCGCGCTCTAAGTCGAAGGCGGCGAACACCGCGTCCATCTTGGCGGGGTCATGCATACATATCGAGCCTTGCTTCCTCTCGCAGAAACCGAAGTCGAACAAAAACCGCGAGACCGCCTCCGCCCTCGCGAGAAAGGGCGCGTGGGTGCTCACCACACGGCACATATCGCGCGTGAACGTATGGGCGAACATAAACACGCCGTATAACTCGGAGGCCGCCGCCGCGGCACCCTCAAGCGGGCGCTTGCAAAGCTCGTTTTTTACCCTCGCGGAAAAAGTCACGCCTCTTCCCCGATTCTTTCCTGTAGCCAGCGCATTGTGGCCTCGTCCGATATGTCCAAGTGGCCGCCCCTCGGCCTCTCGGCGCGGATGATGCCGTATAGGGCGAGCGCCAGGCGGCGCGGGTCGTGGCGCACCACCCCCCCTTTCACGGAGGCAAGGTCGGCGCGGCGCAGGCCGATGCCCTCGCGCGAGAACAGCTCCTCGTCCACCCTCGTGGCGGCCGCGCTTTCGGCGGCGTAGCGCGCGAGCTCCCCGCGCGGTATGGGCGTGTCGGAGGTGAGGCATATGTCCGCCACGCCGGGGGCGGAGTGGAGCAGCAAAGCCCGCACATGGTCGTGGGCGGTGTAGCCCTCGGTCTCGCCTTCCTGCGTCATGAGGTTGCATATATATACTTTCAGCGCGCGCGAGGCGGTTAGGGCTTCGGTCACGCCCCCCACAAGCAGGTTGGGGATGACGGACGTGTACAGGCTGCCCGGCCCGAGCGTGATAAGGTCGGCATCCTCAATGGCGCGCAGTACCTCCGGGTGGGCCGTCGGTCGCTCCGGCGTGAGCGACACGCGCTTTATGGCGCACTTCTGCTCTCTCTTGAAGGCGAAGATTTTGCTCTCGCCCGTAACGCGCGCGCCGTTCTCAAACTCCGCCTCCAAGCGCACGTCTTCCTCCGTCACGGGCAGCACCCGCCCCGTGATGGCCAAAACCTCCGAAAAGCGGCGCACGGCTGTGCCGAAGCTGCCCGTTACCCCCGTGAGCGCGGCGATAAACAGGTTGCCGAAGCTCTGCCCCGCCATGGAGCCTTCGGGAAAGCGGTAATTGAGCAGTTTTTCCATAATCGGCTCCGTGTTGCACAGCGCGAGTATGCAGTTGCGTATATCGCCCGGCGGCAGCATGCCGAGGTCGCTGCGGAGCACGCCGGAACCGCCGCCGTCGTCGGCCACGGTCACCACGGCGGTTATATTGCCCGTGCAGGCCTTCAATCCGCGCAGCATGGCGGAAAGGCCCGTGCCCCCGCCGATAGCCACTATTTTCAGCCCCGAACCCCCGTTCATGGCTTTTCCATATCCCTGTGCGTCACGCCCGCGCGGCAGCCCTGCTCCGCGATATGGGCGTGCAGCGCCTGCGCCACGGCCACGCTCCTGTGCCTGCCGCCCGTGCAGCCCACGGCAATCACTAACTGCGTCTTGCCTTCCTCGGCGTAAAGCGGCAACAAAAAGTCCGTCATGCCGTAAAGATAGCGCAAAAACTCGCCGGTCTGCGGCCATTTCTCCACAAACGCGCTCACAGACGGGTCGAGTCCGTTTTTGTCCCTGAGTTCCTCTATGTAATAGGGGTTCGGCAAGAACCGCACGTCGTGCACAATGTCCGCGTCCGGCGGCAACCCGTACTTGAAACCGAACGACACCACGGAAATGATTGTGGGGTTGCTCTCCTGCGGCGTGAACACTTCGGCGATATGGCGGCGGAGCGTGGCGGGGGTCAGCTCCGAGGTGTCCACGATAATCTCCGCCCTCGCCCTCACGGGGCTCATAAGCTCGTATTCGCGGAGCACGGCCGGCTCTATTCCCTCGCCGTCGCGCGCGAGGGGGTGCCGCCTGCGCGTTTCCTTGTACCGGCGGATAATCACCTCCGGGCGCGCTTCCACAAAGGCTATGCGCGTGGCGCAGTTCATGGCGCGTATGAGCGTCAGCGCGGAAAAGAGGCTCTCGAAGTTATGCCCGGCGCGAATATCGGTGACCAGCGCCACCTTTTCGTAACGCCCCTTGCTCGCCGCGCTCAGCTCCGCAAAGTGCGGCAGCAGCTGCATGGGCATATTGTCCACGCAGTAGTAGCCCATATCTTCGAGTATATGCGCCACCTGCGTCTTCCCCGCGCCCGACAGCCCCGATATTATAAGCACTTCCACAAAGCGTCACTCACCCATCATCTTTATTTCCGGCTCTAAGGCCACTCCCGTCTCGCGCAGCACGGTCTCGCCCACTAAGGCGAGCAGCCGCTTCACGTCTTCGCACGTGGCGCCGCCCCGGTTTATGATAAACCCGGCGTGCTTTTCGCTCACCTGCGCCCCGCCCACAGCCGCGCCCTTCAGCCCGCAGCTTTCGATAAGCTCGGCGGCGGCGCGGGAACCGGGGCGGCGAAACGCGCTGCCCGCGCTCGGGCGGTCGAGCGGCTGGCGCTCGCGCCGCTTCGCGGCGATGGATTCCATCTTCGCCCCTATCGCGGCCTTGTCGCCTTCCGCAAGCCGCAGCGTCACGGACAATACGGCGCGCCGCGGGTTGTCGGTATACACGCTGCGCCGGTAGGCAAAGGCGTGGTCGGTCTCCGCGCGCGTTTGGCCGCCCTCGGCGTAGCGCGAACTAACAACCACGTCCGCCATCTCGCCGTCGTAAGCCCCGGCGTTCATGCAAAGCGCGCCGCCGGCCGTGCCCGGTATGCCGCCGCAAAACTCCAAACCCGCAAGCCCGCATTCTAAGGCGAAGTTTGCCGCGCGCGGCAACGGCGCGCCCGCCGCGAGCACCAAGCAATCGCCCTCGCGGGTGATTTGCCGCAGAGCCGCCGTGCAGATTACAAGCCCGCGTATGCCCCTGTCGCCCACGAGGAGGTTGGAGCCGTTGCCGATAACCGCGGCGTCCGGGGCGGCGCGCAGCAGCGCCGTCATTTCCTCCTCGCGGCAGGGCAGGGCGAAAAGCTCCGCCGGGCCGCCGATTTTCAGCGTGGTGCGGGCGCTCATCGGCTCGTTTTCCGTCACGGCGGCGCATAGGGCGCGGCATTGGGCAAGGGTCATCGCCGTAGCATGGCGGCCCCGATAATACCCGCGTCGTTGCCGAGCACGGCGCGGCGCAAGACGGCGGGGGTGCCGCCCGTCTTGAAACATTCGCGCTCTGTCATTTCGCGCAGCGGGGCAAGCAGGTTCTCGCCCTCGTTGGAGATGCCGCCGCCAAGGCAAATAATTTCCGGTTGGAAGATATTGACCAAATTGGCAAGGCCGCAGGCCAAATAGCGCGTATAAAGCTCCACCACCTCGCGCCCGGCTTTGTCGCCGTCGCGCATAGCGTCGAACGCCGTGCGTCCGCTCACTTTGCCGCGCTGCTCCGCTATTTGGCGCATACGGCTGTCCGGGTGCGTTTCCATGGCCTCCTTCGTGAGCGCGATAAGACCCGTGGCGGACGCGTAGCTTTCCCAGCAGCCGAGACGGCCGCAGGTGCAGGGCTTGCCGCCGTATACTATAACATGGTGACCCGCCTCGCCCGCCGCGCCGTTGCAGCCGGAATAGATTTTGCCGCCGATGATTATGCCGCAGCCGATACCCGTACCGACGGTCACGCATATGGCGGACGAGTGGCCGCTCGCCGCTCCCGCAAGCGATTCACCCAGCGCGGCGGCGTTGGCGTCGTTTTCCGCGTAGACGGGCAGACCCGGCAGGCGCGAGGCGAGCGCCTCGCACAGCGGCAGGTTCACAAAGCCGAGGTTGGCGGCAAAGGTGATGACCCCCGCGGCGCTGTCCACGGAGCCGGGCGAGCCTATGCCCACGGAACGTATGCCGCCCTCGCGCAGAAAATCTTCCGGCACAAGCCGCATAACGAGCGAGGCCATATCCGCCACCACGGCCTCCGGCCCGCGCCCCGGCAGCGTGGGCACGCTGTCTTTACGCAGGATTTCGCAGTTTTCGTTTACAAGACCCGCGGCGATATTGGTGCCGCCGAGGTCAATGCCCACATACATCGCGCCCGCTCACCGCCTTTCGGCAAAGTATTGCTTCGCAAGCCGGGGGGTAACAATCTGTCGGGAACTCCCCGCCCGTGCCGCAACCGTTTATCGCGGCGGCGGCGGCGCCTACCACACCCGCGGCGTGAAGCCCTCCGGCAACGCCGCCAAGGCGGCACTCTCGCCCGACAGGGTGATTACAAACAAGCCGCCCCCCTGCGCGTAGGCCAATACCTTATCCGGCACGACACCGCCCGCGATGGCGCCGAGGATTTTACGCCCGTCGTTGCGGCGGTCCATGTGGGCGCGCACTTTCTCAATGCGGGCGATATGCTCGTCCACATCCTCGCCGCGCGGTTCCGTCTTTATTTCCGCAAGGAGTATATACTCGCCGTTTTCAAGCACCACGTCCGCTTCCGCCACGGTCTTCTTCCCGTCCGTATACTTCCTGTTGACGGATTGGTCGTGGAACTCGTA
>JAIRWH010000020.1 GCA_031253545.1 Oscillospiraceae bacterium
TACCCTCCGCCGGGCTACCCGCCCGCCCCCGGGTACCCCCCGCCCGGCTACCCGCCGCCCGGCTACGGCTATCCGCCCCCCGTGGAATACCGCCCCGCGCAGTTCGGCAGCTTCGACAACGGGCCCGTTATGGTTTCCGGCGAAAACATGGACCTTCTCATGGATGTGCCCCTCCAAGTGGCCGTGGAGCTCGGCAAGAGCAAGAAGTATATAAAGGAAGTCATAGACTTCAACGTGGGCTCCATTATCGTGTTAGACAAAATGGCGGGCGAATTGGTGGACGTTATAGTCAACGGGAAGCTCATTGCCAAGGGAGAGGTTGTGGTGATTGACGAAAACTACGGCGTCCGCGTCACCGACATCATCAGCCCCTCAAAGCGTATCAACGGCTGATGCCCCCGCCCCGGCGCCATCCGCGGTTTATCATAACAATATGTCCATAGGAGGATGACAGAATGGCAAACAGAATACTCATTGTAGATGACGCCGCCTTTATGCGCATGATGATTAAGGAGGTGCTCACCAAAAACGGCTTTGAGGTCGTGGGCGAAGCGGAAAACGGCAAGATTGCCCTGGAGAAGTACAAGGAGCTTGCGCCCGACCTCGTGATTATGGACATCACCATGCCGGAGGTCAACGGTATCGAGGCGCTCAAGAGCATCAAGGCCTTCAACGCCGACGCGAAGGTCGTCATGTGCTCGGCCATGGGCCAGCAGGCAATGGTTATCGAGGCCATCCAATCCGGAGCCAAAGACTTCATAGTCAAGCCCTTCCAGGCCGACCGCGTGTGCGAGGCCGTCAGGAAGGTGCTTGGGTAATGCCCGCCTTCCTCGCGAGCAGCTTCGGGCCCGGTTTCTATGTCGGCCTCACCGCCTTCATAGTCGTACTCGTCTTGGCGCTGTTTCTGCTCGCAAGGCTCCACCGGCCGGGCGGCCTTATCGGCGGCTCGTCCGCCCGCCGTCTCA
This sequence comes from Oscillospiraceae bacterium, assembly GCA_031253545.1. Lineage (GTDB taxonomy): Bacteria > Bacillota > Clostridia > Oscillospirales > UBA929 > WRLJ01. The sequence continues at coordinate 966 of JAIRWH010000020.1, forward strand.
AAGTGCTTGAGCGTATGCCCGTCACGCGTGAATCCTCCGTGGTGCTGCTCCAGGTGGGCAGCCGCGTATTGGCCGTTTGCCTCGGCAGAGACGGCGGCAACGTATTGTGCGAGATGCCCCTCTCCGAATACGCGCCCCCCGCCCCCGCCCCTTCCGACACATCCGCGCCCGCGCCCGCCCCCGCGCCCGCCCCCGCGCCCGCCGCCCCCGGTTTCCTTGCGCGTTTTTGGCATAACCTCCGGCTCAACATCGGCCTCTTACCCAAAGGCACAAAACCGCTCCTTCCGGGCGCTCCGCGGACGCAAGCCGCCCCCCCGGAGCCTTCCGCGCCCGGCGAACACGCCACGCCCGCCGAAAAGGCCTCGTTCGCCGCCATGCTTGAAAAGCTCAACGCCGCCGAAAGCGGCGACGCGCAGCAACCCGCCCCCGATTATCGCGCGGCGCTCGACAGCATAAAGCGCCATTCCGCCGGTGTGGCGCAAGATTCCTCGTCTGACGCCGAGCTCGACGAGCTGCTTGACAAGATAACCCGCAGGCAGAGCCGTTACCGCGCGCGCGGCGGGGAGCAGCGCCATGATTGACCTCATATCCGACCTCCTGAACAACACCGCCGTGGGCACCGCCACCAACACCGTTGAGCTTATCCTCCTCCTCACCGTGCTCACGCTCGTGCCCTCCATCCTCATCCTCATGACCTCCTTCACGCGCATTATCATCGTCCTCTCCTTCACGCGCAACGCCATGGGCACCCAACAAATGCCCCCCAACCAAGTCCTCATCGGCCTCGCGCTGTTCCTCACCTACTTCACTATGGCGGGCACATTCGAGCAAATCCGCGCCAACGCGTGGGAACCGTATGTGGAGGAGCGCGAAGGCTTTACCGCGGACGTTATGCTGCAAGAAGCCATCGTCCCCATGCGCGCGTTTATGCTCGACCAAATAGACCGCCAGGGCCACAGCGGCGACCTGCTCGTATTCATGGAGCTTGCCGGGGTGGAGCCGCTCGCCGGGCCCGAAGACTTAGACAATATCCCCACCCACGTTATCATCCCCGCGTTTGTTACCAGTGAAATCAAGGCCGCGTTTATCATGGGCTTCATCATATTCGTTCCCTTCATCGTGATAGATATGGTTGTGGCATCGGCGCTAATGAGCATGGGCATGATGATGCTCCCCCCCGTGATGATTTCCCTGCCCTTCAAGATAATGCTCTTCGTGCTCGTGGACGGCTGGAATCTCTTGGTTACCACGGTCATCAAGTCGTTCGGGTGAGGTGCCTGCTATGACGCAAGGCGAAGTCGCTTCCATTGTCACGGACGCCGTGACCACCATACTCGTCGTTTCGCTCCCCATGCTCGGCTTAGGGCTTGTCGTGGGTCTCATCATCTCCATTTTGCAGGCCACCACGCAGATTAACGAGCAAACCATCGTCTTTGTGGCGAAAATCCTCTCCGTGTTCCTCTCGCTCATCTTCTTCGGGCGCTGGATGCTCACCATGCTCACGGACTTCACCGCGCGCGTCTTCGCGCTCCTCCTCCGCTGACCGTGACCGCCGAGGTGTCGGACGCGTCCCTCGCTTTCCTCGTCACCCTCCTGCTCGTGTTCACGCGCTTTTCCGCCATGTTTATCCTCTCGCCCCTGCTCGGCAGGCAATCCATCCCCAACGCGGCCAAACTCGGCGTATCGCTCATGGCGGCCCTCATGCTCGTGACCCTTGACCCCCCGGGCGACACCACCCCGTTTGACAACCTCCCGCTCCTGCTCGGCGCGGTGGCCTCCGAACTGCTCGCCGGGTTGGTCATGGGCTTCGGGGTGCTCGTGTTCTTCAACATCGTATACACGGCGGGGCATATCATTGATATGCAAATCGGTTTCGCCATGAGCCAGCAATACGACCCCGCCGTCGGCGTGCAGGTGCCCGTGGCGGGCAGCCTGCTCAACCTCATCCTCACCCTCTGCTTCATCATCGCGGACGGCATACCCACCCTCATCGCCGTAATGGCGCGCTCGTTTTCCGTTGTGCCGCCCGGCACGGCGGCGTTCCCGGCGGGCATAGCGTATGTGGCGCTCGAAGCCTTCTGCAACTGCTTTATACTCTCGCTCAACATCGCCATGCCGCTGCTCGCTTCCGCGCTCCTCGCCGAAATCGCCCTCGGCATCATCGTCCGCACGGCTCCGCAGATGAACGTGTTTGTCATCGGCATACCCATCAAGGTCATCGTCGGGCTTGTCACGCTGCTCATCACCGTGCCCATGTTCCTCACCGTTACGGGCAACCTCTTTGATATGATGTACGACGCCGTGGAATTGCTGCTGACGGAGTTGCTGCCCGTATGACCACAAGCCAAGGTGAAAAAACCGAAAAGGCCACCCCCAAAAAGCGTCAGGATGCCCGCAAGAAGGGTCAGGTACTCAAGAGCGCGGAGGTCAACACCGCCGTTATGACCATGGCGATGTTCGCCACCCTCTACCTCTTCGGTTCGGCCATGTCGCAAAGCCTCATGGGCATGATGACCGCCGCGCTCACCGGCGAATCCGCCCAACCCCCCACCGTCCACGGCGCGTACACCGTGATTACCTCCTCCCTTTGGCGCATACTCCTCATGCTCGCCCCCTTCTTCGCCGTGGCCATTGTAATGGGCCTTGCCGTGAACGTGGCGCAAATCGGTTTCCTGCTCGTGGGCGAGCCGCTCCGCCCCAAACTTTCCAAAATCAGCATACTGCAAGGTTTCAAGCGCATTTTCTCACTCAAGAGCGTGGCGGAGATGCTCAAAGCCGTGCTCAAAATCACCCTCGTGGCATGGGTCGTCTACGACGAATACACCAAGAGCCTCGGCGGCTTCGCCGGCATGATGGGGCTCACCGTGCCGCAGTCGGCCGCCCACATCTTCACCTTGGTCGTCAACGTGGCGTTTCGCGCCATATTGGTGCTCGCCGCCATAGGGCTTGCCGATTACCTCTACCAATGGTGGGAATACGAGCGCAACCTCCGCATGACGAAGGAGGAAGTGCGCCAGGAATATAAACTGCAAGAAGGAGACCCGCAAATCAAGGCGAAACGCCGCGAAAAACAGCGCCGAATGAGTATGCTCCGCATGATGCAGGCGCTCCCCCGGGCGGACGTGGTCATCACCAACCCCACCCATTACGCCGTGGCGCTGCGCTGGCGCGAGGAGGAAGCCCCCGCCCCCGTGGTGGTGGCGAAAGGCAAAGACTATGTGGCGCAGAAAATCAAAGAGAAGGCGCGCGAGCTGAAAATCGAAATCGTGGAAAACAAGGCCGTGGCGCAAGCGCTCTACTTAGCCTGCGACATAGACGACGAGATTCCGGAGGATATGTTCATGGCGGTGGCGGAAATCCTCGCGGGCATCTACCGGCTCCGTAACCCCAAGACGGCGTAGGAAAGCGCGCGATAACGCATAACAATCCCCGGAGGTGTAACACTTTGCCCAAACTCAACTTCAAGACAGGCGACATGATTATCTCGGTCATCGTCGTGGCCGTGGTGTTTTTACTCATCATTTCGCTCTCCACCTTCTTCCTCGATATGTTTATCGTCACCAACATCGCCGTTTCCGTGGTCATCCTGCTCATAGCCATCACCGCGCGGGAGGCGCTCGACTTTTCCACCTTCCCCTCGCTCCTGCTCATAATGACCATCTTCCGCGTGGCGCTCTCCATAAACTCCACCCGCCTTATACTGGGCAACGACGGCAACGCGGGCGCGATGATACGCACCTTCGGCAACTACGTGGGCGGGGGCGACCTCGTTATCGGCTCGGTCATATTCCTCATACTCGTTGTGGTGCAGTTCCTCGTCATCACCAAAGGCGCGGAGCGCGTGGCGGAAGTGGCCGCCCGCTTCACGCTCGATGCCATGCCCGGCAAGCAAATGGCCATTGACGCCGACCTCAACTCCGGCGTGATTGACGAGGCCGAGGCTCGCCGCCGCCGCGTGAACGTGTCACGCGAGGCGGACTTTTACGGCAGCATGGACGGCGCGTCCAAGTTTGTGAAGGGCGACAATATCCTCGGCATCATACTGCTCGCCGTGAATGTTATCGGCGGGCTGATTATAGGCTCGCTCAACGAAGTGGCCGACCCCGTGAGCACCTATGTCATCGCCGCCATCGGCTCCGGCCTTGTGACGCAAATCCCCGCGCTGCTCATATCCACCGCCACGGGTATCGTGGTCACGAAGGCCTCGTCCGACAACACTATGGGCGAAGACTTAAAGCGCCAGATAACGCAGCAGCCGTTTATACTCATGATAGCCGGCGGCGCGATGATTATAATGAGCTTCCTGCCCGGTATGCCCTGGCTTGTCACAGCCCCCGTCGGTTCGGGGCTCGCCGTGCTCGGTTTCCTGCTCGCGCGCGGCCGCGCCCGCCGGGAGCTTGCCGAGGAGCTTCCCGCCGCGGAGCGCGAGGCGGAGGAAACGCGCAAGCCGGAGAATGTGGTGTCGCTCTTGCAGGTAGACCCCATAGAGCTTGTGTTCGGTTACGGCATCGTGCCGCTCGCGGACGCGGCGCAAGGCGGCGACCTGCTTGACAGGGTGATTATGATACGCCGCAAGTGCGCCGTGGAACTGGGCATGATTGTGCCCGTCATACGCCTGCGCGACAATATCCACGCCGCCGCCAATTCCTACGTTATCCTCATCAAGGGCAACACCGTGGCGGAGGGCGAGATTGTGCTCGACCACTTCCTCGCCATGAACCCCGGCGACGTGACGCGCGAGATTGACGGCATAGACACGGTGGAGCCGGCGTTCGGGCTGCCGGCAAAGTGGATTTCCGCCGCCGCGCGCGAAAAGGCGGAGCTTTTCGGCTACAATATATTCGACCCGCCCAGCGTGATTGCCACCCACCTGACGGAGGTCATACGCCGCCACGCGGCGGAGCTGCTCGGCCGCCAGCAGGTGCAGGTGCTTGTGGACAACCTGCGCCAGCAGCAGCCCACGCTTGTGGACGAGGTCATACCCAAGCAGTTCTCCCTCGGCGAGGTGCAGAAGGTGCTCTGCGCCCTCCTGCGCGAGGGCGTGTCCATACGCGATATGGGCACGATTATCGAGACGATGAGCGACCACGCCGCCCTCACGCGGGATACCGATATGCTCACGGAATACGTGCGCCAGGCGCTCAAGCGCCATATCACGGCGAAGTTCATCCCCGACCGCAAGGCGCGGGTAATCACCCTCGACCCCGACTTAGAGCACCTCATACTCGACAATATCCGCCAGACAGAGCACGGCACATACGTAAACCTCGATTCAGACACCGTCTCCCGCATATTCGCCTCTCTCAGGGCCGCCGTGGAGCGCATGAACGCGCAGGGGCTCGCGCCCATAGTCCTCACCTCGCCCGTGGTGCGCTTCCACTTCCGGCGCATGGTGGAGCAATTCGCGCCCGACCTTGTGGTGCTTTCTTTCAACGAGCTTGAGCAAAGCGTGGATATTCACGCAGACGGGATGGTGAGCGCCGCATGAACGTGAAACGCTATATTGCCGATTCTCCCTCTGAAGCGCTCGACAAGGTGCGCGCCGAGCTTGGCTCCGACGCGTATATATTGCAGCAGCGCAGCATACGCCGCAAAGGCCTGCGCGGCCTTTTCCAAAAACCCACCGTGGAGATTACCGCCGCCTACGAGCCGGACAAAAAGCCCGCGCCGCCCCCCGCCCCGCCGCCGCTCCGCACATATAAACCCGCCCCCGCTCCCGCCCCCGCCGCCCCCGCGCCGGAGCCGCAGGCCTATGTGCCGCACCCCTATGTGCCGTACCCTCCCGCCCCCGCCGCCCTCGCCGCGCAACGCATACCGGAAAGCCAAGCGCGGCAGGCCGCCTTAGACGTGTTGGAGCGTTTGGCTCAGAAACAGCATGTCACGGAGGAGGACTCCGGTTTCCGCCCGCTCTCGATAACCCAAACCGCCGACCCGAAAAACCAAAAGCTCACGGCGCTGGAAGACAAGATTGACACGCTCGCCACCACCATCACCACCCTCGCGGGCAAGCTCCAGCTTTCCACAGACACCATGCGCGCCGGGCTTACGCCCGAAATGGAGCGCTACCTCGTCTCCCTCATAGACAACGACGTGAACAGTGAGTTCGCGCGGAGTATCGCGCGCGAAGCGTCCGATATACAGCAGAAGCACAACGCCCCCGCCGACGAGGTGTTGGAGCAGCTGCTCCGCCAGTCGCTCGGAGAGCCTTCGCCCGTGCGCCTCAAACGGTTTAAGCGCTCCGTGGTGGTGCTCGCCGGCCCCACGGGCGTGGGCAAGACCACCACCCTCGCCAAGCTCTCCGCCGTGTATATGCTCAACCACCACGCCAAAGTGGGGCTTGTGACCGCCGACACCTACCGCATCGCCGCCACAGAACAGCTGAAAACCTACGCCGAGCTGCTGGAAATCCCCCTCTCGGTCATATATACCCCGTCCGAAATCACGGACGCGCTCAAAGACCACCAAGACAAAGACGTGGTGTTCATAGACACCGCCGGCAAAAGCCCCGGCGACGCCACGCTTGAGGAAGACCTCGCCACGCTCATCCGCTGTTCGGACTGCGACGAGGTGCATTTGGTCATCTCCGCCACCACGGGCTTTTCCGGCCTTATGAATATCATCAACAACTACAACTTCCTGCGCGACTATAAACTGCTCTTCACCAAGCTCGACGAAACCCCTTCGTGGGGCACCATACTCAACGCCCGCTTTATTTCCGACAAGCCCATATCATATCTCGCCTTCGGGCAGAGCGTGCCCGACGACATAGAAGTTATGCCGCCGCGAAAGATTATCGCAAAGCTCATGGGTACACGCTATGAATGACCAAGCCGCGGCGCTTCGCCGCATGGTGCAGAATATAAAAAAACAACGCGCCAGGCCGCCGGGCGAAGGGGCGCGGATTGTGTGCGTCACATCGGGCAAGGGCGGCGTGGGCAAGACCAACTTCGCCGTGAACTTGGCCATATCGCTCTCAAAGAAGGGCGCGCGCGTGCTCATTGTGGACGCGGACTTCGGGCTTGCCAATGTGGACGTGGTAATGGGCGTGACCCCCACCTACGACCTTTCCCACGTGCTGCGGAGGGAGGTATCCGTCAGGGACGCCATCTTCGAGGGCGCGGGCGGCGTGAAAATCCTCTCCGGCGGCTCCGGGGTGCTGGAGCTGCTCAACCTCACGGAGGTGCAGCTTTCCAACATGGTACACGAGCTGCTTTTGCTCGACGACATGGCGGACATTATACTCTTCGACACGGGCGCGGGGGTCAACCGCAATGTGTTGCGGCTGATTGCCGCCTCGCGCGAGATTATCGTGGTGACCACGCCGGAGCCCACCGCCATTATGGACGCTTACGCGCTCATCAAGACCATACACGGCAGCGCCGGGGAGGCGCAGATAAGGCTTGTGGTCAACCGCGCGGACAACGAAAGCGAAGCCTGCGCCACGGCGGAAAAGTTCACGGCGGTGGTGCGCCTGTATCTCGACGTGGCCATCAGCGACCTCGGTTACATACTCTCCGACCCCACGGTCACACGCGCCGTGCGGCTCCAACGCCCGTTTGTGCTCTCGTTCCCGCGTTCGGGGGCGGCCCGCTGCATGGAGGCCCTCAGCTGGCGGTTCCTCAACGTGGAGCCGGGCAACCCCAAGGGTTTGCGCGCTTTCTTTAAGAATCTGCTTGAAAAGCCCGCCCCCTCCTTTCCGGGAGGTGACTTCTAATGCCTTTTGACATCCGTCTGGGCGATAAGTTCGACGTGCTCATCGGCGAGCACAGGTTGCCGGTGGTGGTGCAGGGCTTGCAGCGCAGCGGCTTGCTCCATGTCACACCCCCCACGCTCCGCATGGCCCCCGTGCCCCTGCAGCGGGGAGAGATGCTGCAAATGCTGTGTATGCGCGGTTCGGGGCTGTATAACTTCTTCGTTTCCGTGGCGGGTCGCGCGCCGGGGCCGCCGGAGCTGCTCATACTCGCCGTGAGAAGCCCCATCACCAAGCACCAGCGGCGCGAGTTCGTCCGGTTTGCCACATCCCTCTCCTTGGCGGCGGTGCCGATTTTCGGCGCGGATGCCTTGCCCGACGCCTCGCCCGACAACGCGCCCGGCACGGTGGCCGCCGGAGCCGCCGCCGCCGAGCCCGCCCCCGCGCCCGTCAGCGGCGAGACATTGGACATCAGCGGCGGCGGGCTGCGCTTCCGCTCCGACGCGGACTTTTTCCCCGGGCAGCTTTTGGAGCTGACGCTCTACTTAGACAAAGGCGGCGAAAACTTCTTGGTCAACCGTATCGAGGTCATCCGCTGCGACGCGACCGACGCGAAGCTCATGCGCTATGTGACCTGCGCGCGTTTCCCGAATATCTCCGACGAAAACCGCAAGCTCATCATCAAGTATATCTTCGAGCAGCAGCTGCGCCTGCGCCGCTGAAAGGGGGTCTGCTCATGGATAGCCCGGAGAGTTTGCAGCGCCTTTGGGGCGACTTCGCGGCCACGCGCAGTTTGGAGCTTCGCAACCAACTCGTTATGCACTACATCAAGCTCGTGAAGCAAATCGCCCTGCGCCTTGTGCCCACCTACCGCAAGCACGTGGACTTCGACGACCTCATGAGCTGCGGCCTGCTCGGCCTCATGGACGCGATAGACAGGTTCGACGTGACCAAGGAGGTAAAGTTTGAGACATACGCCACATTGCGTATCAAAGGCGAGATAATAGACCAAATCCGCCGTCAGGACTGGGCACCCATCTCGTTGCGTCAGAAAATCAAGCGCATAGAAGACGGCATTACCACGCTTGAGGCCAAACTCGGCCGCTCCGCCTCGGAAGCGGAGGTGGCGGAATACCTCTCCATGAGCGCCGACGAAGTTAGGCGCGCGCTGGACGAATCATACACGTTTAACATGGTGGCGCTCGACGAGCTGCTCATGGACCGCACCGCCGGCGAAGGGCTGCTCGCCTCGCAGGAATACAACCCCGAAGAGCGCTACGAGCAGGAAGAGGTCAAGCAAATCCTCGCCCGCTGCGTGGACGCGCTCCCCGAAAAAGAACGCTTGGTTATCTCGATGTACTACACCGACGAACTGACGCTCAAAGAAATCGGCGCGGTGCTCGGCGTTACCGAATCCCGCGTGAGCCAGATTCACTCCAAGGCCATCGCCACGCTCCGCGTGAAGATGACCGCCGCGTTTTCGTAATTCCCCGCCCCGGTTGCAAGGAGGTGAGCGTTTGGCGCTCCGTATCGAACAGAATATGTCCGTGACCAAACCGGCCGAGCTCACTATGGAGCGCGCCCGCGACATGAGGGCGCAAAGCCTAAACCCGCAGGCGCTCATGGAGGAAGACGAGGCCTTGGTGGACGACGCGCTGTTTCGCGCCAAGGGCCCGGAGACCGCCGAGGAACGCAAGGTAAACTCCGACACCGGCGGGCGGCACCGCGGCTCCGGCGAACCGGGCGAAGGCGCGGAAGAACAGCCCCCGCAGGAAGACGAAGCCACCGCCCTGCTCAAGCGTCAGGCGGGCGAATTGCTGCTCTCGCTCCCCGTGGACGAAGGCAAATTCGCGCCGCGCGAAGAGCGCCGCATAGACATACGCCTATGAGCGGGTTGGATTGGATTATCTTGGCCTGCGCGCTGGCGGCCGCCGCGGGCGTTTTGTGGTTCGCGCTCTCGCGCTTCACGGCGCGCAGGCTCGCCGCGCTAAACCCCTCGTCTGAGCGCGAGGCCAAAATCTTTCGCCTCTACCGGGAAATAGAGAGCCTGCTCGACAGTTTTGACCAATATGTGGCGGAGGTGCACGCCGAAATCGAAGACGAGCGCGCCGCGCTTGCCGAACTCTCGCGCCGGGCGAGCGTTATCTACCTTTCCACCCTCTCCGAGCCGCCCGCCGCCGCCCCGCCGCCGCCCACGCCCTCCCCCGCCGTGCGCCCGTTTCCTCTCCATGTGCTTCCGCCGGACGCGTCCACCTTCAACGCCGTCACGCCCGATGATATACCCCCGCCCCGCCCCGCCCCCGCGGACGCGCCCCCGCGTTTGCAGGAAGTGCCGCCCCCCGCCCCCGCCCCCGCCGAGCCGAAACATTCCTCCCTGCTTGCCGAAAAAGACAGGGAGCAGATGAATAAGCTGACCACGAAGGCGCAGAAGGTGCGGTTTTTGATGAGCCGGGGCATACCGGCGGACGAGGCCGCGCGCGAGCTGAATATCGGCATAGGCGAAATCAGGCTGATTGCCGACCTATCCAAAGGCTGACGGGGGTATTGCGTTGAGAGTTACCGCGGGAAACCTGCCGCCTTCCCCCTCCCGAAGGGCGAAGGAAGCAAAAACGCCCTCCGCCGGGGCGTTCCCCTCCCCCTTCGCGGGAGGGGAAAACGAAACCTTTCCGCCCGTAATTGCCAAAACGGCAGCGGTATGATAAAACGCCTGCTCATTATAATCGCGTCCGCCGCGCTTTTGGTCTTTATATTGTGGCTGCTGCTCGGTTCCCGCGTAGCCTCGCTTTATTACTCCGCCGCCGTGGCGGCGGCGGTGGCCGATAACCGCCCCGAACGCGCCGTGGAGCTTTTGGAGCGCCATATAGCCCTGCGCCCGGACGACCGCGCGCTCAAAACGCAGATAGCCTCGCTCTTGGTGGATTTGGAGCGTTTTTCACGCGCCGAGTACCACCTCCTGCAATCAATCGAACTTGCCGGGCCGGCGCAGGCGGCGGCCTATTTGGAGCTTTGCCGCGTGTATGTGCTGCAAGATAAGCTCTTAGACGCCGTGCTGCTGCTCGACGGCGTGACGGGCCTGAACGCCGAGGCCGTGGCGCAAGCCCGCCCCGCCGCGCCCGTATTTACCCCCGCGCCCGGAACGCACTCCTCGCTCATCGCGGTCACGGTCACGGCGCAGGAGGGCGTGAGCTGCTTTGTGGCGCTTGGCGAAACGCCCTCCGCGGCGGCCGGCTCGTTTACGGGGGAAATCGCCCTCCCCCCCGGCACCTCTGTGCTCACGGCCGTGGCCGTGAGCAACGGGGGCGTGGTCAGCCCCTTCTCCGGCGGGGAATATATATTGGAAAACGTGAACTACCTTGTGGCCTTTGAGGACAAGGCCGCCGAGGGGCTGATACGCGAGGCGCTCGGCCGCCCCTCCGGCGACATATATTCCCGCGAGCTTTCCGTAATCCGCGAGATAGACAACCCCAACGAAGCCTACTACGCCACCCTCGCCGACTTCGCGCTCCTGCCGAACCTGCGTTCGCTTTCGCTCGTCGGCACGGGGCGCAAGACCGACCTTTCCGCCCTTTCGTCGCTCACGTCGCTGCAAACGCTCTCGCTGCAAACGTTCAGCGTGGATTCCTTGGATTTGGAGTACATGGCGAACCTCGCCTTTCTGCAGGAGCTTGACCTTTCCGGCAACCACATCACCTCCCTCGCCCACCTTGCGGGCCTAACCCGGCTGCGCGCCCTGAACCTTTCCTCCAACGCCGTCATAGACATCGCCCCCCTCGCCGGCCTCGCGGCGCTCACGGAGCTGGACCTTTCGCTCAATTCCGTGCAGGACCTCGCGCCGCTCGCGAACCTCACGGCGCTGCAAACACTGAACCTTTCGCGCAACCGCGTGTTTAGCCTCGCCGGTTTGGAACGCCTTGTGTCGTTGGAGTGGCTCGACGTGTCGGTCAACTCCATATCCACCTTGGAGCCGCTCGCCGCGCTCACGTCGCTCAAAGAGCTCTACGCCTCCCACAATAAGCTGCCCGGCATAGCCTCCATCCGCCCCCTCACCGCGCTCACCCACTTAGATATTTCGGTAAACGACATAGAAAGCATATCCTCCCTCTCCGGCGCGACCGGCCTTACGCGGCTTGCGGCCTCGCAAAACCGCATAGGCTCCCTTGACGCGCTGAAAAACTGCGCGGCGTTGGAATACCTCGACGTGAACAAAAACGAAATAGTCTCGCTCGACCCGCTGGAGGGGCTGCCCTCGCTCACGGAGCTGCGCGCGGAGCAAAACTATTTGCGTACGCTCGCGCCGCTCAAAAGCTGCCCCGGCCCGCTCACCGTGTATGCCTTCGGCAACGACTTAACCGACCCGCCGTCCCTTTTCGACGGCACGAATATTACCGTCATAAGCAGAAGTTGACGTTTGGCTTTTTTTGTGGTAAACTGCCCTTTGTGATGTATCCTCCCCGCCGTATGTTTCGGTGAATATATGCCGCTCCGCCGGAGCGAAAGGCGCGTTACTCCAAGGCGACATTTCAGACAAGGGGGTTTTTTCTTTGCCGAACACCGTGACAGTAGTACCCTTCCAAGGCACACAGGAGCAGGAAAAAGAGCTGCTCGAAGCGATTGAGGCCCACGCGGGGCGGCCCGGCGCGGCGATGCCCGTGCTGCAAAAGGCGCAGGCCATTTACGGCTACCTGCCCGAAGAGGCTCTGGCGCGCATATCCGCCGGTTTGGGGCTTACCATGTCGGAGCTATACGGCATAGTCTCTTTCTACGCCCAATTCTCCGTCAACCCCAAAGGGCGGCACCAAGTATCCGTCTGCCTCGGCACAGCCTGCTACGTCAGGGGCGCGGCGGCCATACTCGCCGCCGTGGAAGACGGCCTCGGCTGCAAGGCCGGCTCCGTGTCGCCGGACGGCAAGTTCTCCATAGACGCCACACGCTGCATCGGCGCCTGCGGCCTCGCCCCCGTCATCATTATTGACGGCGACGTATACGGCCGCCTCACCCCCGACGATATACCCGGCATACTCAAAAAATACACGGAGGACTGAGATTTATGAAGACACCCGCCGAGCTTGCCGCGCGCCGCGAGGCGGCAAAGGCAAAACTTTCCCCTCCCGACCGGCCCCGCGTATTGGTGGGCATGGCCACCTGCGGCCTTGCCGCCGGGGCGGGCCCCGTATACGACACGCTGAAAGAGGAGCTGGGCGACGCCGTTATCCTCACGGGCTGCGTCGGCGTTTGCCGGTTCGAGCCGCTCGTGGAGGTTATCATGCCCGGAAAGCCCAAGGTCACCTATGTGTCCATGACCCCGGAGAAGGCCAAGCGTGTGGTGGCCGAACATATCAAAGGTGGCGCGCCCGTGGCCGAATACGAAATCGGCGAAGACGGCGAGGCGTTTTTCGCGGGGCAGTTTCGCGTGGCGCTGCGTAACTGCGGCGTGATTAACCCGGAAGATATTGACGAATACATCGCCGCGGACGGCTACGAGGCGCTCGCCGGGGCGCTGTCCGGCCGCTCCCCGGCGGATATAATAAGCACGGTGCTCAATTCCGGGCTGCGCGGGCGCGGCGGCGCGGGGTTCCCCACGGGGCGGAAGTGGCAGTTTGCCAAGGACGCGCCCGGCGACGAAAAATACATCGTGTGCAACGCCGACGAGGGCGACCCGGGCGCGTTTATGGACCGTTCCGTCTTGGAGGGCGACCCCCACAGCGTGCTTGAGGCAATGGCGTTGGCCGGTTACGCCGTGGGCTCCTCGCAAGGCTACATCTACGTGCGCGCCGAATACCCCACCGCAGTGGCGCGGCTGAATACGGCAATCGCCCAAGCCAAAGAGCTGCGCCTGCTCGGCCAATCCATAATGGGCTCGTCTTTTTCGTTTGACTTGGAAATCCGCCTCGGCGCGGGCGCGTTTGTCTGCGGCGAAGAGACGGCTCTGCTCACGTCCATAGAAGGCAACCGGGGCGAGCCCCGTCCGCGCCCGCCGTTCCCCGCCGTGAAGGGGCTGTTTGGCAAACCCACGCTGCTCAATAACGTGGAAACTTACGCCAACATACCGTGGCTGCTCACCAAAGGGGCGGACGCGCTCAACTCCGTGGGCACCGCCACAAGCAAGGGCACCAAGGTCTTTGCCCTCGGCGGCAAGATTACGGGCACGGGCTTGGTGGAAGTGCCGATGGGCACCACGCTCCGCGAGGTTATCGAGGTCATAGGCGGCGGTTGCCCCGGCGGCAAACGCTTCAAGGCGGCGCAGACGGGCGGTCCGTCCGGCGGCTGTATACCCGCCTCGCACATAGACACCCCCATAGACTACGAAAGCCTTTCGGCCATCGGCTCCATGATGGGTTCCGGCGGCCTTATAGTGATGGACGAAGACAACTGCATGGTGGATATAGCCAAATACTTCCTCGACTTCACCGTGGACGAATCCTGCGGCAAATGCTCCCCTTGCCGCATAGGCACCAAGCGCCTCTACCAGCTGCTTGAAAAAATCACCCACGGGCGCGGCACGGAGCGGGACTTGGAGCTTTTGGAGGAGCTGTGCGGCCATTTGCAGCAAAACTCCCTCTGCGCCCTCGGCCAGACCGCCCCCAACCCCGTGCTCTCCACGTTGCGCCACTTCCGCGACGAATATGTCGCCCATGTGCGCGACAAAAAATGCCCCGCCCATGTGTGCAAGTCGCTCGTCTCCTACTCCATCATACCCTCCGCCTGCAAGGGCTGCACGCTCTGCGCGCGGGTATGCCCCGCGGGAGCCATCACGGGCGCGCCGAAAGAGCCACACGTCATCAACAGCCAAGAGTGTATCAAGTGCGGAGCCTGCTTCGATAAATGCAAGTTCTCCGCCATAGTGAAGGAGTGAGCGGCATGGCAGATACGGTCAATCTCAAAATCAATTCCGTGCCCGTTTCCGTACCGCCGGGCACCACCGTCCTCGAAGCCGCCCGCCAAATCGGCGTGGAGATACCGACGCTCTGCTACATGAAAGACATCAGCGAAATCGGCGCGTGCCGCATATGCGTGGTGGACGTTAAGGGCGCGCGCACCCATGTGGCCTCGTGCGTATACCCCGTGGCCGAAGGCATGGAGGTACGCACGCACACGCCCGACATCATCCGCTCCCGCACACGCACTTTGGAGCTTATCCTTTCCAACCACCGCATGGATTGCCTCACCTGCCTGCGCAACCAAAACTGCGAGCTGCAAAAGCTCGCCGCCGACTTCGGCATACAGGAAACGCGCTTCCCCTCCGACGCGCACGAGCCGCAAATCGAAGACTCCGCCGTGCACTTGGTGCGCGACAACAGCAAATGCGTGCTTTGCCGCAGGTGCAGCGCCGTGTGCAAGCACAACCAAAGCGTGGGCGTTATCGGCCCCGCCGCGCGCGGTTTCGACACGCACATCGCCTGCGCCTACGGGCGCGACCTCGGCGAAGTGGCGTGCGTGTCCTGCGGCCAATGTATCACGGTCTGCCCCACGGGCGCGCTCACGGAAAGCTGCCAGACCGACGAGGTTTGGTCGGCTTTGGCGGACCCGAAGAAACACGTGGTCGTCGGTGTCGCGCCCTCCATACGCGTCACGCTCGGCGAATGTTTCGGGCTTCCCGTGGGTGCCAACGTGGAGGGGCAAATGGTCTCCGCCCTGCGGTTGCTGGGCTTTAACGGCGTGTTCGACATAGACGCCGCCGCCGACCTCACCATCATGGAGGAGGGCACGGAGTTTATGAAGCGGCTCACGGGCGGCGGCCCGCTCCCGCTCATCACCTCCTGCTCGCCCGGCTGGGTGCGTTTCTGCGAGCAATACTTCCCGGAGTTCCTGCCCAATGTTTCCTCCTGCAAATCGCCCCAACAGATGTTCGGCGCGCTTATGAAGACTTATTACGCCGAAAAGTACAATCTCGCGCCGGAAGACGTGTTTGTGGTGGGCATCATGCCCTGCACGGCGAAGAAGTATGAAATCCGCCGGGGCGATTGGGCTGTGGAAGGCCTGCCCGACGTGGACGTGGCGCTCACCACGCGCGAGCTCTCGCGCATGATTTCCCGCGCGGGCATCATGTTCCGTTCGCTGCCTTCCTCCGCTTTCGACGCCGCCTTCGGCGTGGCCTCGGGCGCGGGGCTGATTTTCGGCGCCACGGGCGGTGTCATGGAGGCCGCCTTGCGCACGGTGTCGTCGCTTGCCGAGGGCAAACCGCCCGCCTCGCTCGATTTCACGGAAGTGCGCGGCACGGCGGGCGTCAAAGAGGCTTCGTACACCATACGCGGGCGCTCCGTGCGCGTGGCGGCCTGCTCCGGCCTCGCTAACGCCCGCAAGGTGCTCCAATCCGTGAAAGACGGCTCGGCGCGCTATGACTTCATAGAGATTATGTGCTGCCCGGGCGGGTGCGTGGGCGGAGGCGGCCAACCCGTGCAGCCGCAGTCGCTGAAAAACTTCTCCGACCTGCGCGCGCTCCGCGCCGCCGCGCTCTATAAGTCGGACGCGGATATGCCGCTGCGCCTCAGCCACGAAAGCCCCCTCATCAAGCAGCTCTACCGCGAGTTCCTCCAAAAGCCCGGCAGCCCGGAGGCGCACAAAATCCTCCACACTCATATTGAAAAAGGTGAAGCCGTATGATGCAGAAAGACCAAAAGACAGCCGTTATCTCCCAAAACCGTATCCACGAGACCGACACGGGCTCGCCGGAGGTACAGGTAGCCATCCTCACCGAGCGTATCAACCACCTCACGCAGCACTTAAAACTGCACAAGAAAGACAACCATTCGCGACGCGGGCTGCTCATCATGGTAGGCCGCCGCCGCAGCCTGCTCGATTACCTCCACAGGAAGGACATCACCCGCTACCGCTCGCTCATAGCCAAACTCGGCCTGCGGAAGTAACCAAGCGCCGCCGGGTAAAACGCCGTCGGGCGAAGGCTTCCGACATTCCCAAAATAAAGAAAGAAGAGAGAAAGAACATGACAAACCGTGTATTCCCCAACCACCGTGTTTTCACCACCACCCTCGGCGGGCGCGCGCTCACCTTCGAGGTCGGCAAACTCGCCGAGCTTGCCAACGGCGCGGTACTCGTCTCGCATGGCCACACCGTGGTGCTCGTCACGGCCACCGCCGCGCAAAAACCCCGAGACGGCATTGACTACCTGCCCCTCTCGGTGGACTTCGAGGAGCGGCTCTACTCCGTGGGCCGCATACCGGGCAGTTTTCTGCGCCGCGAAGGCCGCCCCAGCGAAAAGGCCGTGCTCGCCTCCCGGCTCATAGACCGCCCCCTGCGCCCGCTGTTTCCCTCCGATATGCGCAACGACGTGGCCATCGCCGCCACGGTATTGAGCCTTGACCCGGACAACGCGCCCGAAATACCCGCCATGCTCGGCGCGTCCGCCGCGCTCGCCGTCTCCGACATACCCTGGCGCGGGCCCATCGCCGGCGTGGCCATCGGGCTTATAGACGGCGCGTTTATCGTGAACCCCTCCGCGCGCGAGCGCGAGCGCTCCGCCCTCAGCCTCACCGTGGCCGCCACGGCGGAGAAGGTGGTGATGATAGAGGCCGGCGCGGAGCAAGTGCCGGAGGAGACCATCTTCCGCGCCATCTGTTTCGCCCACGCCGAATGTAAAAAGCTCTGCGCGTTTATAGCGGACATAGCCTCGCAAGTGGGCAAGAGCAAGTTCGCTTACGCCGCGCTCCCGTTCAACACCGCGCTCTACGACACGCTCAAAGCCGAACGCCTCGATTCCCTGCGCGTTTGCCTTGACACCGACGACAAGAACATTCGCGAGGGGCGGCTCGCCGCGTGGCGCGACGAAGTTACCTCCGCCTACGAATCGGCGTTTCCCTCCGTCGCGGCGGACTTGCCTGACGTGCTTTACAAATTGGAGAAGTTCGTGGTGCGGCGCTGGCTGCTCGACGAGCAAAAGCGGGTGGACGGGCGCGGGCTATACGACGTGCGGCCCCTCGCGGCGGAGGCGGGGCTGCTCCCCAGGGTCCACGGCTCCGGCCTGTTTACGCGCGGGCAGACGCAGGTGCTCACCTCCTGCACACTCGGCACCATCGCCGAAAACCAAAAGTTAGACAATATCTTCGACGAGGAAACCAAGCGGTATATGCACCACTACAACTTCCCCTCCTATTCCGTGGGCGAGGCGCGCCCCTCGCGCAGCCCCGGCCGCCGCGAAATCGGCCACGGCGCGCTCGCCGAGCGGGCGCTTGAGCCCGTGTTGCCCTCGGAGCAAGACTTCCCCTACTCCATACGCCTTGTGAGCGAGGTGCTCTCGTCCAACGGCTCCACATCGCAAGGCAGCGTCTGCGGTTCCACCCTCGCGCTCATGGACGCGGGAGTGCCCATAAAAGCGCCCGTGGCGGGCATCTCCTGCGGCCTTGTCACAGAGGGCGACCGCTGGCTGACGTTCGCCGACATCCAAGGCTTGGAGGACTTCTACGGCGACATGGACTTCAAGGTGGCGGGCACGGACGCGGGAGTGACCGCCATACAGATGGACATAAAGATTGACGGCCTCACGCCGGAGATTATCCAAAGCGCCTTAGACATCACCAACAAAGCCCGCGCGCATATACTCCACTCCTGTATGCTGCCGTGCATACCCGCCCCGCGCGAGAACCTCTCGCCCTACGCGCCCAAGATGCTCTGCATACAGATTGACCCGGACAAAATCCGCGACGTTATCGGCAAGGGCGGCAGCGTCATACAAAAAATCGTGGCGGACACGGGCGCGAAGATTGACATCCAAGACGACGGCCGCGTGTTCATTGCCTCGGTCAACCAGGAAGGCGGTGAAAAGGCCCGCTCCATCATCGAGGCAATCATCTTCGAGCCGAAGGTGGGAGACGTGTTCCTCGGCAAAGTCACGCGCGTCATCCCCATAGGCGCGTTCGTGGAATACGCCCCCGGCAAGGAGGGCCTTGTGCATATCTCGAAACTTGAAAACTACCGCGTGGCGCGCGTGGAGGATGTGCTCAACGTGGGCGACCAAACATACGTCAAATACCTCGGCGTGGACGAAAAAGGCCGCCACAACCTCTCGCGCCGCGATGCCGTGCCCCCCCGCTGAGCTTTTTGGGAAATACGGCGACCCCCGCTTTCGCAAAGCGGGGGTTTGCGTTTGCCGGCAAGTCGGTGGTTTACCGCGGGGCGCGGCGTTCGCAACGCCGCTTGCCCGCGCTTTTTGAGTGCGTGCATGCCGCCGTCCCTTTCACACGGCGTCGGCGTACCTTACGCCCGACGCGAGGGTGATTTTCCAGCAGGGCACCAAACGCATATAGCCGGGCGCGGCCATGTCCGGCCTGTAACCACGCTCCATGTCAACCAACCTGTCCGGCTCGGCAAGGCTTTGCGAGAGGACAACGAGCGCGGAGGCGGCGGAGCGGCTTTGCGCCAGGCTTTCGGCGGCCGCGTAGCCGAACGGCCAGGCA
>JAIRWH010000036.1 GCA_031253545.1 Oscillospiraceae bacterium
CACCGCCACGGCATTTACTCCCCCCATACCACCCTTGCGAGGAAGCTCGGGTTGCGTGTGGCTTTCATCATCCTCTTGCGCGCTCCCAATCGGCCTGCGGGGTTTTCTTTATTAGGGCAAGTGAGATTTTGCGCGGTATGTCGAGGTTGAGCGGGGAGTTGTCTTTTCTCGCCCTTGACTTATCCTCCCGAAACACCGCGTCGAGCGTCCAATGCGGCTTGTTCTCAACGGACCGATGACCTCGGATAATTTCCATAAAGCCCTCGGCGCTTGTGTCAAAGCTACTGATGTAGGGGCGCGCGCTCTCTGTCTTAACCCCGTTAAGTTCCCTGTACGGCGGTACCTGACGAGTGTCCGTATGTCCGCCCGGTTGCCTTTGTCCGGCGGCCAATCCGCCGAGGCGGTAATGACGCGGCGTGTCTCAACGCGGCCGCGGGCTTTCTCCGCGCGGCTTGCGCGGCTGTCTGTCGGTTCGTCTTTCGGGCGCTCCTTCTCAATCCAATGAGAACAAGTCGTTGAAGGCGCCCGCCAAACCGTTCGGCATTGTCGCTTCGCCGGGATTCCAATCGAAGTATTCCGCCACAACCCCGTGCAATGTTAATCGGTTATCCTTGAGGGATAGGACACAGTCCGCGCCCGCCTCCCTGATTTTCCCCGCGATGTTTGTTTGACAGCCTATCGCGTCTATGGCGACGGTGTCGCCCTCTATGTCGAGCAAGTCCGAGAGTTCGGGGATGGCCGTAATTTCATTGCTCTTTTCACCTATGGCAAGCTCACCGGGCGAAATGTGATTCCCCTCTACCCATAGTAACCGCTGATTAAGTCTAAGTCAGGAAAATAGAGTGTAGTATTTTCGCGGGTTTGCTATGTTGGTTTTCTCAAAAACCGATTAAATCAGCGGTTTCCATGCGCTCACCGCATGATAGGCGGAATGTTCGGAGTTGCCGCCGCCGCGTACTGTTTTGCCGTCTATGTTGACGCAACGCCCGCCGTTTCTCCCAATGTCCCGCGGCAATGAGTTCAGACATTCCGCGAAAGCGTTTGGGTCTATGCGCTCAAACACTCGGCGGAAGGTGTCGCTGTCGGGGATGCCGTCAGGCAGCTCCAAAAAGCCGCGCGGCCATTCTTCCCTGTCGTGCCCGAAGTCTTCCATGTCAACGAAGTCTTCACCGCGGCAAATCACGGAACACAGCCCGATGAACAGTATGTCCTCCAACTTATGCCGCAAGCTACCCCATTGCCCGCGCGGGTCTTCTGTTGCGCCCAGACGCTCTTTCGGTGTTTGCGTGTTCATGTACGTCACCCTTGGGTATTATAGCATATTATGTAGACCAAGGGTGCGGCAAGGGTGTATTGTGGGGGAGTAAATGCGGCGGGCCTGGGGGGTTTTTCGACTTCTTTACAATTCCGTGCAATCGTGGTACAATGGGCGCGAGCTATTGGGGTAACGACGTTTTGCGGTATTCTGTGACGGCAAATCCCACGAGTGTTCGCGTTGCGCTACGCTGAGACGGCGTTGCGTTGGAGTACCGTTCTTATCCGCGATGGCGGGCACAAACCGGGCAAGGCGCGGAGATTTATATTTTCAGGGGGATTAGAATTCTGAAAAACATTTAGTCACAATCGGAAAGGCGTTTTGCTTTTTTATTCTTTGGGCGGTATCTATTACAGTAATGATGATACCTGCCGTTGAGAAGCCTGTTTTTTTCAATGAGAACTCCGCTTTTTTAAGGCTTTGGTGGGAATCAGTTCCTTTGCTCGGCATATTTTTGGCGACAGGGGTTTTTATATGAGTTGTTGAAAAGAATAAAATAAAAATTCCTATTCTAAAAACTCTATTAAAAGTATTATTATGGTTTTCGCACTCGGTTGCGTATGGCTTGGAGGAGCAATTTTATTTCTATTTTTGACAAGTTTATTTGTGTTTGGCAAAAAACAGCATAGAATATCTTTCTGTGTGGTTTATTGCCGTATTGTCAAACGTTATATTGTCTTGTTTGCGGATATTTATTTTCATTATTCAAAGAAAAATATAATACCGCCGCAGCGGTAATTATTACTACCGTATTGTTTACGGCAATGCACACCAGAGCTTTTGAAGCAGGATTCATTGCCGTCTTGAACGTTATCGGCAAATTTCAATAGGTAAATGCAAGATTTTTTGGGAGTGTTACAATTGGAACAATACCCTTCCTCCGCTCACCATATTGCGCCAAGAACCATTAACGTGATGCTTCGCGTACGGCATGACCGACAAGTTAATCATTAACAGTGAACGGGAAACAACGCGGGTTCTGCGCCGAAATCTTGCGAACCAATGCCGTTGCGGAGCGGACTTGCCCTCAATCAAGCGCGTTTCAGATTTAGTTTGAATCAACAGGCGTGTCGGGATGAGTTCGGCATATGCCTGCCAACCGTCAGCAAAAAACACAGACACATTCCACTTTTTCTGTCTGTTGTAGATTTTTTGGAACGTTTCCGCGCTTCGGTCGCCACATTCCCGTTCAACGAGCTGACCCGTATCGCGGCAATGGTTTCGGCAACCTAAATGAGTTTTTGGATGCGGTGGAGGTGAATTAGATTGGGGTGTACGCTCATATCCCAACCCGTGGCGTGAACCGTGCAAAATTATGCTTGACAAGCCCGGTTGTGTATGGTATGATGATGTCCTCCTGCGATGCCGGAGTGGCGGAACTGGCAGACGCCCGGGACTTAAAATCCCGTGACTCGTGAGGGTCGTACCGGTTCAAGCCCGGTCTCCGGCACCAAACATCTCAACAACGCGGGGTGGAGCAGTCCGGTAGCTCGTTGGGCTCATAACCCAAAGGTCGGTGGTTCAAATCCATCCCCCGCAACCACGTGAAACCCTGTGAACGCAAAGTTCGCGGGGTTTTTTACTGCGCTCTTTTATGGGGCGATTTTTCGCGTTTGGTTAACATTTGGTTAACGCGCTTTTTATCCACCGCTTTATCCACAGAGTTATCCACATTCAATATACTGCCTATTTTCTCGGCTGCCTTAGCATTGGCGGCTTGTATGCCCGTAAAGAGCAACACAAGAGCGCCGTGTGCCACTTGATAGGCGCGTCCCTGAGCGTGTCCACAAAGCGCAGCGTGTCTTTATCGTCGAGGAAGGATATATCTCTCTGCCGCACTCTCGGCGGCGTGGCAAACTCCGAAACATCCCTTGCCGCGTAACCTTGTCGGTATGCGTCGCCGAGAATGACACTTATAAGCCTGTGGTGGTCGTTTTTGCGGACAGCGCGCTGCCGTGCTTGCTTATGCCGGGTTCGGCAAGGTTCTTGGTTCTTGTAAAACTCTTGCAAATGGTGAGTGCGTAAGTCTTTAACCTTCATATGCCCAATACCCGCGTTTATGTGCGCGAGCAGCGATTGATACCACACCTCTCACTCCGGCGCAAGTCCCACGCCGCTTTTCGCCGGGGACAAAGGGCGGTTAGTTTTAGGGGGGGAGGGGGGAGAGAGGGAGGGGGCAGTTGTTAATTGCTACTTGTTAGCGGACGGGGACGGGGGGCGAAGCCCCCGCTCCTTTGCGGGCGGGCGGGATTTTGGGGGCGACGGACAGTTTACGGCGAACAGTAAACGGATAACAGTCGGGGGTGCGGGAGTTTTCTCACGGCAGCGTCACCCACAGCGCCGGGCGCACGCCGCGCGAGGTGCGGGCACCGTAGCCGCTCATGTTCACGCGGCCGCCGCCGTCCGTAGCGGCGGCGTAGTCGGAGTACGCGCCGGGGGAACGCAACCACCAAGACACGGCCGCGCCGCTTGAATTGCGTGCCACGCGCAAGTTGTTGTATTGGTCGTCAATTGAGGAAGCGCCCGTCGGCCTGCTTGCCAACTGCCCGCTGTCGCCGAAGTATTTGACCACTTCCTCTAACGAGAGCAGGAAGACTTTGTCCGTGGTGTCCTCGCCGCCGGATGTGCCGCGCCATTGATTGGCGGCGTTTTCGCAGTATGTGTCAATGACCCTCTCTTTTTCGGCGTAGGTGAAAGCGCCGTCAAAAAAGTCGCCGTTCAGATAGGCCCGCAGGTCGCTCTCCGCCCATGTCACACTCCTTGCGGCGGAGTGATATGCCCTTGAAAACAGCACTTCCTCGGAAATGAGCAGCGCCTTGCCGCCCTGCACGTCAAGCACCCGCCAGACCACATTGCCAAAGCTCACGAGGTCGCCTGCCTGCGGCTGCCCGCCCGGCTCCGAGGGCAGCGGCGAGACCGGAGGCCTGCCCGAACCGCCCGGCGGCAGATACCCGCCACTTGGCGGGTTGTCCGGGTCGCTCGGCGGTCTGTCCGGGTCGCTCGGCGGGTTGTCCGGGTCGCTCGGCGGCTCGGGCGGCGGGTTATCCGGGTCACTCGGCGGCGGGTTGTCCGGGTCGCTTGGCGGTCTGTCCGGGTCGCTCGGCGGTCTGTCCGGGTCGCTCGGCGGGTTGTCCGGGTCGCTAGGCGGTCTGTCCGGGTCGCTAGGCGACACGCCCGGCGGGTCGGGCGGGTTCTCCGGGTCGGTGGGCGGAGAGTCGGCCTCCGTAACCGGCTCCCATGTGCCGTCTTCGGTCACTTCGCAGTTGGGCTTGTAACCCGCCGGGGCGGCGGGGCTGTATGGGTCGCCGTTGGTGATGAGGCTGAGATATTTGGTGGCGAGCTTGAGCTCCATACCAAACCGGTCGTTTTCTATCCTTTCATTCGGATAATAAACAGGGCCCGGTTGATTCAATTTCCATTCGTGGTATTGCCGCAGGCCGATGAAGATGGGTATGGCATAGACCGTGAGGCCCTGCTCATGCAACTTCTTCACATAAGCAACTTCGCAGTTTAGTTCTCTGCAATCGTACCATAAGCCCATTGTCAAGTCGAACTGCACATAATAGAGGTTATACCACCAATACAGATAGTCCTCCCGCGGGCCCATATAATGAGGGTGGGGCCCCAAGTCGTTAGTTGTGTACTTCATGGTCTTGGCATCCCATATCTGACTGTTCCTACCGCAGTAGCAGGTTGTACTGCCTTTCCAGGCGGGGTTCCAAGAATGTTCATCCATTCTGGTTCCGAATATTCCGCTGCCGAGCACATAGATTATTTTCTTTGTGTCTTTCACGTCGTCGGAACGGTCGTCGGAACGGTAGTGAAGCATCCGCCATTCCGTATTCAGAACTGCGCCGGAGACATGACTGTATCCGCTGGGTGGGCTTGCGTTCGGTCCTCGGCTCGATTGCATTCCGTCGATGTATTCGCGCGCTGCGGCGGGGTCGGTGAAGATGGTGTAGGTTCCTGAGATGCCCACGGTGCTGAGCGGGTTTACCATGACTTTATCAATAATAGCCTTCGCCTGCTCTTTGGCCACATCGAGCGTTTTCTCGCCCTCGGCACGCGGCATAATGATATACACATCCAGCACGCCGAGCTCGGTGATGTCGGCGCTCGGCGAGGGGGGCGTGTCGCTCGCGGTCGAACCCGACGGCGACGGGCTGCGGCTGCGCGAGGGCGAAGGCGAGGGCGAATCGCCGCAGGCGGAAAGCAAACACGCGATTAGCGCGAACAGGGAAAGCAAACGGCGAAACATGATACACACTTCCTTTTCGGGCGGTTTGTGTCAGTATATCACACCCGCCCCGCCCCGCGCAAGGGTATTCCCCCTGTCCTCGCGGGGCGTTGAATGACAAATGCCCCGGGGATAGCGATACCCAGGTATTCCCCCTGTCCTCGCGGGGCGTTGCGGGTCAAGGACCAAGCTCGTTCCGCTCTCGTTAGGACGCTGCCGATAAGCGGTCAGCCTTGGCGCTAACGAAAAATAACCGCTAACGACTCCCCCGTCTCCTAACCCCTAACCCCTAACAACTAACAACTAAAACTAACCGCCCTTTGTCACCGGCGAAAAGCGGCGTGGGACTTGCGCCGGAGTGAGAGGTGTGGTATGATTGCTTCGGGCGTATTTTGCCCCTGCGCGGAGTTGCGTTTTTCCCACCCACGCGGTGTCCTGTTGTACTTCGTATAACGGGACAGGGAATAATATATAAAAATAAAAAGGCGGGGAAACTGATGTATTGGAACGAGAAAGCGGAGACGATGCCAAGGGAAGAAATGCGGCGGATACAGGGCGAGTTGCTGCGCGGCGCCGTGAAACGCGCCTACGAGCGCGTGGCGCCCTATCGCGCGAAGATGAAGCAAACGGGGGTGGAACCGGGCGACATCAACACGCTTGAAGACATTGAGAAATTGCCGTTTACCGACAAGGCCGACTTGCGCGACGCGTACCCTTACGGCATGTTTGCCGTGGGCATGGACGAGGTCATACGCATACACGCCTCTTCTGGCACCACGGGCAAGCAAACCGTGGTGGGCTACACGAGAAAGGACATTGAAATCTGGAACGAATGCATGGCGCGCTGCATGACCATGGCCGGCGTGACGCGCGGCGACATAGTGCAAGTGGCCTACGGCTACGGTCTGTTTACCGGCGGTTTGGGCGGGCATTACGGCGCGGAGTATATCGGCGCGGCCACCGTGCCGGCCTCCACGGGCAACACTAAACGACAATTACAGATATTGGAAGACTTCGGCAGCACCGTGTTGCTCTGCACACCCTCCTACGCCATGCTGCTTGGCGATGCCGTGCGTGAGGCGGGCATTAAGGGCAAATTGAAGCTCAAATCGGGCATACACGGCGCGGAGCCCTGGACCGAGGGCATGAGGCGCGAATTGGAGGACCGACTCGGATATAAGGCCTACGACATCTACGGCCTTTCGGAGATATCGGGTCCGGGCGTAAGTTGCGACTGCGAGGCCGCCGCGGGGCTGCATGTGCAGGAAGACCACTTCTACCCGGAGATTGTGGACGCGCATACGGGAAAGCAGGTTAAGGACGGTATGCCGGGCGAATTGGTGTTTACCTGCCTCACCAAAGAGGCGTTGCCGCTCATTCGCTATAACACGCGCGATATATGCACGCTGCGAAAGGACAAATGCGCCTGCGGCAGGACCCTTGCCAGAATGGGCAAGATTACCGGCCGCACGGACGATATGCTCATCATTCGCGGCATCAACGTATTCCCCTCGCAGGTTGAGAGCGTGTTGCTCGGCATAGCGGAGGTGTCGCCGCACTACCTCTTGGTGGTGGACAGAAAGAACAATTTAGACACGCTTGAAGTGCGCGTGGAGCTGCGCGAAGGCTTCCCGTTCGACGAGGTGCGCCGCGTGGAGGAGCTTGAACGCCGTATCGGCAAGGAAATCAATTCCACGCTCAGTATCAGCGCGGATATACGCATCAGCCCGATTGGCTCGGTGGAGCGCAGCGAAGGCAAGGCGAAGCGTGTGCTCGATTTGCGCAAGAACCTGTGATAACCCCCTGCGGCAAACAAAGAAAATCGCCGCCGTCGGCTTCCGTGGCGGCGACCCCGCGCTTTCCGCTTACGGAATATGACACAAATACATTAACTAAGGTGGTGCGTGAAGATGATAGTAAACCAAATCTCCGTGTTTGTGGAGAATCGCCCGGGTCGCCTCGCCGAGATTACCGGCATACTCGCCGCGGGCGGCGTGGACATTAGGGCGCTTTCCATAGCCGACACCAGCGACTTCGGTATTCTGCGCCTGATAGTAAACGACCCGGAGCGCACGGACAAGCTGCTGCGCGAAGCGGGCGTGACGAGCGGCAAGACGGCCGTGATTGCGGTGAAGCTCGCCGACGAGCCGGGTTCGTTGCACAAAATCCTCACCATATTGAGCAACCATGACGTGGTGGTGGAATACGCCTACGCGTTCATCACTCGCAAAGACAGCGACGCGTATGTGATTCTCAAAGTGGCGAATAACGACGAGGCGATTGCCATGCTAACCGCCGAGGGGCAGCAAATGCTCACCCCCGAGGAGTTTTATGCGCTCTGAGACGGATTTGTTCCGTCGCGCGCACGAAAAAGCCGCGCTCTCGTTTCCGCGTATTGACCTTGTCGCGTCGGTCAACACGGAACGGGTGCTGGACGCTTTCATAAGACACCGCGTTTCGGATGCCTGTTTCGCGTTCGGTACCGGTTACGCCTACGGCGAACGCGGGCGCGATACGTTGGATAAGCTCTGGGCAGACGTATTCTTCGCCGAGGATGCCTTGGTGCGGGTGCAGTTCGTGAGCGGCACACACGCCATAGCCTGCGCCCTTCGCGCCGCCCGTTCCGACGCGCAGGGCTATCTCTCGCTCGTGGGCGAACCGTATGACACGGTGAAACCCGCCGCGCCGTACAACTTTGTGCCTGAGGCTCCCGACGGCAAAGCGGACCGAGATGCCGTGAGGGCGGCGATTATCCGCCATAAACCGCGCGCCGTGCTGATTCAGCGTTCCTGCGGGTATCGGCGGCGGAAAGCGTTGAGCGTGGCCGACATCGCCGAATTGGTCGGCATTGTGAAAGACATTGACGAAGACATCGTGACGGTTTGCGACAACTGCTACGGGGAGTTCTGCGAGGAAAGCGAGCCGTGCGCGGCGGGCGTGGATATGACGGCGGGTTCGCTCATTAAAAACCCCGGCGGCGGCCTCTGCGTGGCCGGAGGGTATATCGCCGGAAAAAAATACTGGGTGGACAAAGCGGCGCAGGCGCTCACCGCGCCGGGCATAGGGCGCGAGTGCGGCGGCAGCCTCGGTCTGGGCAGGTCTTTATACCAGGGGCTTTTCCTCGCGCCGCACGTTACGGCGCAGGCTCTGAAAACGGCGCTCTTCGCGGCTTCACTGATGGAGCTTTTGGGTTACGAGGTCTGTCCGCGCCCGGAGGAGGAGCGGTATGAGATAACGCAGGCAATCAAGTTCGGCAGGCGCGACATATTGCTCAGTTTTGTGCGGGCCGTGCAACACGCCTCCCCGGTAGACAGCTTCGCGGAGCCGCAGCCGTGGAATATGCCCGGTTACGACGACGAGGTTGTCATGGCGGCGGGCACATTCGTGCAGGGCGCGTCTATTGAGCTCTCCTGCGACGCGCCCATGCGCGAGCCGTATACGGCGTATTTGCAGGGAGGCCTCACTTACGAATCGGGCAGGTTGGCCGTGTGGCGGGCAGCCGTGGCTTTGGAAGGCGGCGCGTTGTGACGGTGCTGGGGATAGACCCGGGTTTGGCCATTTGCGGATTTGGGTTGTTGGAAACGCGCGGACGCGAAATAGCGCATATCCGCCACGGCGCGATTAGGACAAAACCCGGCGCGGCGCTCAAAGACAGGTTGCTGACAATATTCGACGACCTCACCGAGCTTATCGCGGCGTTCTCGCCGCACGAAGCGGTGGCGGAGGAGATGTTTTTCGGGAAAAACGCCAAGACGGGCTTGCCCGTGGCGCACGCGCGCGGGGTGGCGCTGCTCGCGTTGGCAAAAGCGGGGCTGCCCGTGTATGAATACAAACCCGCGCAGATAAAGCAAGCCGTGGTGGGCTACGGAAAAGCGGAGAAACGGCAAGTTATGGAGATGACGCGCTGCTTGCTGAAACTTCCGAAAATCCCGCGCCCGGACGATGCCGCCGACGCGCTTGCGGCGGCGATAACACACATCAACATGAGGGGTACGCGGTGAATGTTTTATTACATATCGGGCAATGTTGAGCTTATCGAAAAAGGGTTGGCGGTGGTTGACGCAGGCGGTGTCGGCTACGCGCTCAACGCGCCGCTTTCCACCTTGGCGAAAATAAAGAAGGGCGAAAAGGCGCGCTTATATACCTATATGCACATACGCGAAGACGCGGCGGAGCTGTACGGTTTCCTCACGCTTGCCGAACTGACGGCGTTTCGTCAGCTTTTGAGCGTGTCGGGCGTGGGGCCGAGGGTGGCGCTGGGGCTGCTTTCCGTGCTTTCCTCGGAAAAGCTCGCTCTCGCCTTGCTGCAAGGCGATGAAAAAGCGTTGACGCAAGCGCCGGGCGTGGGTAAAAAACTGGCGCAGCGTATGATATTGGAGCTGAAAGATAAGCTCGGAGCCTCGGACATGGGCGGCCTTTCGCGGCAAGGCGCGCCCGGCGCGGCAACGGGGGGCGGCAAATTGGCCGAAGCCCACGCCGCCCTGCTCGTGCTCGGCTATTCGCCGGCGGAGGCCGCGTCCGCGTTGCAAGGCGCGGACGAGGAGGGACTGCCGCTTGAAGAGATTGTGCGCGCGGCGCTGAAAAAGGCATCCGGCTTGCGGTAATGCCGCGGGGGCCTGCGCCGCGAGACTCCCTCCCGCCGGGGCGGAGAGGGGCGAAACTCCCCGTTTGTAATATCCAAAGCAACGACAGAAGGAGGTATGCCTATGGCCATTGATTTTGACGACCCGATAATCGAGTACGCCGGCACCGAGGACGAGGAGCGCCTTGTGGCAAAGCAACTTCTGCGCTCGGACGCTTCGGAGAATACGTTGCGCCCCAAGACGCTGGCGGAGTACACCGGGCAGGAAAAGAACAAGGAGAACTTGTCCGTATTTATAAAAGCGGCCCGCATGAGAAACGAGGCGCTCGACCATGTGTTGCTTTACGGCCCGCCGGGTTTGGGGAAAACCACGCTGGCGAGCGTGATTGCCAACGAAATGGGCGTGAATATCCGCATGACCACCGGGCCTATCTTGGAAAAACCCGGCGACCTCGTGTCGCTCCTGACCAACTTAGACGACCAAGAGGTTTTGTTTATAGACGAGATTCACAGGTTGAACGCGAATGTGCAGGAGATACTCTACCCGGCGATGGAAGATTACAGGATTGACCTGATTATCGGCAAAGGGCCGGGCGCGCGGGTGTTGCCGCTGCCGCTGAAACGCTTTTCGCTCATCGGGGCGACCACCCGTTCCGGGCAGCTGAAAAAGCCCCTGCGCGACCGATTCGGCATACAAATGCTCTTGGAGCTCTATACGCCGGAAGAGCTGGCGCGTATAGTAAAACGGAGCGCGGATATACTCGCCGTGCCCATAGACGGCGACGGCGCGCTCGAAATAGCCTCGCGTTCGCGCGGGACGCCGCGCGTGGCAAACAGGATATTAAAGCGCGTGCGCGATTTCGCGCAAGCCAAGGCCGACGGCGGCATAACGCGCGAGGTGGCCGATATGGCCATGAACTTTTTGGATATTGATAAGCTGGGTTTAGATACCACCGACAGGCGACTGATGACATCCATAATCCGCAATTTCGGCGGGGGGCCGGTGGGGCTTGAGACGTTGGCCGCCACCGTGGGCGAAGAGGCGATTACGCTTGAAGACGTATGCGAGCCGTATCTCATGCAGCAAGGGTTTCTGACCCGCACACCGCGGGGCCGTTGCGTCACGGAAAGGGCGTATAGACACTTGGGTCTGCCTTTCTCCGCCGCCGGGCAGATGAACTTTTCGGACGTTGAGTAGACGGCGGCAAGGGAAAGGGCGCGCGATATAATGGGGAAGTATTTCGGCACAGACGGCGTGAGGGGTATCGCCAACGAAGGCTTGGACCCGGAACTCGCTTTCAGGCTCGGTCACGCGGCGGCGACCGCGCTGACAGACGAGGCGGGCGGCCGGCAAGACATTATCATTGGAAAAGACACGCGCATATCGTCCGATATGCTGGAAGCCGCGCTTGCCGCGGGTGTGGCGTCCGCCGGAGCGCGCGCCGTGCTGCTCGGTGTGGCGCCCACTCCGGCCGTGGCGTTCGCCGCGAAGGAAAACGGCGCGGCGGGCATTGTCATCAGCGCCTCGCACAATCCGTATGAATATAACGGCATCAAGATTATAGACAGGCAGGGTTACAAATTGCCGGACAAAACCGAGGAACGCGTGGAGGCGCTCATGGGGGAAACTCCCGCCTTAAAGAAAGGCCGCGAAATCGGCGGCATTGTACGCGACACGGCGCTCCTTGACGCTTATTGCGATTCGCTGTTGCGCGCGGCGGACGGCGGCAAGTATTCGGGGCTTTCCGCGGTATTCGACTGCGCCAACGGCGCCGCCTGCGCCACGGCCGAGCGCGTATTCGGGAAAATAGGGTTAAAGCGGCGCGGATTTATCAACACGGCGCCCGACGGAGCGAATATCAACAATCGCTGCGGTTCCACCAACCGCGCCGCCTTGTGCGAGGCGGTGCTCGCAGGGGGGTACGACGTTGGGCTTGCCTTCGACGGCGATGCCGACCGATGCCTTGCCGCAGACGAGGGCGGCGCGCCAATGGACGGCGACGCTATGCTCGCGCTGCTCGCGCTCGGAGAGCGGAAGGCCGGCCTCTTGGAGCGCGACACCTTGGTTACCACAATCATGAGCAACTTCGGGCTTTATGAATGGGGAAAGCGCGAGGGCGCGGTAATCAAGACGGTGAAAGTGGGAGACCGCTATGTGCTTGAAGAAATGCTCGCCGGCGGCTATTCCGTGGGCGGGGAAAACTCCGGCCATGTAATCTTCCTCAAATACGCCACTACAGGCGACGGTCAGCTCACGGCGCTGAAACTGCTCTCGCTGCTCGGAGAAAGCGGCGCTGCCGCCTCGGTTTTGGCAAAGACGGTGAGCATTTACCCGCAAGTCTTGATAAACGTGGCGGTGACCCCGCGCGCAAAAGAACGCTGGGAATCCGACGCGCGTGTGCGCGAGGAAATCGGCAAGGCCGAAGCCGCCCTGCGCGGGCACGGGCGTGTGCTCGTGCGGGCTTCCGGCACGGAAAACCTTGTGAGGGTAATGCTCGAAGGCAAAGAACAGGCGACCGTCGAGAGCCTGGCGCGAAACATCGCGTCCGGCATCGAGGTTTTGTGTTGAGCGGCGGCGCTCAGTAGACGAGTTTGATGTGTATCAGCGAACCGGCGCACTCTAACGCCGCGTCAAACACACTGACCCGTTGTTTGGCAAACAAAGACATGCCGTCGCCCTTTATCACAAGGGGCGTGGTGAGCGAGAAGGCGTAATCGGAGCCGCCGAGCCGCAGTTTCGCGCTCCCGGCGGTCATGTTGACAATCTCGCAGGCCGTATCCGTTATATCCGCGTCCGTCACATCGTCCGCGCCGGTCATGAGGGTGTAAACCTCGCGCATGGCGGCTTCGCTTGCGTGAATGAGCAGCAGGCCGTGTTTTTGCCCGGCAAGGGTCATCATGCCGGCCACGGCGCAAAGGGTTTCGCCGGGACGGACGGACACGGGGTGGTACTGCGCCCCGGTGCTCACGGCGAGTACCTCGGCAAGGGCATCGGAGAAGATGCCGCAAAGTTCCGGCGGTGCGCTCATACAGAGCCGCCTCCTATACACTCCAAGATTTTTGATTCGAGCTCTTCCACGCTGAAGGGCTTTGTGAGGTAATTGCCCGCCCCGGCTTTCACGGCGGCCACAATGCTGGTCTTTTGACCTTCGGTGGTGACCATCATCACGGGTATATGCCTGTATTTTTCGTCGGCTTTTAGGGCGACAAGCACATCGTAGCCGCTCATCTCGGGCATATTCCAGTCAAGCAGCACCAAGTCTATGCTCTCGTATGACTCGGTCACTTTCTCCAAGGCCTCCACCCCGTCGCACGCCTCGATTGACTCCATGTGAAGCACGTCGGCGGCGGCCTTGATGATTTTCCTGATGGCGGACGAGTCGTCAACTATGAGCAGTTTCATTGCCTTGCTCCTCTCCGGGCGCGCGCCCCTTTTTTGTGTAGTAGGTGAGGTTTTCATGGTGGCGGGTGTCGTAGCCTTCGTCGAAAAGACCGATAAACACATAGTTGCCCGTGAGCAGTATTCCGGTATCCGCGAGCGCGCCGCGCAGGTTGGCGAGCACTTTTTTCTTTGTGTCGTCGTTGAAGTAGATGAGCACATAGCGGCAGAAGATGATGTCGAAAGGACCGAGGGCGCGGCAGGTGTCGAGCAGGTTGAAACGGCTGAATGTGACGGCGTCGCGGATAAGGGGGTCAATGTCGAACGCGGAGTCGCTTTGGGTGAAGTATTTGTTTTTGTAATAGTCGCTCAGGCCGCGCCTTATGCCGATTCTGTCGTACCTGCCTTTCCGCGCGATGCCGAGCACACGCTCGCATATATCCGTGGCGACGAACTCAAAGCGCGAGAGGTCAACGCCGCGGGCCTTGTGGGTTGAGAGGTAATCGTGTACGCACATGACGGCGGAATATATCTCCTGACCCGTGGAGGCCGCCGCGCTCCAGATTCTCACGCGCTTTTTCGCGCCGGACGCCAATTGCTCCGTGAACTTCGGCAGCAGCTTGTTTTTCAGAAAGACCCACGGCGCTTCGTCTCGGAACCACAGCGTCTCGTTGGTGGTAATGGCGTCAATGACCTTCTGGCGCAATATAGGGGACGCGCGGCTTTTCAGTATGGCGTAAAGCTCCTCCAAGCTGCCCGCGCCCGCTTCGAGCATCAGCCGCGAGAGCCTGGTCTCAAACAGATAGGACTTTTCCGGGGGCACAAAAACGCCGCATATGTCCATGACATAGTCGCGGAGAAGCATATATTCGCGGCTGTCAATCTGACTGCCGGTTTGCAGGGTATCCATAAGCCTACACCACCATGTCAAACAGTTTTTCAATCTCCGGGGGTATATCGTGCAACGCGAGGATTTTATCCACACATCCGCTCTCCACGGCGGCGCGGGGCATGCCGTATACCACGCACGTTTCTTCGTTTTGGGCGAAACAGACGCAGTTGCATTTTTGTTTGAGCGCGCCCAGCCCTCTCGCGCCGTCCGAACCCATGCCCGTGAGTATGACGGTTAGGATACCGGCCTTGCCGAGGGATTCGGAAACGGACTCAAAGAGCGTATCGGCGGCGGGGCGAACTCCGTTTTTCGGCGGAGAGCCGTCTAATAATATCTTCCCGCCCGGCTCGAGCAGCATATGCACATTACCCGGAGCCATATATACGGTGCCCGCGGAGATACTCTCCCCGTTTTCCGCCACCTTCACCCTGAGCGCGGACTTTTGGTTCAGGTGCCCGGCGAGGGTGCCCGTGAAGTAGTGGGGTATATGCTGGACAAGCAGAATCGGCGCGGGTAAATCGGCGCTCATGCGGGAAAAAATGGCTTCAAGAGCCACCGGGCCGCCTGTGGAGGAAGCGATTAGGATAAGGTCGGGGTTATGCAAGGTCTTTTTCCTGTGGGCTTTTTGCCAATGGCCGTCTTGCCGGGCAGGCCGGCGGGAGCGGGAAAACGGTTCTTTGAGTATATCGAGCATTTTGCCCTTGATGAGGTCCACGTTGCCCGAATAGCTCTCATAGATGGGTTTGATAATACATTCCGACGCGCCGAGCGCGAGCGCCTCGGCGCAAAGGCGGCTGTTTGTGGGCGAGGGACGCGCGGTGACAAGCGCGTGCGAATGGGGCATGACGCGCTTGCACTCGGAAATGAGGGCGTGTAAGCCCGGAGGGGAGATTTCCGCGTCAATGAGAACGATGTCATAATTGCGCCGCCGCATAAAAGCCCGCGCTTCCTCTCCCGAAGAAACAAGGTCGAGCACGGCCGAACCGCCAAGCTCGTACATGGCTTTGGCAAAAATCTTCTTGTAGATGACGGAACCGTCGGCAAGCAGTATCCTCAAATGGGAGAGGTCTATGTCAATACCCCCCGTTGTGTGGCGCCGGTGCCGCGCTAAGAGGTGAAGCGGGCAATAATGGCGCGTATGTCGAGAATCCTGTAAAGTTTTGAGCCGTGCTCGGCGATACCGCCGATAATACCGCCTCCCGCCAATTCCGCTTCGGGAGGCAAGGGTTGCACGGAACCCGGGTCTACTATCTCGCAAGCCGCGCTGATGAGCAGACCCATTTGGTCGCCGCTCTCGGTAATATCCTTGAAGACAACCGCGTCGGAAACCGCGCCGGGTTGTTCGCGGCAGGCGCGGCCGAGGAGGGCATCCATGTCGAGGAGCGTGACCACTTTGCCCCTGATGTTGACAATGCCGGCTATGGTGCTGTCCGCGGCGCGCACGGGTGTCGGCTCCAATCGGCGCATTACCGCCTGCACACACTCAATATCGGCGGCGTAAAGCTCGCCCGCGGCCACAAAACTCAGCACTCTCATATTCCGGCCGCCTTTTCCGCTATGGCGCGGCTGTCTAAAAAGACGAGCACTTTTTCGCGGTATACACCCGTGCCGAGCACAAAGTCGCCCTTGAGCCTGTCCGTTTCAACATGGAAACTGTCGGTCACGAGGTCAAGCACCTTGGAGGAAAGAAAACCCAATGGCGCGGAAGAATGGTTCACCGTGATGAGATAGAGTTTTTCCGCGTTATGCGCGCGTTTTTGCACGGGCGCGTAGTTTTCCGGCCGCACAACGCGAATGGTTTTGCCGCCGACGTTCACATATCGGGCTTTGCCGATTTGCTGAATGTCGCGGGGGGAGATGACCTCGATACGCGAGATATTCTCGGCCCAAAGCGCGTAATACTCCGCGCCGGAACACTTGAATATGAGCGCTTGCCTGCCGTGCCCGCCGTCGCCGTCCCCTTCCGCGCTCACGGCGGGCGCTTCCTGCGCGAAAGCATCAAGAGACATGAGGCGAGCTATGCCCTCGGCATCGAGTATGGTAATGGCTCTGCCGTCTCCGAGCACAGTGACTCCGCTGTATATGGGGCAATCCTTGAAAAAAAACGGAAGCGGCTTGATGAGTGTGCGGATTGTTTCCAACACACTGTCCGCCACAAGGGCGAATGTCCTGCCGGAGGCCTTGAGCACCACGCATTTGCAGGTATCGGGAACCGCAAGATACGGAGCGGGCCGCGAGAGAGCTGCGGCGGCTATGCCCTCCACGGTAAAAGCGGGAATAATGCCGCCGTCGAAGCTGAGCACAAGCGAACCGTTGAGCGTGTCAAGGCGGTGGGAGTGGCTGCCCGGGCGCACAATGCGCTCGACAGCCGTTTCGGGGACGGCATAGCGTATGCCGTTTGCGGCAACAATAAGAGCGCCGATAACAGACAGCGAGAGCGGCGTTTGCAATCGCATTGTCGTGCCCGTTCCGGGGAAAGAGGAAATATCCGCCCGGCCGCCGAGCCTTTCGATGTTTGTCTTTACGATGTCCATGCCCACTCCGCGCCCGGAAAGATTGGTCACGCGGGTAGCCGTGGAGATACCGGGTTCGAATATAAGCCTTGCGCTTTCCTCGTCCGACATGGTGTCGAGCTTTTCTTGGGTGATGATGCCGGCGGCAAGGGCTTTCTTTCGGAGCGCGGAGACATCTATGCCGGCGCCGTCGTCGGAGATTTCCATCACGGCAAACCCGTCGCGCATGAGGGCGGAAAGGGTAATCGTGCCTTTCTCGCTCTTACCGAGAGCCTTGCGGCGGGCAGGCGGCTCTATGCCGTGGTCCACGGAGTTTTTCACGATTTGCGTAATGGGGTCGGCGAGGGCGTCGAGCAGGTATTTGTCTAACATAACATCGTCGCCGACTATCTCGACCTGTACGTCCTTACCGAGGGATTTCGCCGTGTCGCGCACAATGCGCGGGAACTTGCCGAAGAGTGTGCCCACAGGTTGCATACGGGTCTGCATAACCTTTTCCTGCATCTCGTTTGTGAGTCTGGCCACATCGTGGAGTATGGGAGCAAGGCCGGCAATATGCCGCGCGTTTTCCGCCACGGA
Source organism: Oscillospiraceae bacterium (assembly GCA_031253545.1). GTDB lineage: Bacteria > Bacillota > Clostridia > Oscillospirales > UBA929 > WRLJ01. The sequence continues at coordinate 17,498 of JAIRWH010000036.1, forward strand.
GGAGAAAAGGCGGTTGCGGGTAAGTATCATTTCATTGGCAAGGTCCATAAGCCCGTTGATGGTCGAAATGCCGAGCCTGAGCGAAAAGTCACGCTCCGCGGGGGCAATATTGGCGGCGGGCTGCTCCGGGCGCTCCGGCTTGGCTTCACCCTCGTGGAATGTCTCTTTGGGGATATGGCGTATAAACTTCTTGTCAATCTCGATGGCAATGGAGAAGAGCTCGTGCTCCAATACGCTGGCCGAGCAGAACTCCAGCGTGGCGGTGTCGAGCGCGGTAAGGGCTTTCACAAGCTGCTCGGCGGGTCTTTCGCGCACATCCGTAATATTGCCGTCAACGGCGAGGGCCGCTATGGTGCCCACAGAGAGGATATTGGCGATTATGCCCTCCGGGTGCTTATAGTATTTGCCGAGGCTGCGGTCGTAGCCAACGCGTATGTAGTAGAGCTTGTGGCCGAAACGGGCGGCGTCTTTGAGGGATTGCACCACTTCCGGGGAAACAAGGCCGGGTGTCATAGCCTGTTCGCCGTCTTTCGGTTGCGGCGCGGGTTTTGCGGAATAATCGCGAAAGAGTGCCAACACGCCGTCAATGTCCACGGCATCGTCGTTGGTGAGGTTGTCAACCAAGACGCGCAGGCAATCCACACCCGCCAACACGGCATCGGTAAGTTCGTCGCTGAGCCTCAAGCGGCCTTCTTTAAGCTGCGAGAACACATTTTCCAATTCGTGCGCCACAGCCACAATCTTTTTAAGCGAGAAGAAGCCTGCCGTGCCTTTCAGGCTGTGCACGGCGCGAAAGACCGTGTTTACAAAGCCGGGGGTGGCGGTCGGGGCGGCGGGGTCGAGGAAGGCCGCCTCGATTTTCTCGATATGAGCCTTGGCTTCCGACTCAAAATCGTCGAGGAAGAGGCCCGTGTCAATCTTTTTCATAGCGCACCCGATAGCAACGTGATTACAGGCAGTGCTCGGATATAATCGCGAGCAGACTGCGGTAATCCATTGGTTTCTCTATAAAGCCGTTCATGCCGGCTTTCATGAATTGAGCCACCTCGCCTTCGCTGTTGCTCGCCGTAACCGCCACGATGGGCACATCGCGGGCCTGCGGCGAGCCGAGCGCCCGAATGGCGCGGGTGGCGTCTAAGCCGTCCATGCCGGGCATATGCACGTCCATGAATATCAGGGCGTAGCGGGCGGGGTCGGACGAAAACAGGTCAAGCGCACCCTTGCCGTCTTCGGCAAAATCTAATGACAGCCCGGGGATTTCCGAAAGCATGGCGGCAATAAGGTCTCTGTTGAGTTCCACGTCGTCCGCCACGAGTATGGCTTTGCCCGCGAGCGCGTTTTCGGGCGTGGAGGCGCGGCGGTCGTGGTGGGCGCGGGCGGAATGGCGCTCGTGTTCGGCGGCGCGGACACGCAACTTTATGCGGTTGACCAAAGCGCCGGATGTGCCCTGCCTGCGGGCGGAGTAATCCGCGGCACCGAGCGCGAAGGCGGCGGTCTCATCGTCGTCGTTGCCCTTTTCCGCCAGAAAAATGACGGGGATGCCCGCGCTCTTGACGGAATCATGTATTTCCGCGAACACGCCGAACGCGGTTTCCCTGTTAGGGCTGATGCAGATGAGTACGGCGGACACGCCGGGCACGCGCAAGGCAGACAGGGCGATTGAGCCGGTGGCGGCAATGCTCACGTCGAAGTGGTCCTTGAGCTCCTGCTTCAATTCGGCCAAAACCAAGGGTTCGTCGCTGACAATGAGGATACTCTGCTTCTTTGCTCTGCCAAACAAGCGCAAATCACCCCCTCCGTGACCATGATGCCGAAGACGCAACGCCCGACAGCCGCGCGGAAACCGCGAAATACATAATTTGCCGCTTTCTTACACTATACCACAGCGGAAGCCCGTTTTGCAAGGGCTTGCCCGATTTTGACGCTCATATCCGTGAGTAGCCGCGACACATAGGTTACACTTCCCGCCGTGTAGCTCTGAGCGCTTGCCATACGCTATGCCACAGGTCTGCGCTCTTTGTCTTTGGGGGCACCGCCTTTGTATTGCGGGTGAACCGTATCGTCAACCCGCGCTTATCCGGCGGGCGCGGGAGGGCTTGCGCTATGTGTGTCAATCTCCGCGCCGCGCTTGCGTTTTAGCCTTTGCGGTTGTATAATGGGTGCGGGTGATGCCGGGTGGAAAACATACCGCGCCGCGGGAGCCGGAAGGGGAAGATTATCGCGCTGTGCGTGTTGGGCGCGGCGACGTTGGGCGTTGCCGCGGCGCTCATTGTCAATCGGTCGGTCATCGGGTTTATGCTCTCCCCGGACAAGATTACCCTCAAGCCCCGCGGAGAGACCGAAGCCATATTGGAGCGGCTTGCCGCCGAGGGCAGCGTAAAGCTCGCCCCCTCCTTGCCCTCGGAGCCCGGCACCGTGCGCTTTACCGACGCGAAAGACAGCGTGGCAATCACCGCCACATACGCCGGCGAGCGCATGGAGCGTGTCGCCGGAGTTATAGACACCTCGAAGGTGGGCATAGACACAATCGAGGAGGCGAAAGCCTTCGCGCGCGTTATGCTCTCGCCCGTCATGGGCGGGGACGAAACCGCCGCGCTCTTGTTGCGCTACGCTCCGGGTATTATCGCCAATGTGGGCGGCGACACCGTCAACTATACGTTTGACATAGGCAAGAGCTACACCGTGCGCGTGGAGGGTTCGCCTTACTCCGTTGTGGAGTTTTCCATCGCGGTCAACCCGGGCGGCCCATAACGCATGAAAGTAGCCGTCGTCGGTTCGCGTTCGCTCGGCAGGGAATATTACCGTTTGCTTGAAGAACACATACCCGCCGAGTGCAGCGAGGTCATAAGCGGCGGCGCGGCGGGCGTGGACCGGCTTGCCAGGGAATATGCCGAAAGCCGCAATATCAGCCTCGTGGAGTTCCTGCCCGACTACAAATCATACGAGCGCAGCGCGCCGATTGTGCGCAACGCCGAAATAGTGGCCCGCGCGGACTTGGTACTGATTTTCTGGGACGGTTGCTCGAAGGGTTCGCGCAATGTGATTATGACGTGCATCAACACACACAAGCCGTATCGGGTGATACTCTGCAACGGCGGGCAAACAGGCGGCATCTGAGAGAGACCATGATACTGATAACGTTGAAAACGTAAAAGAAATGCCGGGGTGGTCGCCGTGCCCATAGCGCGCGCTGCGGCGGCGTTCGCGAGGGCGGCGGTACAGATATTACCGTTGCGCGCGGCACAGCTGCGGCAAAACGCGCGGATTCATCCGTTGCCTCTTCCCCAAGACTCGAACATCAAGCCCCGTAATTTCCGATTGCGTTTTTCCCGCGTTTATTGTACAATGTTACAACCGAGCCGAAAGACGCGAGCTGCCGCCCGTGTTCGGTTTGGCACGTTAATGTCGGGGTGGTGCTTTCTTGAAGAAGCTGTTGGTTGTGGTGGATATGCAAAACGACTTTATCTCCGGTTCGCTCGGTTCGCCGCAGGCGCGGGCCATACTGCCCGCCGTGAAGGCGAAAATCGAGAGCGGCAAGCGCGGCGGCGACTCTGTCGTATTCACCCGCGACACCCACGGTGCCGATTATCTCGACACGCAAGAGGGCAAACTCTTGCCGGTGCCGCATTGTATCGCCGGAACACAAGGCCATGAGATAACTTCCGAGCTCGATACCGGCGGGTGCGCCGTGGTGGATAAGCCCGCCTTCGGTTCCGCGGAGCTCGCCGCGCTGGCGGCCGAAGGCGACTACGGCGAAATTGAGCTGTGCGGCCTTTGCACGGACATCTGTGTTGTCTCAAACGCGCTGATTCTCAAGGCCCGATTGCCGGAGACGCCCATTCGCGTGGACGCGCGCTGCTGCGCGGGCGTGACCGAGGAAAGCCACCGCGCCGCCCTGCTTACCATGAAGATGTGCCAGGTACTCATTACCGAATGACAATAAAAGGAGACCATGACATGAGCAAGAAAACAAAAAAAGACGTTGCGGCAGGGTATCTGCCGGACGAGACTCCGTCGCCCGGCAAGCTGATTGTCTTCGCGTTCCAGCAGCTGTTGGTCATGTTCCCTGCCACGGTGACCGTGGCGCTGCTCACGGGCTTCCATGTGTCCACCACGATTTTCGCCAGCGGCCTTGCCACATTGTGCTTCCTATTCATCACAAAAGGCAAGATACCCCTCTATTACGGCTCCAGCTTTTCCTACATAGCGGCCGTGACGGGCATTACCTCCGCCACATTCGGCGAGGTCGCCGCAAACGAGCTCATCGGCAAGGCTCAGTTCGGCATCATCTTTTCGGGTCTTGTCTCCATAGTGGCGGGGTTGATTGTCACGCGTTTCGGCATGTCCACCATCGAAAAGGTTCTGCCGCCCACGGTGACCGGCTCCATCGCGCTCGTCATCGGCATATCCCTCGCGGGCGTGGCGCTGACCGGCGCCGTGGGTTACGGCGACGGCGCGCTGTCGCCGGATTCGGACAGGATGTGGATAGCCGCGTTGGTCACGTTAGTGGCCACGGTGGTCTTTTCCGTCTACCTAAAGGGTGTGCTCGGCCAGCTGCCCATACTGTTCGGCATTATGGTGGGCTATGTGGTGGCCGTGTCGCTCGACCTTGTGGACTTTTCCGGCGTTTTTGCCGGCAGGGTGGTGGATTTGCCGCACTTCACGCTCCCCGTGCCGGACGGCGTGGCCGTGCTTGCCATCATGCCCATCGCCATAGCCACGATACCCGAATCCACGGCGCACTTGTTCCAGCTGGATATATACGTCAACAACCTCGCGAAATTGAAAGGCAAAGGCGAATACAAGATTGCCGACAAATTGGGCATCAACCTCATCGGCGACGGCGTGGGCGACATTGTGGCCTCGGCCTTCGGCGGCCCCGGCGGCACGAACTACGGCGAGAATATCTCCACGATGGCCATCACCAAAAACTTCTCGGTGAAAATGCTCGGCACAGCCGCGATTATGGCCATGGTGCTCGCGTTTGTCACCCCTCTCTCGAATATCATCAACACCGTGCCCGCGGCGGTAATCAACGGCGCGTGTATCTTCCTCTTCGGGGTTATAGCCGCGCAGGGCATCGCCATCATGATAAACAAGAAGGTGGATATGTTTGACGCGCGGAACCTCGCGGTTATCGCCGTCATACTTATCATCGGCTTAGGCGGGCACTATGGCTTTTCCGGCGGTATGATACCCTTCTTCGGCGCGAAACTTCCCGCCATCGCCACGGCGGCCATCGCGGGCATCGTTGTCAACGCGTTGCTCTCGGTCGGCAGGAAAACATGAAGACCCCGCCGCCCTGCCGTAGCCCTCTATCTCCGGCCACGCCCGGCGCGCGGAAGAGGGTATGATACAGGTTATAAAAAACAATCCGGATAAATGCACGGGCTGCAACAGGTGCGTGCGCGAGTGCCCGGTGAAGACAGCCAACGTAACCTACCAAGACGAGGCGGAAAGCGTCAAGGTAAAGGTAGACAAGGCGAAGTGCGTCAACTGCGGGCGCTGTGTGTCGGCTTGTAAGCATGGGGCGCGCTATTATGAAGACGATACCGCGCGCTTTTTCCGCGACTTGGCGGCGGGTGAAAACATCTCACTCATAGCGGCCCCTTCGGTGCGGGTCAATATACCGCACTATAAACGACTGTTTACGTTTCTCAAAAACGCGGGCGTGAAGAAAATCTTCGATGTTTCCTTGGGCGCGGATATTTGCATATGGGCGCATGTGCGCCATCTTGAAAGGCATACGCGGGAGAAAATCATCACCCAGCCGTGCCCCGCGGTGGTCTTGTATTGCGAAAAATATAAGCCCGAGCTGTTGCCGCGCCTTTCGCCCGTCCATAGCCCCATGGCCTGCACGGCGGTATATATGCGCACGTACAAAGGCGCGGACGGTGCCATAGCGGCGCTCTCGCCGTGCATAGCGAAAGCCGCGGAGTTCGCGTCCACAAAGTTGGTGCAATACAACGTCACGTTTGCCAAACTGAGCGAATATATCCGCGACAACGGTATCGCGCTGCCTGCGGAGGAGAGCGGCTACGACCACCCCGATGCCGATTTGGGCTCGCTCTTTCCCTCGCCGGGAGGCTTGAAAGAAAACTTGGAGTTTCACCTCGGCGCCTCCGTGAGCATAGACAAAGCCGAGGGTTTCGGCATATATGAAAACTTGGACTTGTATTCGGAAACCCGCGACACCATGCTTCCGGAGGTGTTTGACATCCTCAACTGCGAGAACGGGTGCAGCGCGGGGCCGGCCTCCTCGTTTTCCGAAAGCCCGTTTGTCGTGGCAAGAGCTATGGATAAACGGCGCAAACGAATGAGCGCGCGGCAGCGAAGGGACTATTATCAAATGCTCTACGACGAATACGATGCCATGTTTGATTTGCGCGACTTTATGAGGGAATACGATAAGGGCGGCCATGAACCCCTCCGCGTGATTACGGACGAAGACACGGAGCAGGCGTTTTTACGCCTGCACAAATACACCCGCGAACAGCGCAACGTAGATTGCGGCGCCTGCGGCAACAAAACCTGCCACGATATGGCGCGCCAAATTGCGGCGGGGGTCAATATCCCGATAAACTGCATGGTAAAAGCGATGGAGACCGCAAAGGCCGAACACGAAAGCAACGTCAATTCGTTGGAGCAATTCAAGACGATATGGCATAACGTGGAAAGCGGCATTGTAATTACAGACGCGCAAACGCGCGCCGTGATTGACGTCAACCCCGCGGCGGAGCGTATGCTCGGCTATGATAAGTCGCAGATGACGGGCAAAAGCTGCGCGGAGCTTTTCTGCAAAAACGGCTGCCCCATTACCGATAACGCGCGCGCGGCAAACCGTTTGGAGCAAACGCTTTACAGGTCCGACGGCTCGGCGTTCCCCGTATTGAAGTCGGTGTCCGAGATTACATATAACGGCAAAAGCGCCCTGCTCGAAAGTTTTTCGGATATAACCTACCTGAAAGAAGTGGAAAAACAAAAGCGTATGCTTGAAGTGGCCGAACACGCGAGTTTGGCCAAAAGCAGCTTCCTTTCGGGCATGAGCCACGAAATCCGCACCCCCATGAACGCCATTATCGGCATGACGCAGATTGCGGCGAAAACCGACGAGACGGAGAAACTCAAATACTGCCTTTCGAGCATAGAAAGCTCGTCCGCCCACTTGCTCGGACTGATTAACGACATACTCGACATATCCAAAATCGAGGCGGGTATGCTGGAGCTTGACGACACGGAGATAAACATAGAGGAAACGCTCTCAAACGTTTGCGCCCTTGTGACCGAGAAAGCCGAACAAAAGAGCCTGCGGTTTTTCGTCGGAATCGGCAAGGGCATAAAGACGCGCTATATGGGCGACGGGCTGCGCCTCTCGCAAGTGCTGACCAACCTGCTGTCCAACGCCGTGAAGTTTACGGGCGCGGGCGGCAAGATTGAACTGACGGCGGACGAGATACGCGGCGGCGAGAGCGCGGTGCTGCGTTTTGCCGTGAGCGACACGGGGGTGGGCATATCCGAAGAGCACCTGGAAAAACTCTTTACCGCGTTTGTGCAGGCGGAAAGCAGTACCGCCCGTGAATACGGCGGCACAGGGCTGGGGCTTGCCATATCAAAGAACATAGTGGAAAAAATGGGCGGCAGGATATGGGTGGATTCCCGGCCGGGCAGCGGCTCCGTGTTCAGCTTTGAGGTCAGGCTCAAACGACTCGGCGGTTCCAAAGCGGCGGCGGCCTACGACACCGCGAGCATGGCGGACGCAAGGCTTCTCTATGTGGGCACCGACGCGTTGGCGAGGGATTACTTCAGGGCAAGCGCGGATTACCTGGGCGTTGGTTGCGTGGACGCGGCCGAGAGCGTAACGCGCGCCTTGGCCCTGGCGACGGCGGCAAGGGGGCAAGGCCGCCCGTATACCGCCGCGTTCGCGGATTGCGCTCTTGTGGACGAGGGCAGCATAGCCTATTTGCGTGAAAACGGCTTCAAGTTCAACAACAACGTGGTCGTCATAGCCTCCTTCTTTAACAGAGACAGGCTTGATGCCATGTTGCAAGGCGTGGATACCGTCCGGTTTCTCTCCAAACCCCTCTTCCCCTCGCCGCTTTACAGGGTAATCGCGGAAATCCTCCACAAGGAGTCGATTACGCTCACCGCCGAGGAATCCGGCGGCGCGAATACCCCGGACTTTTCGGCCCTCACGTTGCTCCTTGCCGAAGACGTGGAAATCGGCAGGGAAATATTTATCGCCTTGCTCGAACCCACGGGCATAAAAATCCGCGCCGCTGAAAACGGCGCGGAAGCCGTGGAGATGTTTCGCGCCGACCCCGATACATACGACATCATTATCATGGACGTGCAAATGCCGCGAATGGACGGCTACGACGCCACGCGAGCCATACGCGCGCTCGGCACGGAGAAGGCCGCGCATATTCCGATTATCGCCATGACCGCCAATGTGTTTCGCGAAGACGTGGAAAAGTGCCTGCAAGCCGGCATGGACGACCACTTGGCGAAGCCCATTGAGGCGGGCAAGACCATTGCGAAGATAATGTACTATTGCGTAACAAAGCCGGGAAGCGGGGGCGGTGTCCCGTGACGCGCAAGAAGCCCAAGGGGCCGATGTACCCCATCGTGGCGCTGCTTTTTGCGGTGACGCTGGCCGTTATCGGCTTTGTGACGCGCTTTCAGACCAACGCCATTATCGAAAGGCTCACCTTTGCCCAAGCGCAGACCGCCAACCGCGCGTTCGCCAACTACATAAAAGAGTTGGAAGACAGAGCCATGCAGAGGGCGGAACTTGTGTCCCGCGACGAATCTGTCGTCGCCGCGCTCACGCGCGGCGACGGCGAAACGCTTGGCGGTATTGCGGCAAACTTCGCTTTGGGCATGGACCTTGTCAGTATCAGCGACAGCAACGGGGCGGTGCTTGCCGCCTCCGAGAGCAATTCGGAGGCGCGCGACCTTTCGGCCCACACCGTAATCAGGCACGTGCTGCAGACCGGAGAAAAATCCGCCTCCGTGGCGAAGAACCTGTCCACAGACAGGCTTGCCGTGGCGGCTTGCGCCCCGGTATACAACGGCGGCGTTATCGCGGGTATTGTAAAGTGTGAGTTCGACCTTTCCAGGCAAGACTTCGTGGACGAGTTTAAGAGTCAGATGGGATGCGAGGCCACCGTGTTTCAAGACAGCCTCAGGCTCAGCACCACCATGACCGACCGCGCCGGCCGCCGCATTATCGGTACCGCGGCGCAAGACTCCGTGAAAGAAGCCGTGCTCGGCAGAGGCGAATCGTATGTCGGTGTGTTAGAGATATTCGATAAGGCTTACGCCGTGTGCTATTCGCCGATGGTGGTCAATTCCGCCATTGAGGGTATGCTGTATACCGGCATTGAGATAGACGCGATACTGTCTTCGCAGCGCGTTATGAACTTTTGGATAATATTGGCGGCGGCGTTTGGCATATCCGCCACGAGCGTGTTTATGGTGATAACGGGCGTGACCACGAAGAAATACAATATCGCCGTGGAAAACGAAATGCGGCAGCAGGCTCGCATTATTGCAATGGAACGCCAGTCGGCCATCGTGGAAAAATCGCCGCATATTATATTCTACACCAACAGAAACTGCGATATTATCTACGCGAACCCCGCCGCCGCCGCGCTTTCGGGTTACACGGAAGACGAACTGGTTGCCGGCGGCATCGGTCTGGTCTTCGACGCGCAGACGGTGAAAAAAATCAAAACCGAGTATCTGCCCGCCACCATAAAGGAGGGCGTGGACAATCGCGAATTGCCGCTCTATCGCAAAGACGGCCAAAAGCGTATGCTCGAACTGCGGAGCTTCACCGTGAACGAGGGCGATATAGCCGTGACCGCCGCGGATGTCACGGAGACCCGCGTTTTAGAAAGCGAATTGATTGCGGCAAAAGACCGGGCGGAAAAGGCTAATTCGGCAAAAAGCGAGTTTTTGTCGCGCATGAGCCACGAGATGAGAACCCCAATGAACGCCATTATCGGCATGACCGAGCTTGCGAAAAAATCGGCCGGGGGCGAGAAAACGGCGGGCTACCTCGGAAGCATACACGAAGCGTCGCGTCATTTGCTGCGGATAATAGACGATATATTGGATATGACGCAAATTGAGAGCGGGAAGATAGAATTGCGCTACCACGGCTTCGATTTCGGCAAAATGATAACCGATGCCGCGGAGATTACGCGCTTCGACGCAGACAAAAAGCGCCATACGCTCAGCGTGGACGCGGCAGGCTGCGCGGGGCGGTATGTGTTGTGCGACGAGCGCCGCTTGAAGCAGGTTATCGTCAATCTGCTTTCCAACGCCGTGAAGTTTACCCCGCCGGACGGTGCCGTGCGCCTGACCGCGCGCTTACTGAAAGACGAAGGCGCGTTATACGCCGCGGAAATTGCCGTGGAAGACAACGGCATGGGTATATCCGAAGACGTGCGGCATAAGCTGTTCACGCCGTTTGAGCAGGTAGACGGCGGTGTGTCGCGCAAGCACGGAGGCACGGGTCTGGGTCTTGCCGTCGCCGCGCGCATAGTAGAGAAAATGGGCGGCAAGGTCAGCGTATCCTCCAAACTCGGCCAAGGGTCAAGGTTCAGCTTCACCATACCACTCAAAGAAAGCGAAGGGCCCGCCGCCCCCGGCGGCGATACCGCGTCGGAGAAGGCGGCCGTCTCCGAGCCGCGCGCGATACTCATGGCCGAGGACGTGGAGATAAACAGGCAGATAGTGGAGGAATTGCTCGGGGGCACGGGCATTACGGTGGACATGGCCGAAAACGGGCGGCAGGCTTATGAAATGCATAAAGCCGACCCCGAGAGATACGGCCTTATCCTCATGGACATCAATATGCCGGAGATGGACGGTTACACGGCCACCCGCCATATACGCGCCCTCGGGGCGGAAGGCGGGGGCAATGTGCCCGTTATCGCGCTGACGGCGAATATGTTTACCGAGGATGTGGAGAAATGCATGAAGGCAGGCATGGACGCGCATATCGGCAAGCCGATTGACCCTGCGGCGCTGTTTGCCATGCTTAATAGATTTATGGACAAAACGCGCGGCGATATATGATATATATGGAAAGGGGCGGGCGAGATTGAAAAACGACTATCTGCTGTCTATCAGAGAGTTTTCGGAGCTCACGGACTTCAGCCTCACAAAGCTGCGCCACTACGACGATGTGGAGTTGTTTCAGCCGGTGTTTCGCGCGGATAACGGCTACCGCTATTACTCCGCCTTGCAAAGCATTACCATCAACTGCATCAACGTAATGAAAAGCGTGCAGCTGCCGATTAAGAAAATCAACGACATCATGAAGAAGCGGACACCGGAGAAAATCCTCGATTTTCTGAGCAAGCACGAGGTGGAGCTCAACGCCGAACTCTTCAAGCTGCAGCAGGCCTACGCGATTATCCATACTTATGTGACGCTCATACAGGAAGGTTTGCAGGCGGACGAACAAAAAATCGCCTGCCGCCGGATGGAAGCCACGCCGATAGAGATAGGCCCGCGCAATGATTTCTCCGGCAAGCGGTTCAACGACAGCTTCTTCGCGTTTTTGCAGGAAATGAGAAAACGCAGGGTAGACTCCGCCTACCCCGCCGGCGCCTGCTACACAAGCATGGATTCGCTCCGCGAAAACCCCGGCCGCCCGGAATACTTCTTCGCGCATACGCCCGCGGGCAGAGACTTGAAGGAAAAGGGCGACTATTTGGTGGGTTACGCAAGGGGTTATTACGGCGACTTGGGCGATTTGCCGCAACGCTTGGAGGCCTACGCGAAAGCTCACGGCATGGTATTCAACGGCCCGGTGTACGAAGATTACCTCCACAACGAACTGACCGAGGAAAACCCCGATAGGTACCTCATACGCGTGGCGGCGAAGGTGAGGCATCAAAAATCGCGCCACTCCGCCTCATCGCCTAATCCGAAATAGCCCCTCCCGCGCCGCGTGAAAGCGCGGATACTGCCGCCCTCATTCCCGCCCGCCCGTCGGGGGTGCGGGAACATGTGTGCGGACACAGCCAAAGAAACATCTCCCGCTATGTTCTCCGGCAGCGGACGGGGAACGCGCCTTTCGGGCAAGACCGAGGGACTGCTCCCCCCGCCCCCCCGCCCCCGTCCCCTAACCACCAACCGCTAACGAACCCTGTTTACCCCAAACTGAAAGAGTACCCTGTTGTGCAGATATGCCTTTCCGTTTATGAGCGTTTCGCGCCCTAAATAATCCCCCGTCCAAAACTTCCCGTCCGATGCCCAGCGGTCGCTGTTGAACTCCACGCGCATCATAATCGCCTCCGGGGGCAGCGAAAACAGCATCTCACAGGGGAACTGCCCGCCCGGCATGATTTTCACAAGCCGTTCGGAGGGTACTATATATGAGCAAAGCTCCGCGGAGCCGTCGGGCATCACGGCATAAACAAGGAAATTAGGCGTGTTTTTGTCTAAGTGAAGCAACAGCGGCGGGTTGTCTTTGCCGTTTTCCCAGAAGAAGGACAAAAGCATGCCGCCGTCTTTGCCCGGTTCGGCGCTTTCCAATGTGACAAAGCAGCCGTCCAACAGGGCGGTCTCGCCCACCTTGTGCGTGGTAACGAGCGTCTGCTCGGACGTGAGGGGATATGGCTGCCACGGGTTTTCCTCGGCCTCGCGCCGCAGCTGCCCCGCCAGCGTGAGCAACGCCACGGCGGCCGCGAGAGTAAACGCGGCGAGCGGGCGCAGCACGGGCCGCGCCGCCCTCAGGCCGGGCAAGTCGCGCAAGTCCGCCGCGTCGTCGCCGCGCACCGCCGGTCTGATATACACGCCGCAAAGCTCTTCAACGCGCGCGAGCAACTCCGGGCTGCCTTCGTAATAGAGCGGTATATCCAAATAAACCTCGCCGTCCTTGCGTTTGCCGGACGGCGGCAGGCGGGTCATTCCCTGCGGCAGACCCGTCTTGCCGGGAGGGGGTTTGCGGCTACATTCCTCGTCAAAGCGCCCGTATACGCGCAGGCGCTTGAAGGCTCTGTCGTAATCCGCGCGCGCAACCTTTTCGTAGGGCATGGTCCAATGGTAACTTTCCCGCTTCCGGGGCAGCCTGCCCGCCGCGTCAAGCGAATATATCAGTTCGTCCTCCCGCAAAAGGAGCACTTCTTTCGAGGCTTTGTCCCAACACGTAAAATGCCCGCGAAAATATACCGCCCCGTAAAGCAGCGCCACAAAGCACACAGACAGCAAGAGCAGCCAAAAGCCCGCCATAACAAGGGGCTCGGCTCTTAAAAGCCGCCCAAACAGAAGATAGGAAACCGCCGCCGAGGCGAAAGCCGCCGAGCAACCGTAGACCCTCAGCCGCCGCCACAGGGCGAAACCCGGATGCCTCATTCTTGCCGCCTGCAATATTTTCGCCCTGCGGGCCTTGTCGGGCTTGTACTCCGCCGCCGCGGCAAGCCCCCCTCCCGTCGCCGGGCACGATGCGCCTTGCGTCATCTCGCCAACTTATAGACGATATATTGGTTTAGGCTCACGCCGTTTTCCTTTGCGCTCGCAAGCAGCGAATGGTGCAGCTCCTTGGGTACCCGCAGGGAGATTTTCCCGTTGCACTTGCGCCATTCGCCCGTGTCCGCGTCGCCGCAGGCGGTAAGCGCGTCGGCGGGCGGCGCGGTCTTTTCGTGTTCCATGGCTCTCACCCTCTCCCGTGTGCTTGTCTGTTGATATAATAGCGTATGCGATATTATTTTGTCAAGCGCTTCGCGGCGTGGTTAGTTGATAGTGGTTAGGAGACGGGGAGCGGGGGCGAAGCCCCCGCTCCTTTGCGGGCGGGCGGGAATGGGATTGACTTATTGCCCGCGCTGTGATATAAACCTTATGGGCGTTGCCATAACGGTAGGCGGTTAGCCGATATTCTTCCGGAGTGTTCTCACGAAGGGAGGTGAGGCTCACGACTTTTTATGAGGTTCTTTACTTGCTTCTCATGGCTATCTCAGTTTATATAGCATGGAGGTCTTGGAAAGACAACAAGAAGTGACCGCCCCAGTTCAAGGTGCGCGGTCACTTCTGTGCATCTTAGGCTAACCGCTTATCGGCGGCGCCCCTTTGTATGCTTATTATACCGCGGGGTGAGGGGGTTGTCAAGGGGTTTTGGCGGGTAGTGGTTAGTGGGCAGGGCGCTGCTTCCCCCTCTTGCCGTCACGACGCGGCGGCGATTACCGCGTTATACAGCGCCGCCTTCGGCGTATCCACGGCCGAAAACAGCAGCGGCGTATATCTGCCGCGCCATGACATACCGTCGTGCAGACCCCACATGGTCACGGACGTGATGTTCGCGCCCGCTTTTTTCTTGTCCGCCAGCAGCTTAAACAGCGCGCCGTAATAGGCGGCCTGGTCCGCCTCCGTCCTTGTGCCGGACGACCATTGGCCGTTTAGCGTCACGTCCAATTCGGTAATCTGTATCTCATAGCCCTCCGCTTGGAACCTGTCTATCGTGGTGCCGATGGCGGCTACGGACGGGTAGCTCACGTCAAGGTGCATCTGCATACCCACGCCGTCGCAATAGCGGCCTTCGGCGTTGATTTCACCGATGAGGCTGATGATGCCGCCTGTGACCTCATATTCGTTGTAGTCGTTGTAAAACAGGCTCACGCGCTCGCGCAGGCCAAGCTCCGTGAGCGCCTCGTGGGCGTACTTGAACGCGGAGACCACAAAGTCGTTTTTGTTGCCGTAGATTCTGTTCCACCCGCCTTGCCTGTTGCTGTGGAGGTGCTCGTTCACCACGTCCCAGGCGTATACCACGCCGCCGTAGGGGCCTTGGTACACAAGTTTGATTACGCTCTTGACATACATCTCCAAGCGCCGCTCCATAACCTCCCGCGCCACATCGGAGCCGCCGGCGGCGTAGCCTTCCTTGAAGAGCCTCTCCGGCGTTTGGCTGTGCCACACAAGGGTGTGGTAACGCACGCCGAGGTTATTCTCATACGCGATTTTCAAGAATCTGTTGATACGGTCAATATTCAGCTCCGGCACATGGGTTTCGGCGTAGTCCGCCGGGATATGGTACCCGCGCTGCGCGGCCTCCTGCACGGTAATGAGCGTATTGCCCACGATATAGTCGGGCTTCATCTCGTTTTCCGGCGTGACGCTGTTGTAGTGCTTGAGCGTGAACGCGAGGGGCTCGCCCTGCATGACCGTGGGCGTGGCCCAATGGTAGTTGTATGTGGCCGCGCCGATGTGGCCGAATATGGGCGCGTAGACATCTTTCAGGCTCACGTTTGTCGGCGGCGCGGCCGACGGGGAAGGCGAGGGCGAAGGCGACGGGGAAGGCGAGGGCGAGGGCGGCCTTTGCTCCGAAGGGCTTGGGGAAGGCGAGGGCGAGGGCGAGGGGGAGGGGGAAGGCGAATCCTGCGGCGAGGGCGAAGGTTCCCCTGCCGACGGCGCCGGCTCCCCGCTTTGCGTCGGGTCGGTGTCCGAGGGCGAGGGGTCGCCCGGCTGGCTCGGCGCGCTGCCGGACGGGCTCTCGCCCGGCGATGCCTGCGAGGACGAGGGCGAGGACGACGGCGAGGGGCTGCCCGCCGGCGAGGGCGATGGCGACACGCCGCAAGCGGCAAGCAGCACGGCGAGGGCGAGGGCAAACAGGGTAATCTTCCTCATACGGCGCACAACCTTTACCGTTATTTTCCGCGATGACCGATGATGAAGTGTAACACAAAAAGGCGCGGGCGCGCAAGGGGGGTTTCCGCTTGCAATCTGCGGGCTATTGCACAAGCGCGATACCACAAGGCAATTCCATTCCCGCCGCGTCCACAGGGAGTTACGGCCTCGCCGGGCTGCCCGCGGGCGCTCATGCGCGGCTGTCGCATACAAAAACGGACGCGCCGCGCAACATTTCGCCCCTTTCGGGCGTATATAGGGTATAGGCAGGTTTTTGACAAACCGCGCGTAAGACGGAGGTGAGGGACATGGCCGCACAATCCGGCCGGCCGGCGGATTGCACGGAGGAGTTTGTGCTGCGGCACGAAAACAGGGTATATCGCGCGGCGTACGCCGTAATGGGCAACAAGGCCGACGCGGAGGACGTTACGCAGGACGTGTTTCTCAAAGTGCTCCAAAAGCCCCCGCTGTTTCAATCGCCGGAGCATGAGGCCGCCTGGCTCGTGCGGGTGGCGGTCAACCTCTGCCGCTCCCGCCTGCGCGAGGCAAAGCGCGCCCGCGCCGCGCCGCTCACGGAAGACATCGCCGCGCCCGGCGCGGGCGGCACTTCCGAAGACCTCGCGGAAGCCCTGCGTTCGCTGCCGCGCATATACAGAGCGGCCGTGTACCTCCACTACTACGCGGGGTATTCCACAAAAGAGGCGGCAAAGATGATGCACACCAAAGAATCCACGTTCAGAAGCCTGCTTTTCCGCGCCCGCTCCAAACTAAAAGACTATTTGACGGAAGGTGAATGACTGTGAGCAAATACACAGATTACTTAGACGGCATCGCCGTGGATTCGCAAGCCCACGGGCGGATAATGAGCGCCCTGCGCGCTCCGCGCCGCGCGTGTGCGCGGCCGAAGGCCGTGTGGCTTTGGGCGGGTCTGCCCGCCTGCGCGGCGCTGATAGCGCTGGGCGTGTGCTTCGCTCCCGGCTTGCTCGGCACCCTCGCGCCCTCGCGCGTTCCCGGCGCTTCCCTCTTCCCCTCGTATACCCCCGGCGCGGCGGACTTTTCCCTATACGGGTTGCCCGTGGATAATTACAGCCTCACGGATATTCCCGGGGGCAATACGGCGGCAGACGCAGACCGTATATTGTTTAACAAATTGGCTCAGTTTGCGGGGCATAACCAAACTATGGTGGCCTTCGTGCGCGCTGCGGATACCGCGGCGTGGGAGGAAAAAGACGAATACGGCAACCGCCTGCGGCAGACCTCCCTCCTGTTGGTGCTGTCGGTGGTATGGTCACGCGACGGCGATGCCGCGCCGGGCGACACCCTTACCGTGGCGCAGAGCCTTTACGGCGGCTGCCTCGGCGACGAAAAGACCAATATGCTCCGCAAGGGCGGCGTATATCTGCTGCCGCTGGTTCGTTCCGACGGGCAATGGTATGTGATGTGCGACCTCGACGTGCTCTTCGAGGTGGACGAACACGGGCGCGTATGGTCGCATTCCGACCCGAAAAGCGGCCTGTACGAAGACTTCACCCGCTTCGATGGCAAAAATGCCTCCGAGCTCGCGCAAGCGATTACCGACATGATGCGCGACCCGGACTATGAAAAGTACGGCTGAGATAAGGGCGCTTGGCAAAAGAGGCGCAACGTCGGTTGCGCCCCTTTTGTTCTTATTGCGCGGGGCGCATATGTATGCCGTCCTTGTCTCGGGTGAAACAGGTAAACTGCACGTCGGTGTTTATTTTCATGGTTTCGGAGCCGATGATGATAACCACGCCGGGGTAGGCCGTGTTTTTCACCGTGACGTTGCCGTAACCGCTGGTCTGCAAGCGGCGGGCGATGTCTTCCTTTTCGGCGGCAAGGCCGGCGAGTTTATCGCGCGAATCGGCGATTGCCGCGAGCAATTTTTCCAATTCGGGTATCCGGGCGGGGGGTAAACGCCCTTGCTGGCGCAAGCCGAGCAACACGGCGGCAAGGCGTTCGGCGGAAGCAAGGGCGGCGGCGGCTTCTTTTTCCTCGTTGGGAATCTGCTTGTTGCGTATGGTGGCGCGTATGTCGTTGCCGGCCTCAAGGGTGGTCTCCGCCCCGGCAAGCCTTGCCCCCGCCACCAAACATTCGATATTGCGCCCTGCGGACACGCGGCCGCCGATGACCGCGCCGCGCCCGCCGGATATAAAGACGGAGCCGCCGCAAGTAACGCTGCTGCCGAGGATTGTGCCGCTGTGGATGTTGTTCTCTGCGGAGGCCTTGCCTTGGTTGATGTATTTGCAACGTATGTCGCCGCCCGCCGCAAGCTCGGAGCCGTCTTTGCCGTTGTAGCCGCCGGAGATGAGTATGGAGCCGCCGGCATAGATGGAGCCGCCCTCCACGGAGCCGCCCACATTCACGTTGCCGTCGGCCCTCACGGTAAAGCCCGTCTGCACGGAGCCGTTGATGTTGACATGACCTACGAAGGTAATATTGCCGGTGGAAACGTCCACGTCTTCCTTCACGGAAAACGCCGCAAGCACGGATACGCGCCCGCCCGTGTTGTCTACAAAGCCGTCTATGGCGGCGCACAGCTTGGACTTATCCTCGTTGAGCGCGGTGCCTTTGCCGCCGACGAGCTTGGCGGGCTTCACGGCGCGCGGCTGCAAAACCGCGCCGCGCACATCGGAGCCGGGTGTGCCGGGCACAGGCGGGTGCAGGGTGCATAGCTCCGTGCCCACGCGCACGTTTTCTATATGCGTGAGGGATTTGTAGTCCACTGTGCCGTCTTCGCGCAGGGCGGGCTTTTTGTCTTTGGTGGCGGTAAAGTGCGTCTCTATCCAACCGTGCTTGCCTTCCAAAGGCGGTTTACCCGTGGCGATAAGCTCCAGGCTGTCGTAGACGGGGGAAGTGACAAGCGAAATCAAACGCCCCTCGTCTATACCGTAGACAACGCCGGTTTTGGCAAGGGCGTTTTTCAGGTCTTCGAGCGTGATACGCTCACCGCCGTGTTGGGGTGGTGTGATTTTCGCGTAGGCATTCATGCGGTCGGCGGAGAGAAACACCTCCGCAATCGCGTCTTCGGGCAAAGGCTCGTTTTGCTGGGTAATAACGTCCATACCATTCACACCCCTCGGTCGGATAGTAGCGCCCTAAGCGCCCGATATGGTGACTCCGGACACGCGCAGCCACGGCTGGCCGTACATGCCGTTGGAGATAACGCAGGAGGAAACGCCTTGCACGGAGGAAAAAAGCGAAAGCAGATTGCCGGAAACCATCGTTTCGCACACGGGGCGCGAGACCGCGCCGCGCTCGATGAGGAAGCTGTTTTTTGCCACGCCGGAAAAGTCGCCGTTTTCGGCGGGGTTGCCGCCGGAAAAGCGCCCTACGAGCAGGCCGCGCTCCACGCTTTCCATAAGTTCGCCGCGCGTGAGGGTGCCGGGGAGCACACGGGCGTAGTCGCCTATGTTGCCCGCGCGGGGAAAGCCCGTTTTCTTTGAGCCGTAAAGCGAGAGCAAAAAGGTATTCAGCACCCCGCCGCCGAATATGGTGATGTCTTTGGCTCTGTAGCCGTCGGCGGTGATACGGTAGCCGCACACACCGGGCGCGGCGGGCTCGGAGACCACGGTGAGCGCCTCGCTTGCCACCTTTTGGCCGAGTTTGTCTTTGAGCGGCGAGGTACCGGCGATGAGCGCGCTGTCGGAAAGGAAAGTGGAAGCGTACATGGAAAGAAAATCGTCTAAGCAAGGGGGCGAGAGTATAATGTCTCCCGTAAACTTGCCGGGAAGGGGCGCGGCGTCTAATTCGCGCACACTCTGCGCCACAAGCTCGCGCAGCCCCGCCTGCTCCATGAGCGGCAAGCCGAGGTCGAGCGAAAGCCCGCCCGCGCCGTTCATAGACGAGGAACGCCCGCCGCTGCGGGCCGTGAAGCCGAGGGAAAAGGCGTAATGCCCCTCGCGGCTGCGCAGGCGCACGCCGTTGGAGTTTTCAAGATATATATCCGACGTGGTGAAAGACACGCTGCCCTCGGCGAGTATTTCCGGGTAATCGGCCCGCGCTTCGTCGAGGAACTCCGCAAGGCGGTTGTAAAGCAGCTCGTTATCGCACTCGGCCGGACCATGGTCGAAGCTGTCTTCGCCCGGCTCGACGGGGGATATATCGTTGGCATCGTCGCTCCGCGAGGAGAGCGCGGAGAGCGCGGCATCTTTCGCGGCTTCGTCTATATCCCGCGACGAGAGGCTGTTTACGGTGAGGGAGCCCTTGCCGCCGCCGGCAATGGCGGTGAGCGTGGCGGAGGTGTTGTATAAGGTGCGCATGAGGGTAATCTTGTTTTCCTGTATGTTAATCTCGCGTGTTTCTCCGCAACGGACGCGCGCTTGCGCCTTTTGCGCGCCGGAAACCGCCATGCCGCCAATGGCGCGGCTCGTGAGCTCATACACGGTCACACACCCCCCACGTTGAGTTTGCAGAGTATGGCCGGGCCGCCCATGCCCACGGACATGGGTTGTTTCTTGCCGCAAAAGCCGGAAGAAACCCATGTGAGGTCATCGGAAACGGCGGACACGGTCTTTAACATGTCAAACGCCACGCCGGAGACGGTGGTGCCGAGTATGGGGCGCGAGAGCCTGCCTTTTTTAATCTCGTAGCCCATCTCCACGCCGAACATAAACTCGCCCGTGCTGTCCGCCTGACCGTTGGACGGGTGGGAGAGCAGGTAGCCGTCTTCCACGGAGGCAATCATATCGGAAAGGGGGCTTTTGCCGGGGTGTATGCAGGTGTTGCGCATGCGTATGAGCGGCTCGTCGGAGAAGGCGAAGGCGCGGGCGTTGCCGAGCGGCTCGGCTTCGAGTTTGCAGGCGGTGTCGCGGTTATGCATATATCCCGTGAGCACGCCGTCTTTTATCAGCTCCGCGTCGCGCGCGAGCACCCCTTCGTCGTCGGCGTAGACGGGCACGGGGCACACCTGCCCGAAGGCCGTGTGGGCAAAGTCGGTCATGGATATGAGGGGCGAAGCCACCGGGCGGCCGAGCAACCCCGCCGCCACGGAGCCGCCGAGCACGATGTCGGCCTCCACGGTGTGACCCACGGCTTCGTGGGCGAGTATGCCGGCAAGGTCGGGCGAGAGTATGCACTCTTTCAGCCCCGCGTCAGGGCGCACGCCCCGGCTTTTTTCGGTCACGGTGTTGTAATGGAGGTCAATGGGTTCGTAAAAGGCTTCGGGGGCGGAGAAGAAGTCTTCGTACGCGCCGAGGCCGCCGATGGTGGGCGCCATAAGTTCCACGGGCTGCCCGTCTTTCTCCGCCGTCATCCATACGTATAAGTGACAGCGCGGCACAAGCGTGTGGCTGTCCGCGCCGTCGGAGGTGACGATGTGCTTTTCGGTGTCTATGGCGGAAAGGGCGAGTGTGCGGCTTTGCAGCAAGGGATATTTATTTGCGATATACGCGTCAAGGGAGAGCAAAAAGTCGAGCTTTTCCTTTTGGGTGGCGGGCGGCTTGCCGCTCGCGTGGCTGCGGCAAAGCGCGGCGCTTTCCGCGGGAGCCGCGGACGGCGGGAGCGGGAGACGGCGCGCGAGGAAGGAGGCGTTGTCGGACGCGGCGGCGGCAACCGCCCGTATGCCCTCGGCGGAGATGTCCGGCGAGGAGGCTTGCCCCCACGAGCCGCCGCAAAACGCCCCGGCGCACACGCCGCCGCTCACGGAGGCGGTGTTGCGGGTAATGTTGCCCTTCACGCAGGTAACGGCCCACTGCCGGTTTTCGTGAAGGCGCAGTAAGAAGTGCCCGGGCATGAGCCCCCGCGCGGAACGGAGAAGCGAAAGGTCCATGCCGTCAGTCCTTTCGGTCAATTAGTGAGGTAGAACTTCACAAGCTCTTGCAGCAGCTCGTCGCGGTCTAAGCGGCGGATAAGCCCGCGAGCGTTTTGGTGGTTGGTGATATATGTGGGGTCTTCGCTGAGGAGGTAGCCCACTATCTGGCTGATGGGGTTGTAGCCCTTTTCCCGGAGCGCGGCATATACGAGCGAGAGGACTTCGCGCATTTCCTGCTCCCGCTCCCGCGATATGGAAAACCGTCTGGTGTGGTCCACGGCGCGCCGCCCCCTTCGTTTCGGCATCGGGCGGCAAACCTCGCCGCGCGATGCCCGCCCGTCAGTATATTATAACCTTTTTACGCCCTCAGCACAATACCCAATTCCTTGTCCAGCGCGGCGAGTATGGCGGCGACGGCCGCGTCCGCGTCCGCGTCGGTGAGCGTGCGGTTTTCGGCGCGAAACATGAGCGAAAAGGCAAGGCTCTTCTTGCCTTCGGGAATACCCGCGCCCTTATATACGTCAAAGAAAACGCAGCTTTCCAATATTTGCCCGCCGTTTTGCGCGATAACGCGCTCGACATCCGCGCAGAGGGCGGCATCGTCGGCCACCAGCGCAAGGTCGCGCAGCAGCGCGGGGTAGCGCGGGGTGGCGCGAAAGCGCGGCTCCGGCCGCGAGGCGGCAAGCAAGCCCTCAAACGAAAGCTCGCACGCGCACACGCCTTCGGCCACCTCGCGGCGCAGCTGACCCAATGTGCCGATATGGCGCTCTCCGGCGTACACGTCGGCGCAGCGTCCGGGGTGAAAGGCGTAATGGGCGCTCTGCGGCTCAAAGCGCGCGTCTTGCGCGTTGAACGCCGAAAGCAGCGCCTCCGTGTGGCCTTTGAGGCAATAGAAGTCGTAGTCCTTGCCGTAGCCGCCGAACACGGCGGTCTCCCGTTCGGCGGGCAGGGCGTCGTCGCGCGGGTGATATGTCACGGCAAGCTCGTAGAGCAGGGCGCGCTCGTTGCGCAGGTCGCGGTTACGCCGCAACGAGCGCAAAAGCGAGGGCAGCGCCGTGGTGCGCATGAGTGACGTTTCCTCGCCCATCGGGTTGGAGATACGCAAGGCGCGGCGGAGCGGGTGGTCGGGCGGCATTGCGAGCGCGTCGAGGTCGCCATGCCCGGCGAAGGAATATGTGAGCATTTCCGAATAGCCCGCCGCCCTGAGCAGCGCGCCCGCGCGGGCGCGCGACGCTTGCAGGGGCGTGATTGCGCCGGAAACCCTTGGGGCGGGCAGCGCGGAGGGTATGTTTTCGTAGCCGTACAGGCGAGCCACTTCCTCGGAAAGGTCCTCCCATATACGCAGGTCGGAGCGGTGGGAGGGTATGGCGGCTTCGCCGCCTTGCACCTCGCAGCCTATCGCCGTAAGGCAACGCGCCATGTCCGCGTCGGGAATATCCGTGCCCAAGCGGGCGTTGATTGCCGCGCAGTCAAACGCCACGCTCACCTTTTCACGCCGCACGGGCCACACGTCCGTCTCGCGCGCGTCGGGTTCGCCCGCCCCGAGCAGGGCGATAAGCTCACAGGCGCGGGCATCCGCCTCGGAGGTCATGCGAGCGTCTAAACCCTTCTCAAAACGCGAGGAAGCGTCTGTGCGCATATTGAGCGCAAGAGCCGTGGAGCGGACGCTTGACCCCCGGAAACAGGCGGCTTCCAGCAATATGGTCTTCGTGGCTTCGGTAATCTCGCTGCCCTCGCCGCCCATCACGCCCGCCACGGCCACGGGGGAGGTATCGTCGGCTATGACGAGCATATCCTCCGTGAGCAGGCGCGTTTGGCCGTCCAACGTGCGCAGCGCCTCCCCGGCCTTCGCGCGGCGCACGACCACGCGCCCGCCGGAGAGCAGCGGGTAATCGAAGGCGTGGAGCGGCTGACCATATTCGAGCATCACGAAGTTTGTCACGTCCACGATGTTTGATATGGGGCGTTGCCCCGCCGTGCGCAGCAGGCGGCGCAACCAGCGGGGCGAGGGCGCGACCTTGACGTCGCGCACAAGGCGGGCGGTATACCGCTCGCACAGGTCGGGCGCTTCTATGGTCACAAGCGCCCCGGGCGCGCTTTCGGGGGCCGGCGGCGGGCACGGCAGACGCAGCGGCAAGCCGAACACGGCCGCGCTCTCACGGGCAAGCCCCCGCACAGACAGGCAGTCGGGGCGGTTATTGGTAATCTCAAACTCCACCCGCGTGTCGGAGAGCTCCAGCGCGTCTTGTATGGGTTCGCCCGGCGTCATGGCGCGACCCTCCGGGTCTATGAGCAGTATGCCGTCGGGGTCGGCGGTCGGTTCGTCGTGGGCGGTGAGGTCAAGCTCGGCAATCGAGCAGAGCATGCCGTCGGACAATACGCCGCGCAGTTTGCCCGCCTTTATGGTTTTGCCGCCGGGAAGCACAGAGCCGTGCATGGCCACGGGCACCCACGCGCCCGGCACAACATTGACGGCGGCGGTGACGACCTGCGTGGGTTCGCCCCGCCCCGTGTCCACGCGCGCGATAAACAGCCTGTCGGCGTTGGGGTGGGTCTCCACGCTTATAACCTTCCCCACGAGCACGTTCTCTATGGATTCGTCCATGCGTTGTACGGACTCGACCTTGGAGCCGCTCATGGTCATGGCGGCGGCGTATTCGCGCGCGGAGCAGGGCGGAGCCACGAAACGGGAAAGCCAGTTCATAGACAGCTTCATGGCCTTGACCCTCCCATGTCGAATTGCAGCAGAAAACGCATGTCGTTTTCAAAGAGCAAACGCATATCGGGTATCTCAAAGCGCATCATGGTCAGCCGCTCCAAACCCACGCCAAAGGCGAAGCCGGAATAGCGCTGCGGGTCTATGCCGCAAACGCGCAGCACCCGCGGGTGCACCATGCCCGCGCCGAGCAGCTCGATGTAGCCTTCGTTGCCGCACATGCGGCACCCTTTTCCCCCGCAGGCAAAGCAGAGCAAGTCCACCTCGGCGCTCGGCTCCGTGTAGGGGAAATGGTGCGGGCGGAAACGCAGGCGCGCCCGCGGACCGAATATGCGGCGCATGAGCTCCTCCAAGGTGCCTTTAAGGTGACCCATGGTAATGCCTTCGTCCACCACAAGACCCTCGATTTGGTGAAACAGCGGCGAATGGGTGGCATCGGTCTCGTCTTTGCGGTATGTCTTGCCCGGCGATATAACGCGGATGGGCGGCTTTTGCCGCTCCATTGTGCGTATCTGCACGGAGCTGGTCTGTGTGCGGAGTATGGTGCGGCAATCGAAATAGAAGGTGTCGCGTTCGTCGCGCGCGGGGTGGTGCTCGTCGTGGTTGAGCGCGTCGAAGCAATAGTAGGTGGTCTCCACCTCCGGCCCCTCCGCCACGGAATAGCCCATGCCGAGGAAAACCTCCTTCACCTCGTCGAGCACGATGCTCATGGGGTGCCGCCTGCCGAAACGCGGGTTTTTGCCCGGCAACGTCACGTCGAGGCGCTCGGCAAGCAGCTTTTCCTGCTCGGCCCTCGCGGTGAGCGCGGCGCTCTTTTCGGCGAAGGCGGCCTCCAGGGCGGCGCGCGCCGCATGGATAAGCGCGCCGGCGGCCGGGCGTTCACCCTCCGGCAGCGCGCCGAGCCGGCGCGTGAAAACCGCGAGCTCGCCCTTTTTACCCAGAAAAGTCACGCGCGCGTCTTCCAACGCGCGCGGCGAATCGGCCGCGTCAATGCGCTCCTTCGCCGAGAGGCGCATGGCGTGCAGTTCTTCTTTCATACATCTTCCTTCTCGCGTAAAGTTTTGCCGTTTCGGAAATGAACGGCGGGGGAGAGGCGTATTCCCGTCCGAATCGCAACTGTTTGCTGCCCGGGTAATAGTATATATCCGCGTATGGGGTTATGTCAAGCGCGCGGAGAGCCGAGACGCGGCCGGAAGGGGCGCGCGCGACCGCAATAAAACAAACCGCCTTGCCGCAAAAGCGGTATTAACGCGAAGATAATGCCCGGCATAGCCCAAGCACTCGGAAAAGAAGAATTATTCGCCATGCGGTATCGCCCCGGCGCGCATGAAGGCCGCCAGTACCGCCGCGGCCGACAGCGAGAGCCCCGCGCCGAACAGAAACGGCGCCCGTTCACCGAAAGCGCCCCACAGCAGCCCCGCGAACACGCTCGCCGGCAGCAGGGCGAGACCCGTAATGGTGGAGTGCAAACCAAGCATAGCGCCTTTAAGCTCCGGCGGCGATGCCTCCGCCACAAAGGCGCGCTCCACCCCCGTAATCATGGCCGTGTAAACCCCATACAGCACGAACACCGCCGCCATGAAAAGGCGGTCGCCGGCAAAAGCGAAGCCGATGTAACACAAACCGAACGCGATATATCCCGGCACAAGCAGGTTTTTCCGCCCCACTCTGTCCGACAGCTTGCCGAGCGGCAGCGACAGCGCCCCCGCCGCGGCGCTGTATACGAAGTAGAGCAGAATCACGTTCACGTCGTCAAAGCCAGCCGCCTTGGCCCGCAACAGGATAAACGCGTTTGAGGAGTTACCCAGCGTGAATATGAACACGACAAGCAGATACAGTTTCAGGCGGTTATCAATCTTGCCCGCGCTCACCCAAAACCCCTCGCGCCTTTCCCGCCTCACGGGCGTGTTGCCGCGCCTGACAAAGGCAAACATCAGCAGACCGAGCGCGGCGGGGATTATGGAAAGCGCGAACAGCCGCTTGTAGTCAAAGCCGCCGCCGTGCGAACGCAGCAAAAAATATGTGGCCAATATGCCGAGCGCCGTGCCGAGCATATCCAAGGCTTTGTGCAGCCCAAACGCCCCGCCCAGAGCCCCGCCGCCCGCGCTCTCGCTCACGAGCACGTCGCGCGGCGCGGTGCGTATGCCTTTGCCCGCCCTGTCAATAATCCGTGCGGCCAATATGCCGAACCACGAAGAGGCGAAGAGCAGCGCCGCCTTGTATATGAGACCCGCGGCGTAGCCCGAAAACGCAAGCGCTTTCTTCTTTTGCGTCCTGTCCGACACATAACCGCTGCACACTTTGAGCAAACTCGCAAGGCTTTCCGCCACGCCCTCAATCACTCCGACCAACGCCGGGGTGCCGCCGAACGATGAGATTAAGTACAGCGGGATGAGCGGATACACCATTTCCGTGCTTATATCCGTGAAGAAGCTGATAAGACCCAAGAAGAATATATTGCGTAATCCGCCCTTTGCCGCGCGCGTTTTCCCGCTCACAAACGCTCTATGCGGCAATCGAACGCGCCGCGCTCAATCGTCACCACACCGTATGTGGCGCTTTGGTTTGCGCCGTGCCGCTCCATTTGCCCCGGGCACATAACCCGGAGCTTGCCCGCGCTTTGCAGGAGGGGGATATGCGTGTGGCCGTACAGCGCAAGGTCGGCGCCATTTTTTCTCGCGCAAGATATCAAGCCGTCGAGAGAGCTCTTCACACCGTGGATATGCCCGTGGGTCATGTAGATTGTAACGCCGTCAAGCGTCACGGTCAGCTCCGCCGTCTTCCCCGGCGCAAAATCGCAGTTGCCGCTCACCATGTAAAAAGCCGTGTCCGGCATAACGGCTTTCAGCCTGTGCGCGTCGGCGATATGGTCGCCCAAATGCGCCACGGCATCGGGCTTTTCACGCTCGGCCGCGCGCGACATCAGATTGATGCGATTGTGGGAATCGGAAAGCACTAGCAGCTTCAGCATTGCCTCACTCCCATGCGCCCCGCGAAGGGCCGCTACCGTTACTCTATCACAATCGCGAAAAAAGTCAAGCACCGTGCCGCTTTGCCGGTGGCCGCTTCGCGCTCCGCTTCAAGCCGCCGCCCGGAGCCTTACCGCCGCCGCGCGGAGCGGGGCTAAGCGCCGCCCGTGCCGGGGAAAACGCGCCGGGCGTATATAATCGCGGGCACGACCATTACAAGCGGCATTACGGCAAGGGCGAAGACAAACGGCAATAACCCGCTCGGCAGAAACAGGCACACCAACGCCGAGAACGCCCCGCCGACGGTGAATACCCTCCCGGCAAACCTGTGCGTCTTATGCCATGTATCCTCGCTTTCGAGAGTCCACCTCACCCTTATGCCGACCCAATGGTTTCGCTTGCATTTGGGCAGGATATTTCCTGCGAGGATATAGCCCAGGCTTACGCAGACCGTGATTGCCTTCATAAAGTCTATGTCCGTATCCGCCGCGTATATACTCTCCGCCCGTATGTACGACAGGCGCAGAAACCACAGCGTCAGCGCCGTGAACAAAAGCGAGACGGATATGTCCGCCCAATACAGCACCTTTAGGTTTTGCGTGCCTGTTTCCTTGTCTTTCAGCGCGGTTTTGTTAATCAAAACCCAGAATAAACCCATGAGTACGGTGATTATCGGCAACACGAGCATTTCGTATTTGCTGCCGAAGCGGTCCGCGCTGCCGTCTAAGCCGAAGTGCGCGGGGATTGTATCCGGCAATGCCGGCAACACAAGCAATGTGGCGGCCAATGGCGCAAAACCGGCGAGCCACGCGCTTAAACGTCGGTTAAACATTGCGTTTTCCCCTTCCGAAACTGCCCGAACCAGAGTACCATATCGTCGAATACGGTGGTGTTCAGCTCATAGTACACAAAGTTACCCCGCTTTGTCTCGTGGACTAAATCCGCATCTTTCAGTCGGCTGAGATGATAGGATATTGTGGCGCCCGTCAGACCGAACCTTGAGGCGATTTCGCCCGCCGGCAGCCTGCCGCCTTTCAGGGCCGCGAGGATTTCCCTGCGCACAGGGTCGGACAGAGCCTTGAAGCTCTCGTGGATACCCATTATTTGCAGACCCCTTATATTTAGAATAATATCTAAATACAAGGGTACACCTTCATCCGCCTGTTGTCAACCGTGCAAACCACACATTATTCGCGGGCGCTATTGTGCGGTTTGCACAAAATATACGGGCGGCGTGTCGGAAACGGTTAGAACGGCACCAACTTAAACACGTCCGCGCGCTCCATCACGAGCTGCTTATTGTAGGAAAAAAACACCGTGCCGGCGGCGGGGGCGGTAATCCGCTCCACGGAGTAGCCCTCAAGCGGGTGGATTATCTCGCACAACAGGTCGCCCTCGTTTACCTCGTGACCGACCGACACGCGGTTTTTCACCACCCCCGCGCTTGCCGTGTGTATATGCGTCATATCCTCTTCCTGCATAATGTGTGTGTGCGAACCCTTGTGCAGGCTGTGCTCTATAATGCCGCGGGCGGCGAGAAAGCGCAGCACGGCGTTTACGGCGGCTTGGGTGGAGCGTGTGCCCGTGCGTTCGGTGTAGGTCGTAAACAGCGAAAAGGCCTTGCAACCCCACACAAGCCAATTGTAGTGGAGCGTGGTGGTGTCGTAGGGGTGCGGCGTTCTGATGAGACCGTAGGGCAGACCGAAATCCGCAAGGGAATCATACGCGCCTTCCGCCGCGTCGCCGACCCTCATTATCTTGGCGTGGGGCAGAAACTCCCCCTCCAAGTAGAAACTCGTGACATGCACGCCGTATGTGTAACCCTTCACCGCGTTAAACAGCCCGTCGGCAATGCGCTGCGTGGTTTCACCCAGGTTGTAGCCGGGAAACATACGGTTGATGTCCGTGTTATCCATTGTCCAAAACCGTTTTCCGATGTTCATGGAGTAATAATTGGCGCAGGGTATCACCGTCACGCTCCCGTCTTTTGCCATGCGGCCTTTGCCTTCAAGGCGGCGCAGGGTGTCCACCAACTGGGCGCATACGGCCATCTGCTGGATTTCCGTGCCGCGCAGCGCGCCCACCACGCAACAGGTCTTCTCCCCGCTCCCGAATGTATAGCTTGCTATGTCCATGCTCCGGCGATACGGGGATTTTATGGAATACACCACGTTTTTTATCATTGCAAGGCCCCCATTATCCGCGCGAGCAGCGAACCGCCAAAGACCACGGGGTATTCCCGCAACGTAAAGACCAAGCCGCCGCAAGGGGCGACGGCGTTCTCCACCGTCATACCCGTCAGCGGGTCGAGCACGCTCCCGATGACATCGCCCGCGTTCACAACGCTGTTGTGCGCCACGCGCGGGATGAAGATGCCCGCCGCGTCCGAATTGACAAAGCCCACGCTGCGGTCTTTGGATACCTCCGGGCTTCTCACCTTTCCCGCGGCTCCGCGCCACATACCAATCTCGCGTAGCAGGTTCATTATGCCCGCGAGCAACTGCTCGCAATAGCTTTCGGTAATGCGCATGCCCACGCCCATCTCCACCACAAGCGTCTTCACGCCGCACGCGTTCAGCGCGTATGCCAAGGTGGATTCGAGAACGGTGGCCGCCGCGTGTATCCATACAAGGTCCACGTTGAGCATGAGCGCATACGGGAGCAACGCCTCCTCGGACTGTTCGTTTACCCGCACCTGCGGTATCTCGCGCAGGAATATGTTGCTTGAATGTATGTCAATGCAAATATCCGCGCCCTCGATGTCTTTCACGATATCGTAGGCGGTGGATTCGGCAAGGGAGCCGGAGGCGGAGCCGGGGAATATGCGGTTCATGTCCAGATTAAACATGGGAAAGCCCCTGATGATGGAGTCAATGCCCAAAGGGTTCAGCGCCGGGTAAATGTCCACAACGCCGGAGAGGCTCTGCCGCCCGTCGGCAAGGAGCTTCGCCAACCGCGCACACACGTACTGCCCTTCCAATTCGTCGCCGTGGGTGCCCGTGACAATGCACACGCGCTTGCCGCAGGGCTCCGCCGCGCCCTCTATGCGGTTTTTCTGTATCATAAGGTTCTCCGTGACGGGCAAGGCCGCCGAAGACACCACTTTTATCATCATCGCGTCGCCTCCGAGGCGGTCATGGTCAGGTCAATGGTCTGTGTGCCCTTGCACGAGCCTTTGTAGACCCCGCGTTCCACGGAGCAGTCATTGAAGTCGCGCCCGCGCGAGAGGGCGATATAGCCTTCGTCCGCGAGTTTGTCGCGCGTGGGGTCCACGCCGTAGAAGCGCCCGCCCGTCCACGCCTCCACCCACGCGTGGGTTTCGCCGTAGCCGGACGCGAGCCCCGCCACATAGCGGCACGGGGTTTTGTCTAACCTGAGTAAGGTAAGCAGTATATGCGCGTAATCTTGGCACACGCCCGCGCCCATGGCAAACACCTCCCCGGCCGTGGTGGCGATATCGGTAACGCCGCGTTTGTATTCCATGCGCGAATGTACCGCGTGGGAAAAATGCTCAATCCGCCGCAACGGCTCTCCGCCGTCCGGCGCGCCGGGGGCGAGCGCGGCGTAAAAATCCGCGAGCGCGCCGAACGGCCGCGTGAGGGCGGACGGACAGGCAAACACGGGCGGCGGGCTTTGGCAAAGCACATAAGGCTCGCTTGAAATATCGGCTTTGCCGGATATGCCGAAGGTAAAGCGCGAGTGCGGCATATCGGCGAACCCCGCCACGCAGGCGTTGCCGAAAGCGTCATGCGTGAGCCACAGCGAGCTTTGCGGCTCCACCGACCACGCAAGGTCAATTACGCGCTGCCTGCCGTCGGAAGGCGGCAGAATCTTCAATAGAAACCGATGCTCGGAGGCCGGCGAAACGAAAGTGAGCGCGGTTTGGTATTGAAAGCGCGTGACCATCAGGCGCTTTGCCTCTCGAACAGCCTTCCGAGGCAGTTGAGCACATCGTCGAGCCGCTCCGCGTAGCGCCCTTTCATGCCCACCACCTCCACGAGCACGGAGAGTTGTTTGGTGTTATAAAAGTAGGGGTTGCCTTTTCTGATATGCCGCAGTACATGGCAGAGCTTTTCGTGCTCGGCGGCAATCAACCTGTGGTCGTAGGAAAACCGAAAGTAGAGGTCGAGCCGCTCAATCAGTTTGCCGCATTTGATGATGGTCCCCTCCTCGCCGCTGGCAAGTTTATCGTCTATGCTGCCCCAAAACGCAAGCAGGTAGTCCACGGCGGGCATGAGCGCGAGCCTGAGGTTGTGCGCGTCACGGCTGTAATGGAACGCGTCCGCCGCGAGTATGATATAGGCGAGGGATTCGCTGCCGATAACGTCGCGCATGACAAGCGCGTTGTCCTGCGCGAACCCGAACGCCGCGCTTACGGAAAAGGTGTCCGGCTCGGCCACGCCGTCGTTGTAGAGGTAGCCGCGGATAAAGCTCTCGTGGTCGCCGTATTTGTCTTCGATGTGCAACTTGCCAAGGAAGACCTTGTAGCAGTCTTTGTCCTTGTCGAGTATTCTATCATAATAATCGAAGAATGTATACAGCGTGGTGTAAATCCTTTCCGCGTACCTGCCTAACCAGTAGAGGTTGGAGCTGTGCTCTACAGAGATAATACCCATGTGTCCTTGAAACCTCCTCCCTGTGATGAGTTTACGATGAACGAATCCGCGTGGCGCGAGAAGCGCGTCAAGCCGCTCGCCCACACGCGGGTTTCCTCCCCGGTGAGCACAAAGGCGCGCAGGTCGGCTTTGCGCGGCACAAGACCGCCGCCCTCGTCTAAAATGTCGAGGTCTATGAAGTCCACGACCTCCTGCGATATAAAACGCCTCGGCTCGCGCTTTATCAGCTCTTTCAGCTCCACGAGCTTTTCCGGCGGGAGGTTGCTGCCAAAAACCACGCCGTAGCCCCCCGCCTCGGACACGTCTTTGATTACCAATTTGCCGATGTTTTCAAGCGTGTATTTCATGTCGCTCTCATAATACGGCAGGTAGGTAGGCGCGTTTTCCAAAAGCGGCGTTTGCCCGAGGTAGTATTCTATCATCTTCGGCACGAAGTAATACACGCCCTTGTCGTCCGCCACCCCGTTGCCCGGCGCGTTTATTATGGCCACATTGCCGCTGCGGTAGGCATCCGCGATATGGGGCACGCCGATTAGGGAATCCCTGCAAAATGTCATGGGGTCGAGGTATTCGTCGGATATGCGCCTGTATACCGCCCCCACCCTCGCCGCGCCGCCGAGGTAGTCTTTCATGTACACCACTTTGTTATCCACCATAAGCTGCGATGCCGTGACAAGCGGCGCGCCCGTGCGCTCGGCCAAGTAGGAATGCTCGAAATAGGCGGCGTTGTATCTGCCGGGGGTGAGGATGACGTTTAGCCCCCCGCGGTTGACATGGTTCATGGTGTCGTTCAGCAGGTCGGAATAGTCGCGGTTGTCGGTCACATAGTTCTGCGAAAAGGCATCGGGGTTGGCTATGCGGCAAAGCTCCCGCGCGATGAGGGGGTAAGATGCCCCCGACGGCACTCTGAGGTTGTCTTCGAGTATATACCACTTGCCGTCTTTGCTCTGCACCAAGTCTATGCCCGAAATATGGCTGTATATGCCCTTTGGCGGCGCGATACCCGCACATTCCGGCAAATAGCCCGTCGAGATATACACAAACTCTTCGGGCACCACCCCGTCTTTGATAATCTTCGCCTCCGAGTAGATGTCGCCCAGGAAGCAGTTGAGCGCCGTGACCCTTTGGACAAGCCCCTTGGCAAGGTAACCGAACTCCTCGGCGGTAATGACGCGGGGTATGGGGTCGAAGGGAAAGAGCTGCTCGATAAACTCACCGTTTTTGTATATGCCGAACTTCACGCCGTAGCGCGCCATCAGCCTGTTTATTTCGTGGGCGGTAATCGGCGGTATACTGTCCACATTGGCTCGCCCCTTTCCCCCTATAGCGGCAAAATAAGGCAAAGGCGCTTAACACAAGCGCCTTTGCTCAGTACCATTATACCGCGTTCTCCCGATTTGTCAACACTCAAAGCCGCAAAAAGCAAAACCCTTTTTTCGTGGTAAACGTCCTTTCCGCGGTATCTATGTGTCTTTGGGGTCATTGTCCCCTCCCTCCTCGGAGGGGGGAGGGATATTTTGCGCGTGTCAGCCAAGCTCCAATATGCCGTATAACCCGTTGACTTTGGCAAACAGCGTGGTGCCGGAGATACCCAATATGTGGTCAAACTCCTGCGGCAGAAGCCTGTTCCCGGCCGTGTCGAGCAGTATCCACTTGCCGTCGCGCACAACGGCGGCGTAGACGGGCGGCTCGTCTGAAAGCTGAGGGTACCGCCCCGCGCCCGAATAAGAGCGCATGATGTTTTGGTCAATATCGCTCTCCGAGTAGATATAATCGGTAATCAGTTTGTTTCCGTATGCCAAGGCGTATAGCTCGTCGGTGTAAGAGTCGTAATAATTCGGGTACTCCAAGCTCATGTCAATCTTCGAGAAGTCCGCCCTGCGCACCGCGCGGAAACGCTGCGAATACCGGGGGAACAGCGAGTCAAACTCGCCGGCGGCGTACTCCGTCAGTTCGTAGCCGCTTTCGCTTGCCACAACGAGCATATACCGCCCCGCGGCGGGGTCATAGAGCCACTGCGCCACACCGTAACTGCCGTGTACGTCAAGCCCGCTGTGGGTGATTTCACCCGCGTATGGGCTTACGATTATATCAATGTAACCGTAGAGACTGCCCGCGCCAAGCGTGTGCCTGTACCTGTAAGTCCCGCAGTCGCAGAGATATAAGTCGGGGTAGTCGTACTGCGGCGCGACGCGCCACGTAAGGCCGTTTTCGTCGGTAACCGTGTCTGCGGGAGGGTCTTGTTCGCGGTAGTAAAAATACACGGCGCAGTCGGGCAATATCTCCATCAGCTTAAAACATTCGTCTAACGAGAGCCGATTATCCACAGACAGCTCCTCCAATTTTGTCAGCCCCTGCAGCAGCTCCGAGCCGCCGAAGTATTCGCCCGTGCCGCCAAGGTGGAGGTAACGCAAGTTCGGCATATACCGCAGCGGTTCCAACTCGTTGTTTGGCGGGGCGGGGTCTAAGCTGAGGCTTGTCACCGCCGCTAAGTCGCTTTGCGTGATAACCCCTTCGGGTTTGTTTATGGCGGCGCGCACCTTTTCCTCAAAATAGGCGTTTGTGAAGGTAACCGCGTCGTCGCTCGGCGAGGGCGAGGGCGAGAGCGGCATTACGCCGGACGGCGAAACGTCGGGGGGCGAGGGGGAGAGCGGGTCGTCTTTCACGGTCGGCGAGGTGCCCGGCGGCTGCGGCGCGGCGGGGCGGGTGCTGAAATAATACACCGTGCCCGCGGTCGCGCCCAATATCACAAACGCCGCCGCCATGCTCGCCGCCTTGGCGAGCCACGCGCCGCGCGGGCGCGCCGCGGGCGCGGTATTTAAGGCGACGATGTTTTGCGCGGGCAGGGCGGCTTCGGTATCCGCTTTGACCGAACGCCCGGCGGCCGCTTTCCGCATGGCATCCAGCGTCCTTTCGCGGGCCGCGCCGTCTAATGTCAGCCTGTCCATGTAGTCTTTGTAGTCTTTCATGCGTATTCTCCTTTCAATGTGTCTCTGAGCATGGCGCAAGCGCGGCTGTGGCGTTTGCGGACCGCGGACTCCGTGGCGTGGAGTATACGCGCCGTTTCCTTCACGGAGTAACCGTCGTAGTAGAGCAAATGCACCACGCTCCTGTACTTCGGCGGCAGGGAGGCGAGCAGCTCCATGCTGTCGCGCTCGTTTTCCGTCTCTGTCGGGTAGTCGTCCGTCAGCGGCACTGTGGCCTTGCGCCACGGGGAACGCAGGTAATTCTTGCAGATATTCACCGTTACCCTTATGAGCCACGCCAGCTCGTGCTCCGGCGATTCGAAACGCGGGCGCTTTTCCACGAGCTTCACGAAGGCGTCTTGCACGGCATCCTCCGCCTCCTCCTTGCTGTGGAGCACGGCCGCCGCGACACGGAACATTTTCGTGCCGCAACGGTCCACAATTTCTTCCATTTGTCTGTTATCCATGATTCACACCCCTTCATATCAATATACACCCGAGAGGGCGAAAGTGTGACAAAATATTTTTCGGGAGGCGCTGAACAATGCTTATGGCGGCGGTAATCTTCCCTCGCGCGCGAAAAAGCCTCCCCCGCTCACGGCGGGCGGGCGGCGGCGTGGTTGGTTGTTCAGTTGACGGTGATTAGTGGTTAGGGGACGGGGGGAGCGGGGGGACGTAGGGGCGGTTGAGGACAACCGCCCCTACGGGGAGCGGGGGCGG